>DATAJQ010000238.1:0-70096 GCA_036262095.1 Chitinophagaceae bacterium | reverse complement strand
TCATTTTTTTTGGCGAAACGCTTTTTATCCTTACCTTTGCAGTCCTTTATTTTGGCCAAATATATTTTGACATCCCAGATCATGTTTAACTAGTTGACAATCACTGTCTTTCGTTTTTTCTAAAATGAGAGCTGAATGTGATTTGTGTGTCATTACTCTTTTAAACCGGTTATTACGTATATGTCTTCAACAAAATTGAATCAGAGGGTGAATTTTGGTAAGATCAAGCATCTGGCTGAAACCCCCGACCTTCTTGAAGTCCAGATCCAGTCTTTCAAAGAGTTTTTCCAATTAGAAACAACTCCTGACAAACGGAATATCGAAGGTTTGTTCAGGGTGTTCAAAGACAATTTCCCTATCACTGATACGCGGAACATCTTTGTGCTGGAGTTCCTGGATTACTTCATTGACCCGCCCCGTTACACTATCGAAGAGTGTATGGAGCGCGGCCTTACTTACGCCGTTCCCCTGAAAGCAAAATTGCGTCTGAGCTGTAACGACGAAGAACACGTGGATTTCCAGACCATCGTTCAGGACGTATTCCTCGGAAATATCCCCTACATGACACCCCGCGGCACATTCGTGATCAACGGTGCTGAGCGTGTAGTGGTATCCCAGTTGCACCGTTCCCCCGGTGTATTCTTCGGCCAATCAGTTCACCCCAACGGAACCAAGATCTACTCTGCACGGGTTATTCCTTTCAAAGGAGCCTGGATGGAGTTTGCGACCGATATCAACAACGTGATGTATGCTTACATCGACCGTAAGAAAAAATTCCCGGTAACCACCCTGTTGCGTTCCATCGGATACGAAACAGATAAGGATATCCTGGAATTGTTCGGCATGGCCGATGAAGTGGCTACTGATAAAAAGACACTGGAAAAATACCTGGGCAAACGCCTGGCTGCCCGCGTTCTCAGAACATGGGTGGAAGATTTTGTGGATGAAGATACCGGTGAGGTGGTGTCTATCGAGCGTAACGAGATCGTGATGGAGCGCGACACTGTGCTGGATGAAGAAGCGATCGAGACCATTTCCGAAATGGATGTGAAAAGCGTGTTCATCCAACGTGAAGACGTGGGCGGTGACTACGCGATCATCTATAACACACTGAATAAAGATACTTCCAATAGCGAGCTGGAAGCGGTTCAGTTCATCTACCGCCAACTGCGTGGTGCTGATGCTCCTGATAACGAAACAGCACGCGGTATCATTGATAAATTATTTTTCAGCGACAAGCGTTATGATCTCGGCGAAGTAGGCCGTTATAAGATCAACCGCAAGCTGAACAGGGATGCTCCGCTGGATCAGAAAACACTGACCCGCGAAGACATCATCCTGATCATCAAATACCTGGTGAAACTGACCAACGGCAAAGCAGAGATCGATGATATCGATCACCTGAGCAACCGCCGTGTGCGCACCGTAGGTGAGCAATTGTATGCTCAGTTCGGTGTGGGTCTTGCCCGTATGGCACGTACGATCCGCGAGCGGATGAATGTGCGCGACAACGAGGTGTTCACCCCCGTTGACCTGATCAATGCAAGAACACTGTCTTCTGTGATCAACTCCTTCTTTGGAACATCACAGTTGTCACAGTTCCTTGATCAGACCAACCCGCTTTCCGAGATCACCCACAAACGCCGTATCTCCGCACTCGGGCCAGGTGGTTTGAGCCGTGAGCGTGCAGGCTTTGAGGTTCGTGACGTGCACTACTCCCACTACGGTCGCCTGTGTACGATCGAAACACCGGAAGGACCAAACATCGGTCTGATCTCCACACTTTGCGTTCACGCGAAGATCAACGATATGGGCTTTATCGAAACCCCATACCGTAAAGTGGAAGGTGGTAAAGTGAATATGAAAGAATTGGAATTCCTGAGTGCAGAGGAAGAAGACCTGGCAAAAATCGCCCAGGCCAATACTCCGCTGGATGAAAAAGGGAATTTCGTTGAAGAAAAGGTGGTAAGCCGCGAAACAGGCGACTTCCCGATCCTTGATAAAAATGAAGTGGAATTCATGGACGTTGCTCCCAACCAGATCGTAGGTTTGAGCGCTTCCCTGATCCCCTTCCTGGAGCATGATGATGCCAACCGTGCGCTGATGGGATCAAACATGCAACGCCAGGCTGTTCCGCTGATCCGTCCTGACGTACCTGTAGTAGGTACCGGTCTCGAAGGAAAAGCTGCCCGCGATGCACGTATCCAGATCCACTCTGAAGGAACTGGTGTGGTTGAGTTTGTTGATGCAAACGAGATCCATGTCCGTTACGAGCGCGATGAAGCAGAGAAACTGGTAAGCTTTGAAGAAGACCTTCGTGTTTACCGGCTCACCAAATTCATCAAGACCAACCAGGAAACCTGTATCAACCTGAAGCCTGCTGTGAAGAAAGGCCAGAAAGTGAAGAAAGGTGATTTCTTGACTGAAGGTTACGCTACACAGAACGGTGAGCTTGCTCTTGGTAAAAACCTGAAAGTGGCGTTCATGCCATGGAAAGGTTACAACTTCGAGGATGCTATCGTGATCAGCGAAAGGGTGGTAAAAGAAGATATGTTTACTTCTGTTCACATCTCTGAATATGAACTGGAAGTACGCGATACAAAACTGGGTGAAGAAGAGCTGACTCCGGATATCCCTAACGTTTCTGAAGAAGCGACCAAAGATCTGGACGAGAACGGTATCATCCGTATCGGTGCCAATATCAAGGAAGGTGATATCCTGATCGGTAAGATCACACCTAAAGGCGAAAGCGATCCTACTCCGGAAGAGAAGCTGCTCCGCGCCATCTTCGGTGATAAAGCCGGTGATGCAAAAGACGCTTCTCTGAAAGCACCGAACGGTGTGGAAGGTATCGTGATCGGCAAGAAATTGTTCCAACGCGCGAAGAAAGATAAAAATGCGAAAGTGCGTGAGAAAGCCGCTATCGAGAAACTGGAGAAAGTGCATGAAAAGAATGAAGCGGACCTCATGGAAGTGTTGCTGGAAAAACTCACTACACTGCTGAGAGAACATGTATCAGCAGGTGTAAGCAACAACTTTGGCGAAGTGCAGATCGGTAAAGGCGCGAAGTTCACTGCAAAAAACCTGACTGGCCTGGATTATGCCAACATCAATCCGCTGGGCTGGACCGGTGATAAGAAAGTGGACGATCAGATCAATATCCTGCTGCACAACTACAACATCAAGTACAACGAAGAACTCGGACGTTACAAACGCGAGAAGTTCAATATCTCTATCGGTGATGAACTGCCTGCCGGTGTATTGAAACTGGCGAAAGTTTACCTGGCTGTTAAGCGTAAGCTGAAAGTAGGTGATAAAATGGCGGGCCGTCACGGTAATAAAGGTATCGTTGCCAAGATCGTTCGCCAGGAAGACATGCCATTCCTTGAGGATGGAACTCCGGTGGATGTGGTGTTGAACCCGCTGGGTGTACCTTCCCGTATGAACCTCGGACAGATCTATGAAACTGTACTGGGTTGGGCTGGTCAGAAGCTGGGGCTGAAGTTCGCCACTCCGATCTTCGATGGTGCTACCACTGAAGAGATCGAGAAATATTGTGCAGATGCAGGTATCCCGAAATTCGGTCACACTTACCTGTATGATGGTGAAACAGGAGAACGTTTCCACCAGAAAGCAACCGTGGGTATCATCTATATCATTAAGCTGCACCACATGGTGGATGATAAGATGCACGCACGTTCTATCGGGCCATACAGTTTGATCACACAGCAGCCGCTGGGTGGTAAAGCTCAGTTCGGTGGTCAGCGTTTTGGTGAGATGGAGGTTTGGGCACTGGAAGCTTATGGTGCATCCAACATCCTGCAGGAATTGCTCACTATCAAATCTGATGATATCATCGGCCGTGCTAAAACATACGAATCGATCGTGAAAGGTGATAACGTTCCAAGAGCGGGCATCCCTGAATCGTTCAACGTATTGGTGCATGAGCTGAGAGGCCTTGGTCTGGATCTGAAGTTTGAATAAGAATTAAAAATTCAAAAGTAAAAACTCAAAAACCGCGAATGCATTTTGACTTTTTACTTTTGAATTTTGACTTTCTAATTCAAAGTATTAACAACTAACAATCTATTAAAATACATATGGCTATCAAAAAAGACAATCGTCCCCGGCCAGCTTTCTCCAAGATCACTATCGGTCTGGCTTCTCCGGATACCATCCTGGAAAGAAGTTATGGTGAGGTGCTGAAGCCCGAAACGATTAACTACCGGACTTACAAACCGGAGCGTGATGGTTTATTCTGTGAAAGGATCTTTGGACCAGTAAAAGATTATGAGTGCGCTTGCGGAAAGTACAAGCGTATCCGTTACAAAGGCATTGTGTGCGACCGTTGTGGTGTGGAAGTAACGGAAAAGAAAGTTCGCCGTGAAAGAATGGGGCACATCAAACTGGTGGTGCCTGTTGTTCACATCTGGTATTTCAAATCATTGCCTAATAAGATCGGCTACCTGCTGGGCGTTAGCTCCAAGAAGCTCGAAACGATCGTATATTATGAAAGGTTCGTGGTGATCCAGTCTGGTATCCGTGCGGATAAAGGCCAGAATGTTGGTGACCTGCTCACTGAAGAAGAGTACCTCGATATCCTGGATGCATTGCCTAAAGACAACCAGTATCTTCCTGATGATGATCCTAACAAGTTCATCGCGAAGATGGGTGCTGAAGCGGTACATGATATGCTGCAACGCATTGACCTGGACCAGCTTTCTTTCGACCTGCGCAATGCTGCTGCTACAGAAACATCACAGCAACGTAAAGCTGATGCCCTGAAACGCCTGAGTGTGGTGGAAGCTTTCCGTGATGCCAATACAAGGATCACTAACCGTCCTGAATGGATGGTGATGCAATATATCCCCGTTATCCCACCGGAACTGCGTCCGCTTGTTCCCCTGGATGGCGGCCGTTTTGCTTCTTCTGATCTGAATGACCTCTATCGCCGTGTGATCATCCGCAACAACCGTTTGAAACGCTTGCTGGAGATCAAAGCGCCTGAGGTAATCCTGCGTAACGAAAAACGTATGCTGCAGGAAGCGATCGACAGCTTGTTCGACAACAGCCGTAAATCAAATGCCGTTAAAGCAGAAGGCGGACGTGCATTGAAATCACTGTCAGATGTATTGAAAGGCAAACAGGGACGTTTCCGTCAGAACCTGCTGGGTAAACGTGTTGACTACTCCGGCCGTTCTGTAATCGTGGTAGGTCCTGAGATGAAACTGCATGAGTGCGGTCTGCCAAAAGATATGGCTGCCGAGCTGTTCAAGCCGTTTATCATCCGCAAACTGATTGAAAGAGGTATCGTTAAAACCGTTAAGTCTGCAAGGAAACTGGTAGATAAAAAAGAATCGGTGGTTTGGGATATCCTTGAAAATATACTGAAGGGTCACCCGATCCTTCTCAACCGTGCCCCGACGCTGCACCGTCTTTCCATCCAGGCTTTCCAGCCTAAGCTGATCGAAGGTAAAGCGATCCAACTGCACCCGCTGGTTACTACCGCGTTCAACGCCGACTTTGACGGTGACCAGATGGCGGTGCACGTGCCACTGAGCAATGCTGCGATCCTTGAGGCGCAATTGCTGATGCTGGCATCACACAACATTCTTAACCCGCAGAACGGTACGCCGATCACCCTGCCTTCACAGGACATGGTACTCGGTCTGTACTATATCACCAAGGGTAAGAAAACAAATGCGAATGAGACTATCAGGGGAGAAGGAAAAGCCTTCTATTCTTCCGAAGAAGTGATCATTGCATACAACGAAGGAAAAGTGGACCTGCATGCATGGATCAAGGTGAAAGCCAATATCCGCAATGCTGATGGTTTGCTGGAACATAAGCTGATCGAAACAACTGTAGGGCGTGTGATCTTCAACCAGCACGTACCTGCTGAAGTTGGCTTCGTGAATGCATTGCTGACTAAAAAGAACCTGCGTGATATCATCGGTGACATCATCGAGATCACCAACGTTCCGAAAACAGCGAAGTTCCTGGATGATATCAAACAACTTGGTTTCCGTACAGCCTTCCAGGGTGGTCTGTCGTTCAACATCAATGACCTGATCATTCCCGATGTTAAAGAAGAATTGCTGGAGAATGCGAAGAATGAAGTGGAAGAAGTATGGGACAACTATAACATGGGTCTGATCACCAACAACGAGCGTTACAACCAGATCGTTGACATCTGGAGCCGTGTGGATACCCGCATCACAGAAACATTGATCCGCGAGTTGAGCAGCGATAAGCAAGGTTTCAACTCCGTATACATGATGCTTGATTCCGGTGCCCGTGGTTCTAAACAACAGATCAAACAGTTGGCTGGTATCAGAGGTCTGATGGCGAAACCAAGAAAATCAGGTTCTACAGGATCTGAGATCATTGAGAACCCGATCCTCTCCAACTTCAAAGGAGGTCTGAACGTATTGGACTACTTCATTTCTACGCACGGTGCGCGTAAAGGTCTTGCGGATACCGCTCTTAAAACAGCGGATGCCGGTTACCTTACCCGCCGTCTGGTTGACGTAGCACAGGACGTGGTGATCACTGAAGAAGATTGCGGCACGCTGCGTGGTATTGCGACATCTGCATTGAAAGATAATGAGGACATTATCGAGCCATTGTCAGACCGTATCATGGGACGTACTTCTTTGCATGATATCTATAATCCTACAACAGAAGAGCTGATCATCGCTGCAGGTGAGGAAATATCTGAAACCCTTGCCAAGAGGATTGAAGAAGCAGGTATTGAAACTGTAGAGATCCGTTCCGTGCTGACCTGCGAAAGCAAACGCGGATGCTGCGTGAAGTGTTATGGTAAGAACCTGGCTTCCGGTATACTGGCACAAAGAGGTGATGCAGTAGGCATCATCGCTGCACAGTCGATCGGTGAGCCTGGTACACAGCTTACACTTCGTACCTTCCACGTGGGTGGTGTGGCTGGTTCTGCTTCTGTTGATTCTACATTGACAGCTAAGTTTGACGGTACTATCCAATTCGATGGTCTGCGTACTGTTACAACAGAAAATAACGAAGGTGATAAGGTACAGATCGTAATCGGCCGTACTGGTGAGGTTCGTATCATCGATACGAAGAATGACCGTCTGCTGATCACGAATAACATTCCTTATGGTTCTACATTGATGGTGAAAGATGGCCAGAAGGTGAGCAAGGGAGATGTGATCTGTACATGGGATCCGTTCAACAACGTAATCGTTGCGGAGATCAATGGTGTGCTGAAATTTGAAAACGTGATCGAGGGTGTTACCTACCGTGAAGAAGCGGATGAGCAAACCGGTCACCGTGAGAAAGTGGTTATTGAAACCCGTGATAAAACAAAGATCCCTTCTATCGTGGTAGAAGGAAAAGAGCTCAAATCATACAACCTGCCTACAGGTAGCCATATCATGCTTGATGAAGGAGATGATGTGAAAGCCGGACAGGTGTTAGTGAAGATCCCACGTGTGCTTGGTAAACTGCGTGATATCACCGGTGGTCTGCCCCGTGTAACAGAGTTGTTCGAGGCAAGAAACCCAAGCAATCCTGCTGTGGTTTCTGAGATTGACGGAGTGGTATCAATGGGTGCTATCAAGCGTGGTAACCGTGAGATCGTGATTGAAGCGAAAGATGGTGTGACCAAGAAATACCTGGTGCCGCTGACACGTCAGATCCTGGCTCAGGATGGTGATTTCGTGAAAGCAGGCTCTCCATTGTCTGATGGCCAGATCTCTCCGCAGGATATTCTTTCCATCCAGGGGCCGTTCGCCGTACAACAGTATGTAGTGAATGAGATCCAGGAAGTGTATCGTTTGCAAGGTGTGAAGATCAATGACAAGCACATTGAAGTGATTGTACGCCAGATGATGCGCAAAGTGAACATTGTTGATCCGGGCGATACTAAGTTCCTCGAAGACGATTCAGTAGATAAATTTGAATTCGTTGAAGAGAATGATTATGTATTCGATAAGAAAGTGGTTACAGAGGCCGGAGAATCTACCAAGCTGCGTGCAGGACAGATCGTAAGCCTGCGTGATGTGCGCGAAGAGAACTCTATCCTGCGCCGCTCAGATAAGAAACTGGTTGAATACCGCGATGCGAAACCCGCTACATCAGCGCCTACGCTTCTCGGTATCACCAAGGCTTCGCTGGGTGTACAAAGCTGGATATCTGCAGCTTCCTTCCAGGAAACAACGAAAGTATTGTCTTCTGCCGCTATTCACGGTAAAACGGATGATATGCTCGGCCTGAAAGAGAATGTGATCACTGGTCACCCGATCCCTGCAGGTACAGGTTTGCGTGAGTTTGAGAATATGATCGTGGGCAGCAAAGAAGAGTATGAACTGCTGCAAACGACCCGTGAGGCGATGACCTTCGACGAAGAAGAATAAGAGCGATTTATCAAATGATAAAAAGGAGTAAGTGACCCTTACTCCTTTTTTTATCTTCAAATTTGAGATTTTCGTTTGCGTTAAGGGTTTCATAAAGTGACCTGAATCCTTATATTTGCCCGGTAAGGAATTTAACTTGCAAGCCATAGCCCCTTGTTTTGTGTAACAGGTGGTGATTTTTAAAATAAAAGCGAAACACAGATGAAAAATGGTATCGTGATATGGAATGTATTATTGACGCTTCTTGGCGGATATCTTCTTTTTACTCAATTAGGTAAGAAGGGGGGAGACTCTACTTCAAGGAAAACGATCAATGACACAGTATCACTGAACAAGCCTTTCCGCATTGCGTATTTTGAGATGGACTCTATTGAAGCCCATTTTGACATGGTGAAGGATGTGAAATCGGAGATTGAAGGAAAGGAAAAGGAATATAGCAATGGACTTTCCCAGCTTGATATGACATATCGGAAGAAGATCCAGGAATACCAGCAGAAGCAGTCGACCATGACGCAGGCGGATTATGAGAGAGCGCAGATGGAGCTGAAGCAACTGGAAGATGTGTTGAAGGGGAGAAAGCAGGATATGGACCAGCAGTACCAGGAGTTTGTGACCCGCCGTAATTTGTCGTTAAAGAAGAAGATCGAGGAGTTTATTGCGGAGTATAATAAGGGAAGGGAATATGCGTATATTGTTGCGAACGATCCGGGTGTGTTTTATTATAAGGATACGTTGTATGATATTACGCCGGATGTGATCCGGGGGTTGAATGAGAAGTATAAGAAGGAGAAGCAGTAGGGGAGATAATTAAGGTTCGATCTGAATCTACCCCTTGCGGGGCCCTCCCTCCCCCGCCTTCCAGCCTACCAATTTACAGTTGCTACTCACCAGGCAATAACATAACCCGGGCCTATTCAGGCCCTATACCTCTATCTCTATACCCCCACATTCTATCTAACCCACCCGCACACCTCAAAGCGATTAATCAAAGCAAATATCCCCTTTTGCAAATCCCAAGCCTTGGGAAAAAACCAGATTTTTCCCCGGAAAAAAACGTAGAAAAAATGATGAAAAACTTTTTCGTTTTTCACTTAGCTTTATCCAAATCACAAACTGCATGAGTCAACAGCAAACCTCTTTTAAACCTACCCTGGGTTTATTCGACGGCACTATGATCGTAGCCGGCTCCATGATCGGGTCCGGTATTTTTATCGTCAGCGCTGATATCACCCGCAATACCGGCAGCGCCGGCTGGCTGGTCGCCGTATGGCTTCTCACCGGCTTTATGACACTTACAGCCGCCCTCAGCTATGGAGAACTCAGCGGCATGTTCCCTAAAGCCGGCGGTCAATACGTTTATCTTAAAGAAGCTTACAATCCATTAATGGCATTCCTCTACGGCTGGAGCTTTTTTGCCGTGATCCAAACTGCAACAATTGCCGCTGTAGGCGTGGCTTTTTCAAAGTTCCTTGCTTATATGGTACCGGAACTAGGGAATGAACACCTCTTGTTCGATGCAGGGATAACAAAAGTGTATTCCGGCCAACTGGTCGCTATTGCCATTATCATCTTACTCACCTATATCAACTCAAAAGGAGTTAAGGAAGGGAAGTTTATCCAAACATTATTTACTTCTGCCAAACTACTGGCATTATTCGGATTGATCGTTTTTGGTTTTTTACTGGTAAAACAAAGCTTCTGGGCTGAAAACTGGGAAACAGGTTTTACTGCCAGACAAGCTGTAAAAGATGTAGATGGAAAGTTTATCCCCGGAGCCTGGGAAGGTATCGGCGGAGCTGCACTGATGGGAGCCATCGCAGCTTCTATGGTAGGCTCTATCTTCAGCAGCGATGCCTGGAACAACGTAACGTTTATCGCAGGCGAAATGAAAAACCCTAAACGGAATATCGGCTTAAGCCTTTTCCTGGGTACGCTGACAGTTACAGTTATTTATGTATCTGCAAACCTCATGTACTTAAATGCACTGCCATTGAATGAACTGGCCCTGCCTCAGGATGATCGTGTGGCTGTAGCTGCTGCAAATAAGATATTCCCTTCTTTCGGCACAATGCTTATCGCCGTACTGATCATGGTATCTACATTCGGATGTAATAACGGACTGATCCTTGCCGGTGCAAGAGTATACTATACCATGGCGAAGGATGGGCTGTTCTTTAAAAAAGTAGGAACGCTTAACCAGAATTCTGTACCGCAGACTGCTTTATGGATCCAATGCCTGGTAGCATCTGTCTGGTGCCTGAGCGGTAAATATGGCCAATTGCTTGACATGATCTCTTTTGTGGTTGTATTATTTTATATGCTTACCATTATCGGCATATTTATCCTGCGCAAAAAAAGACCAGAGGCAGAAAGACCTTATAAAGCATTCGGCTATCCTGTTCTTCCCCTCTTATACATCCTGATGGGAACGGCATTTTGTTTGTTATTGATTATCTATAAACCTGAATTTACCTGGCCGGGATTTATTATCGTTTTGCTGGGTGTGCCCCTGTATTATATCGCCATCTCATCAAAGCGGAAAAACCAGGAAGGATAATCATATCTGCTTATATCAACGGTAAGCGGCTTAAAGGATTTCATTATGACGAAGTACACACTTGTAATACATGGCGGAGCCGGCACCATTCTCCGGGAAAATATGACCCCGGAAATGGAAAAAGCTTACCTGCAAGGGTTGGATGGTGCATTGAATGCCGGCTATGCTTTATTGCATAAAGGAAGCTCTGCCGTGGATGCTGTTAAAGCCGCTGTTATGTCACTGGAAGATAATATCCTGTTCAACGCCGGTAGAGGATCTGTATTTGCAAAAGACGGCAGCCAGGAAATGGATGCCTCTATTATGGATGGAAAAACCCTGCAGGCCGGAGCGATCAGCGGAGTGCATAATATCCGCAACCCGGTTGAACTGGCTTATGCAGTGATGACCCAAAGCCCTCACGTAATGCTGAATGGAGAAGGCGCCACTGCTTTTGCTTCTTCAACTGGTATAAGAACGGAACCGGATGACTATTTCTTTTCAGAGTTCCGCTATGATCAATGGTTGAAAATAAGGGAAACAGAAAACGCAGCACTGGACCATAATGTACAGGTAAACGAGAAGAAATTTGGGACAGTTGGTGCAGCCGCCTGCGATCAGTTTGGCAATATAGCCGCTGCTACCAGCACAGGCGGTATGACCAACAAACAATGGGGAAGGGTAGGTGATAGCCCGATTATCGGAGCCGGTACATACGCCAATAATAAAACCTGTGCCATCAGTTGCACCGGCCATGGCGAAATATTTATCCGCGCTGTAGCAGCCTATGATGTAAGCTGCCTGATGGAATATAAAGGATTGTCCTTACAGGAAGCAATGGATATCGTTGTGCAGGACAAACTTGTTAAAATGGAAGGCGAGGGAGGAATGATCGGTGTGGATGCCAAAGGAAATGCAGCCCTGGTCTTTAACAGTGCAGGAATGTACCGCGGTATTCAGACTAGTGAAGGATTAAAAGAAGTAAATATTTACCGGTAAATGAAATACTCTTTAGTACGCAGATCATTTTTACTCCTGGCATTTGCCCTTTATATGCAAACTGGCTTTGCACAGTCGGATGACGATTCATGTAAAGTGCTCCCCCGCTACACTGCCTCTTTTGAAGGAGTACAGGCCAAAGGCATGCTTTCCGTGGAAGATCTGGCTAAGATCAAAAAATTAAAGCCGGAAGAAACTGGTGTAACAATTACCCGCTTTACTTATATTATCGATTGTGGTGAGGATTGTGAACCTCATCAAAGAACTGTATACAGTGATACGTTTTCAGAGGAAGATGCCAAAGCAATCCAGGCTATGAAAAGCAGGAATGTGCTGTCCCTTGAATGTATACTTGGAAAAGATAAAGACGGCAACCTGGTTTCCTTTAAGCCATTTCTTTATTATATCCGGTAAATTCCGATTTTTGTATTCATGAAAAAATATGCTGTAATAGTGGCTGGTGGCTCCGGCACAAGAATGGGCGCAAGCATTCCCAAACAGTTCATGTTGCTGAAAGATAAACCCGTTCTTTATTATTCCATTAAAGCTTTTGTTGACGCTTACCCCGACCTGCAGGTGATCCTGGTTCTACCGGTCGAATATATGGACATGGGACAGGAGATCATTGATGCTTATTTTGATAAAGACCGTATCCGAATCACTGCCGGCGGCGACAGCCGTTTTCAATCCGTAAAGAATGGCCTGGAACTGATAAAAGAAGAAGCTGTGGTGTTTGTACATGATGGCGTACGTTGCTTATTGTCAGGCGATCTGATCCGCCGTTGTTATACAATGGCAATGGAAACCGGTAGCGCTATTCCGGTAGTTCCCAGTAAAGACAGCATCCGCATGCTCACAGAAGAAGGTAATGAAGCTGTAGATCGCAACCTGGTGATGCTGGTACAGACCCCGCAGGTATTTCACAGTAAGATCTTATTACCCGCATTCCAGATAGATTATAAAGATAAATTCACTGATGAAGCTACGGTGGTGGAAGCATATGGGCTTAAAGTATCTCTCGTGAATGGTGAAGAGAACAATATCAAGATAACAAGACCGGTGGATATGCTGCTGGCAGAAAAAATATTGGAAGAATCAGGTGTCGCATCCTCCAATCCCTGATTATTTTTTTAGCCATTTCAGATAAAATGGTAACCTGTTCAATTTTACTGCCGGATAGTTTTCTTCTTTAGCACCGAAACTGCTATAGAAGAAAGCGAGGTTACGTATATCCGAGCCCTCAAAATCGAGCAGCAAAGCCTGGCCTGCATGATCTTTAATGAACGCATCGATCAGGGCATGCGAGGCACCCAATGTACGGCCGTCAGGATGATTGCCTACCAGGATATAATAAGCCCGATTATGGGAAAAGAAAAACACACAGGAGGCTATCAATTCGTTTTTGGAAGAAAGAATACCATAGCAGATAGCTTGTTTTCTTTCATATAAGAAATCATAGAGTTTTCTGAAACGTTCAATATTGTCTGTGGACTCTTTTGTATAACCACGCATCTGCAACACAGCCAGTTCTATTACTTTTTCAACAGGAATATCTTTTGCCGGCTTGCAGCCTAATTGTAATGCTTTCTTTATATTCCTTTTTGTATTCTCCCTGTATTGTTCATACAATTCAGCGTAGGATTTATGGAGAGGCAGGACAAAATTTTTCCGCTGATATAAGGAGAACCGCTCAAGCGGGAAGAGGTTTTTATGATTGAGATAAATATCCCAGTATAAGTACCTCGATGGAACAGCATCCAGGAATGATTGCAGAAGGCCTGCTGTAATATTATTTCCAAACACACCCAACTGGGCTGCTAAAAAAGGCTGATAAAGGTAGGCTACTCCATATTTTCTATGACAGGTCAATGGCATCACAGCTTCGTAATCGCCATACACCAGCGCATTCCATTGTCTCGACATATTATCCAGGTAATAAGAATACCCATAGATCAGACCATTGGAAGCATTCGCCATACAATGGTCCCATTTCCGGAAATCAATTTCCTTATATGCCAGATATTGTATGTGAAATGTCTGACTCATTCAAATGGTATGTCCCTGATAAATTTGCGCATCCTGAAATGAGAAATATCAATGGAAAAAGAGATCTTTTTCAGGAACCTGTTTTCGGGTATGGTTGACTGTATGTAATCTTTATACACTTTACTGTACAGCAGTGGGATATAAATATTCACTGTTTCTTTCAGCAAAGGTATATGCAGGCCTGCGTCAAAAAGAAAACGGTCCTGGCCGGAAGTCCTTTTCCAGCTTTCTGCGCTTGTGCCGATATCCAGGAATACTTTCAAAGGGATTTTCACCGGCAACAGGTTAAGCGGGTTGAGATGGGAAGGGATAGTGGAACTGAGGTTAATAGCTGCCAGCCAATCATCTGTTTTACCTACCTTGTTTGAAAGCAGATCTGTCCTTACTTTAAATCCCCCGTCCCTTACCATGATCTGCTGGCTTGCAGTTCCTTCAAATTCATTACGGCCAACAAAATAATCACTGTAAGTATAGTCTTCATAACCATTAGGCCCTGTCATGTTAAGATGGTAACGGTCCGTTTCAGATTGCTTGGTAAACGTTTTAGAGGCCGTATAAAGGAATTTTCCGGCAAACAACCGGAGATCTAACCCACCCCCCTTTGGATAATTGAAAAAATAATTACCGGTAAAACCTGCACGGATAAAATCTTTTCCCTGCTCCAGCTTAAATTCTCCGCGATAAGGATACAATACCCGATTATTTTCCCATACCAGCATCAGTTGGTTAAGTGTGCGATTGCTGGATATAACCC
This sequence comes from Chitinophagaceae bacterium, assembly GCA_036262095.1. Taxonomy (GTDB): domain Bacteria; phylum Bacteroidota; class Bacteroidia; order Chitinophagales; family Chitinophagaceae; genus Terrimonas_A. The sequence continues at coordinate 55,368 of DATAJQ010000238.1, read as the reverse complement.
TGTATTTGTTTTCTATAGTAGTGTCAGTCCCGGTTATTGTTGTGTCGCGGTAAAAACGCAAAGCTTCTTCAGTAATAAAAAATGTTTTGAATTGCAGGAAGCGGTTGAGCGTGCTCCTGGGATTACGTTCTTTTAATGTCAGCCGGAGAGACGGTACTATTTTATGAAAAGACATATAAGTGGTCTTGTCATCGTCCTTGAACCGGTTGATACCAAATGCGGACGCACTAAGCCCAAGGTTTATTCTCCGGAATGCTCCATCAGGGAAGAAGGAATAATTGATCAGACCTGTACCAGTCAGCTTTTTTGTAGCAATACCATACATCGGCGCTACAAAAAACTGCAGCCGTGATGCAGGAAGTTTATAATTGGTTACGAAAATGCCTGCCATTAACTTATCATACCTGTTGACGCCGATTGCCGGCCCAATGCTGATAAGATTGGCCACTGGCGACCGGATATATGATGCGTAAGATTTCAGGTCAAGAATAAAAGCAGCTTTTGTACCTGTTCTGTGTTGATCAGGTAAAACTCCTGTTGTGTTCAGATAAGAAAACAAACTGTCTTGCTCAATGCCCAGGCTTTCACTGATGCTTGCCTTAAAATCTTCCGGTCCGGGATGTTTGAACTTCCATTGCTGATAATAATGCTGAAGGGCTTTATCCAGTTGAGGCCTCCCAACTTTCTGTTCCAGGTAATCGAGCCAGGCAGCTGCTTTAATATAAGCAACCAGGGGATAGTTATAGGAAGAAAGACTGTCGCTGGATGTATTGATTGGCTGGTCGTGGTGGATCGCTGCTACCGATTCAAACAACAATCTTTCTGCATCTTCTATAAGGAAACTGGACTGGCCAAGCCATGTATCTCCCTTGGGGCCGTATTTATCACGGACATAACGGTTGCCATAATAAGTATTTATCCCTTCATCCATCCAGGGATGGAGACGCTCATTGCTGGCAAGTATGCCATAAAACCAGTTATGCCCTATCTCATGTTCGATCGTGCGGTCAAGCTGGCCTGTGTCTGCTGTAGGGACTATCACCGTGATCGTAGGGTATTCCATTCCTCCGCCGGCACTGAGCGGCCCCTCCACTACGCTTATAACAGAATAAGGATATTCGCCAATCCATTCACTCCGGCTTCTTACAGCATCTTTTGCAAAGGACAGGCTCTTCCTCCAGCTTGTTTTTTCTGCAGGTAAATAATAGCTGCCGACTTCAATGATCTTACCTGAGGGAAGACGGCAGGTGTCGAGATCAACAATAAAACGCTTATCAGCAAACCAGGCGAAATCATGTACGTGGTCCTGGCGGAACTGAAGTGTTTTAGTCCGTTGAGATGAAACAGGGAATTGCTGCTGAACCGTTTTATATCCTCCGCCTTTTGTTTTGATCTTTTTCTTTAGCGGCTCCCAGTTAAAATCCTTCCTGGCGCGAAGCCATTCTTTTTCCCTGGCATCCTGCAATTCTCCTGTAGCAGCCACTACATAATTATCCGGCAACGTAATATTTACGTCAAAGCTGCCAAATTCGCTGTAAAATTCACCCTGATCGAGATAGGGCATCGGGTGCCAGCCCTCCTTGTCATACACTGCCGGTTTGGGATACCATTGCGTTACCTGGTAGCTTTCCCCATCATGACCGCCCCTGGAGAAATTATTAGGTAGTTGCACATGAAAAGGCGTTGTGATCAGGATTCTCTGTCCTGGCAATAATGGTGAAGGAAGGATCAGTTGTATGATGTCGATATGCTGCGGATGATCTGCTGTTTCTGCGGTTATATCATTCACTTTAAAATCCAGCTTATTGATATACCCCTTTTGTTCTTTACCGGAAAAATAAAAATCAGTACTGCCATTTTCTAATTGCTGATCTGTGAATGCTGTCTTATCATTTTTATAGGCATTCGGCCAAAGATGTATCCAGATAAAACGAAGTGTATCAGGTGAATGATTGATATACTCCATCCGTTCAAATCCATCGAGGCTATGCTGCCTGTCGTTCAGCGACACATCAATGGAATAATTCACTTCCTGTTGCCAGTATGGACGCTGGGCCTGGACATTAAAAAAGAAACTGCAGCTTATGAGGAAGAAAAAGAATTTTATTGGTTGCATTGGCTGGTTTAATGTAAGGATAACTTACTTTACCCGCCGAAGCCTTGGCGAAGGCGGGCCGCCTCGGACCTGATCCGAGTTTTCCCAAAAATACTTATTTCCCCTTGCCTTTAAAAATGATCCGGATGGTATGTATCATGATCTTGAAATCGAGAAGAAGCGATATATTTTCGATATAAACCAGGTCGAATTTGCTGCGTTCGATCATCTGTTCGATGTTTTCTGCATATCCAAACTGGATCATTCCCCAACTGCTGAGACCAGGCTTTACTTTCAACAGGTATTTGTAATAGGGAAATCTGGCCACTATCTGGCCGATGAAAAAACGGCGTTCAGGCCGGGGCCCAACAAAGCTCATATCTCCTTTCAGGATATTCCATAGCTGGGGAAGCTCGTCCAGCCTCCATTTCCGCATCACTTTGCCCCAGCGGGTAATGCGGGGATCATTGTCAGAAGAAAGAACGGGGCCATTTTCTTCCGCATTTACGATCATGGACCTGAACTTGTACATCATAAAAGGCTTTCCTTTATAACCGATCCTTTCCTGCACATAAAATACAGGGCCTTTGGACGATAATACCAGGCGGATCACCGTATAAAGCATCAGCGGAAAAAGAAAGATCAATGCTGCAGTTGCAGTTGCCACATCTATCAGCCGTTTGATATGCTGCTGCCATTCAGGCATCAGCCCTGTATTCAAATCTATCAGTGCAGGGCCCATTACGTTATTGGTTTTAACGGACCCCGAGAGTATATCCATCGTATCCGGCTGGATCTTTATGGAAACATCCTTTTCACTTAACTGGGCAACCAGGTTTTCCAACAGGCTGCTTTCTGATTTTTCCAGGGCAAGCACTACCAGTTGCACATTGTTCTTATCAATCAATCTTTCCAGCTCCGGTAAAGTTCCCAGCAATGGCAATGGCGAAGAATTGCTATCAGCATCAGCCGGACTGGCAAATCCAATATAGCGGTAACCTCCATCATGAAGGTTCTTTTTAGTTCTCTCAAATATGCTTGTAGCATTTTCCCGGTTGCCTACGATCAGAGCATTGAAATAAACATCACCATTGAGCAATTGGTGCTTCACTTTTCTTAACACCAGCCACCGGCCAAAAAAGATAAGGAGAAAGTTAAGCAGAAGCAGCAGTAGAAAAGCTTTGTTGTAATAGGCAGCCGCAGATATGGTATCATTCCTCACATCATCCATTACAAAAAAGAAAAATAATACAGATGTTCCGATCAGTGTACAGATCAGTGTGGAACTGAATTCATACAACCTGGATTTTGCATACAGGGAATGATAGGAACCTGAAATAGTAAACAGAGCCAGCCAGCCCATAGGAATAAAAAGAACACCTATCCAGAAATGATAGTCTGTTTGCCACAGGCTGCTTGCCGGAATGTCTTTTTCCAGCAAAGCCTTTCTTATAAAATAGTAAACCGCCCAGGCAAAGGCAGACATGAGATAATCAACTGCAACATACCAGGCGATGGATATTTGTTTGCCTGTACTCATATCAGTGGGTGATCACATTATTCCCGATCTTCTGCAGGATCTTGTGTGCTACATCCATGGCCATAAAGCCGTCTATTTCTGAAACGATCGGTTTGGTATTGTTAAGAATGGCTGCTTTAAATTCTTCCAGTTCTTTTTTAATAGCGTTTACTTCGGGCACAGCAGGATTGGCTACAGCGATTGTTTTAACACCGGAAGGTGTTTCTATATCAAATGCAAATACATTGGAATCCTGCGCTTCCTTCAGCTTGATGATCTCTGTTTTTTTATTGAGGAAATCGATGCCGATATACGCATCTTTCTGGAACAACCGCATTTTCCGCATCTTCTTCATGGAAATACGGCTGCTGGTAAGATTGGCCACACATCCATTGTGAAATTCGATGCGGACGTTGGCGATATCTGGTGTTTCCGTCATCACGCCCACACCGCTGGCAGAGATCGATTTTACATCACTCTTCACAATGCTGAGCACAATATCAATATCATGGATCATAAGGTCGAGGATCACGCTCACTTCAGTACCACGCGGGTTGAACTGCGCCAGGCGATGCACTTCAATAAACATCGGGTTAAGGGCTACATCCTTCAGGGCAAGGAAAGCAGGGTTGAACCTTTCCACATGACCTACCTGCACTTTACTGCCTGATTCCTCTGCCAGTTTTACCAGTTGACGGGCTTCTTCCATGGTATGGGCCAGTGGTTTTTCCACGAAAACATGCTTTCCCTTTTTGATCGCTTTTTCGCACCACTGGAAATGGTGATTGGTAGGAGTGACCACGTCAATGGCATCGCAGGCGTCCATCAGCGCGTCAGGGTCAAGAAAACGGGGAAGCTGGTATTTTTCAGAGACTTCCCTGGCTGTATCGTCATGCGGATCATAAAAACCCACGAGGTCCACACCGGGTATCTCTTTCCAGTTGTTCAAATGAAACTTGCCCAGGTGGCCAACGCCATACAATCCGATCTTTAGCATAAGAATGAATTAATGCCCAAAGATAAAGATTGGCGGCAGCAGATAAAATATTAGTTCAGCATAGTGGAACGGGCGGAATAAGAAACGCCCGGCTCATAAATAAAGAAACAGGTGTTATCCCTTATTGTATTGATGATAGGCTGTGCTTCCTTCTCGGGAACAGCAGGGCATCCCAGGCTTCGGCCGATATAGCCCTGGCTTGATGCATAGGACTCATCAACGTAATCTGCTCCATGCACCACGATGGCCCGGTTATAAGCATTATCATTAATGCCCTTTTCCACGCCATTTAACTTAAGCGAATAGCCGTGTTTACCATTGTATGTTTCTCCTGTGATATAAAAACCGGGACTGCTTTTATAAGAAGAAGGCAGGTTGGAAAATGAAGTAGCCAGTTCCTTACCGGAGTTGCGCCCATGCGCTACAAGGGTTTGGAAAAGGACCTTATATTGTTTCAGGTCCAGGATATATAAGCGTTTGTGGCTGCTGGGCTGACTGAAATCGGCGATAGCCAGCACAGCAGGATTGCTGAGGCGGCCTTCATGAAATAATTTGTTCCAGCCTTTTTGTGCATACTCAAAAGCCTCGCGGCTCAGGCCAATGCTGTCTAAGCGAAGGCTATCATAAATGGACTTTCCGCCAGAAAAAGGCGAAAGACTATCCGTTTTTGTTTTGTCTGGTGCAAATGCGGCAAAAGTGCGTGAACCGAAAACATTTTTGCCAAATGCAAATGACAAATGCAATAACGCAATTAACAAGGCCGAAACAAGTAAATAAGTTCCCTTTAATTTTTTCTTCATGTTTACAGATTAACCATCCACCCGGGGGAGGATATTCAATTTTTTAAGGTAAAAAAATGACAACGCAATACAATTTCTCAGAGTTGATTGCTGATGATTAAAATCCTTCCCGGGCAGTGATGGTTATTGGTAGTACGCCTGAAATCGGCATCGAAAGATTGGCAAAGTTAGGTATTTTAACCGGTGAGACAGACTTTTTTTTCTAAACACATAGATCCTTGCCTTTATTCATATATAGGTAAGCTTGTATGTATTAGAGCATATATCACAATTTCTTGCTTTCATATAAATAGAGTAAAATCTTTCTCAAATGACCCCTTCTCGTCCTTCCCGCCTTACCGGTAAGTTTTTTACCGGTAAGGCGGGAAGGACGGGAAGGATGGACTTATGAGGAGCGTTTGATATTATAATAGCTGATCCTTTGCATTAATTAGCCGGGTATTTTGGCCGGAATGAAAATGTGCTAATTTTCATTGTCTTAGAATTTAAAACCTGCCTGCTTATGAAACGGATGGCATTTTTCCTTTTCTGTTGTTTTCTTTCTTCTTTCTGTTTTTCCATACCGCCTGATACGCGGTATAAAATTGTAGAAGATGGGGTGTTGGTCTACCCGGATCAACGGTTTTCGGCTGAAGTAAAACTGGTGAAGCTGCAGGTTATTACAGATAAGATTATTCGGGTGATTGCTTCTCCTACGATTGAATTATCGTCTTCAAAAAGCCTGGTGATCGTTCATACTCCGCAACTGGTAAAATGGAATACAAGCACAACAGATAGCAGCCTTACCCTTTCTACTGCTGTTCTTAATGCAACTATCGATCTCTTCTCTGGCGCTGTTTCTTTTAAAGATGAAAGTGGGAATTTTTTATTGTCCGAAAAAAAAGTAAACGGTAGGGAGATCGTACCGGTTGTTTGGGAAGGTGAACCTATGTACAGGTTGCAACAGGTGTTTGATATCGCTCCTAATGATGCACTGTATGGATTGGGACAGCATCAGGAAGGAATATTTAATTACAAGGATCAGCAGGTAACCCTTTTCCAGAACAATACGGAAGTGGCTGTACCATTTATGATATCTGTAAAGAACTATGGAATTTTATGGGACAATTATTCCTTTTCAAAAGCAGGCGATACCAGGTCCTTTCTTCCGCTTTCCAACCTGCGCCTGTTTGATAAAAAAGGTATGCAGGGGTGGTTGACGGCCAGCTATTGCAATGACCGTAACAAGCCCCAGGATATTGCTTTTGAAAAAGCAGAATCATCCATCAATTATCCGTATGTAACAGATACCAAACTAAAACTTCCTCCTGAGTTTGCTATACAAAAAGGGAGCATCACCTGGGAAGGAGCTATTGCGAGCGGAAACAGCGGCCATCATAAACTTCGTTTCACCTATGCAGGTTATATTAAAGTGTGGGTGAATGGCGAACTGTTGCTGGATAAATGGAGACAACCCTGGAATCCCGGTTCCAGTGTCATCAACCTGCAACTCGAGAAGGGTGAAAAGTATCCCATCAAAATAGAATGGATACCGGATGGCGGAGAATCGTATATCACTGCCAACTGGCTGCCGCCGTTGCCGGATGGGTGGAACAATACTTTCGGTTTTGACTCCGAAGCCGGCCGACAGATCGATTACTATTTTGTCTATGGACAAAATATGGATGAAGTGATCAGCGGTTATCGTCAATTGAGCGGTAAAGCCCCGATCGTTCCCAAATGGGCAATGGGTTTCTGGCAAAGCCGCGAGAGGTATAAAACACAGGAAGAGATCATTAATGCAGTCGCAGAATTCAGGAAAAGAAAAATTCCATTGGATAATATCGTGCTTGACTGGAGCTATTGGAAAGAAAACGATTGGGGCAGCCAGGAATTTGATAATACACGGTTTCCTGACCCATCAGGCATGATCGATCTTTTGCATAAAAAATATAAGACGAAGTTGATGATATCCGTGTGGCCGAAATTTTATGAAGGAATAGCGGCTTATCAACAATTCGATGCAAAAGGATGGCTCTACAAAAGAAATATTGCCGATCGCCAACGCGATTGGATAGGGCAGGGATATACTTCCACCTTTTATGATGCTTTTAATGATGAAGCCCGGAAAGGTTTCTGGCAACTGATACATGATAAGCTTTACACCAAAGGAATAGATGCCTGGTGGATGGATGCGAGTGAGCCAGATATTTTGTCCAACGTTTCTCCTCAAAAAAGAAAGGAGCAGATGAGCCCCACAGCTTTAGGCACTGCTGCTGAATACCTGAATGCTTATCCTCTTCAGAATGCAAAAGGTATTTATGAAGGACAACGCAGCGTTGATCCTGATAAAAGAGTGTTCCTGCTTACCCGTTCCGGATTTGCTGGTTCGCAGCGCTATGCTGCTTCCATCTGGAGCGGCGATATTGCTTCACGCTGGGAAGATATGAAAGCGCAGATCAGTGCAGGTCTTAATTTCTCCCTTTCAGGCCTTCCTTACTGGACTATGGATATTGGTGGTTTCTCTGTTGAGCCCCGGTATGAAAAGCCCAATGAAGCGGACCTGGCTGAATGGAGGGAACTGCAGACCCGCTGGTACCAGTTTGGCGCCTTTGTACCTCTTTTCCGCGTGCATGGACAGTTCCCTTTCCGTGAAATTTATAATACTGCTCCTGAGGGACATCCTGCTTACAATAGCATGTTGTATTATAACAAACTCCGCTACAGGCTGATGCCCTATATCTACACACTGGCTGGTGATGCTTATCATAAGAACTCGACCATCATGCGGGCACTGGTAATGGATTTTGGAAAAGATGCAGCAGTGAAGAATACAGGTGATCAGTTTATGTTTGGCCCCTCCTTATTGATCAATCCTGTGTACACATATAAGGCTTTGAACAGAAGTGTTTATTTACCGGCTGGCCAGGGCTGGTATGATCTGTATACCGGAAAATATTATGAAGGTGGACAATCCATTAATGCAGATGCCCCCTATCAGCGGATACCTGTTTTTGTAAAAGAGGGAGCGATCATTCCCACAGGTCCTGAACTGGAATACACTGATCAGTATGCTGCTGATCCTTTGATTGTATATGTGTATGCGGGCAGGGACGGCCGGTTTGATATGTACGAAGATGAAGGACTAAATTATAATTACGAGAAGGGAAGCTTTAGCCCGATCCCGTTAAGTTATAATGAAGAAAGGCATACCCTGACGATCGGAGACAGGGAAGGGAGCTTTAATGGTATGCTGCAAAAAAGAACGATCTATATAAAACTTATCAGTCAGGCCAAACCACTGGGAATGGATTTTATTATTTCCGGAAAAAAAATAAATTATAACGGTAAAAAGGTAGAAGTAAGATTGTAGCAAAGTTTTATTACTTCAGTCTGGTAACACTTCAGCTCTAAACCCATATTTCTCCAGCAGCAGGATAAGTGGGTCGGCCTGCACAATTCCTGAAGAGGATTTAACACGGAGAATGTTGTCACAATCATCCAGGTCAAAATTGGCTGTGTAACCGGTATACATTTTATGTATCTGCTCTACAAGAATACTGGCAAATATCTTGTCTTTAACATCTGTTTTAAAAACTTCTATCATAGTGATATAATTCCTTCATAAAGATATTATGCGGTCCGAGGTTTAATGAGGTCTGAAAGCGACAATCTGGAGGGTGATCGCGACGCAAAGTGTGTTACTTTTAATTAGAGCTAATAAAATATGCGAATTACCCTGGTTGTTAAACACTTGGTTGACAAGGGTTCACTTCCATGTAGTAATTTAATTCCTCTAAGCCCCGATTAATACCGTACCTTCACCAGAAGTGATTTAAAACTACCTCAGCAATCAGTTCAGATCAGCATCAATCTTTTACTCGTCAGTAATAGTTCATCTTCTCTTCGCTCTTGTTGTCGTTCTTTATCACTAAATATTTTTTCTATTAAACTAGTTTTTATGAACATGTACGTATCAAACCTGGGTTTTCATCTCGTTGAAGAAGACCTCAGAAAATTATTTGAACAATTTGGGCAGGTAAGTTCTGCTAAAGTGATAACAGACAGGGAAACTGGCCGCAGCAGGGGGTTCGGATTTGTGGAAATGGGCTCTGATGCAGAAGCCAAAACGGCAATGGATAATCTGAACAATAAAGAAATTGAAGGCAGGCAGATATCAGTAACGCAGGCAAGGGAAAAAACAGACCGTCCCAACACCAAGCGCTGGTAGATCGCTGGCTTTGCAGGCTGAGTTGTGAAAAATATAAATTGATTGTTGTTTCAGCTCTTTAATCTAAAGTTGTTTATATGATCTATCAAAAAAACGATATGGAAGGCCGGTTTTACAAATGGATCACGGATCCTTCGAGAGCTATATTTGCCGGAAGGCCAAGCCGGCGGTTATTCGACAGGTTTAATGGAGATCAGGTATTATTTATCATCAATTTTTATGCATCCTTTTTTGAAAGGTTCACATTGGAAGAGGCCCGCGAACTGGAACGGCAGATAGCCAATAATTTGCCAATGGAAGCAAAAAGCGAAATATCTGTATTTAACTGGATAAAAGATACGTCAAAGCAATTGCTTCCGTAATACCTGAATTAATAATAGTAAAGCTTTTATATGACGTACGAAGAAATAGAAAGATTTATGAAAAACAAGCTTAAGGGCGATAACCCGGTTCGTATTAATTTCAAGACCCGGAAGCCCATTATGGGTTTGTTTATTAAAACAGATGATTATCCTGAACTGAGTCGTAAAAATCTGTGGCGGATCGTCAGCGAAACACATCTGGAATCCTATAGCACTTCAAAGGATATCAACCTGGCGCGCATTTTTAATGGCGCTGAAATGACCAGGCTGGAAAATGTTTGATTCTTGTCTTCACACATTGATTGTGTACTGGTCAGAATATCATTTTTGACCAGCTTAGAAAATCATAACAAATTCAATCACCTACCGGCTTAAATAGCCGTTACGTGAGTACGGCTGAAAAATTAAATATGGCAAAACCCAAAGAAACATTTAACAAGAAGGAAAAAGAAAAGAAACGTTTAAAACAACGGCAGGAGAAGCAGGAGAAAATGGAGGAAAGAAAAGCGAATGGCAAGAAAGGTAAAAGCCTGGAAGAAATGATGGCTTACATAGATGAGAATGGTAATATTTCCTCAACGCCTCCTGACCCAAGAAACAAAAAGATGTTCAATCAGGAGGATATCCAGATTGGCGTTTCAAAGAGGGAAGATCTGGTCGAGCCCGTGAGGATAGGAACTGTCAGTTTCTTTAATGATGCAAAAGGATTTGGTTTTATCAATGATAAAGAAACAGGAGAACGGGTATTTGTACATATCAATAATTTAACTGACCCCGTAAAAGAGGGCGATAAAGTTAGTTTTGAAGTAGAAATGGGAGATCGCGGGCCCAGCGCAATAAATGTTAAAAAGAGTTGACCCGCCTACAGTCCCGTAATTTACTATTCACCGGATACATACATTTAATTGAACAGTGATTGTCCAATTTTTTTATCCGTACCCATCTGTATCCTATATTTTCCCGGCTTTTACGTAGTTTTCAACCCAGAGCTGGTAAAGGTTTTTGCAGTTCCTGCGATAAAAACGATAAAAATTGGACTCGCTTACACATATTGTTCTGGGCGCCTGTATTGGTGAAGCAGTGGCCGGAAAAAAACTGGGCAAGAAAGCCATGCTGCTTGGTGCTATCGCTCAAAGCCTTCCGGATATTGATTTTGTTACCGCATTCTTCTTAAGCGATACGAAGGACATTATAGCCCACCGGGGGATTACCCACTCCCTTTTGTTCATTGTGGTGGGCACGCTTGTTCTGAGCTTCTTATCAGACAAGATCTTCCGGAAAACACCTTTGAGTTATAGATCCTGGTTCCTCTTATTCGGGATCAACCTGTTCGTGCATGTGTTCATTGACAGTTTTAATGCTTATGGAACCGGTTGGTTTGAACCCTTTTCGCATCGCAGATTCTCCTTCAATGTGCTTTTTGTGATCGATCCTTTCTTTTCGATATGGCCATTCCTCGGTGTGCTTGGATTATTGATACTGCGGCGGCACGACAGGCGAAGAAAGCGTTGCTGGGAGATCGGTATTGGCCTGAGTGTGCTTTACCTGGCTTATGCCATCACCAATAAACTGCAGGTAGATAAAGTAGTGCGTAAAAATCTTGCAGCACAACACATCCCTTCCGATCATTATTTTACCATACCGACTATAATGAATACCTGGCTTTGGCAGGCGGTGGTAAGAAAGGATGATGGATACTATATTGCTTACCGCTCTGTGTTTGACAGGAGTGAGCAAATGAATTTTACCTGGTTTCCCCGGCAGGATTCCTTACTTGATCTCGTGGAGAACAAAGAAGAAGTAAAAGATCTCCAGGTATTTGCCCACGGATACTATACGGTGGAAAGAAGAAACGATACGCTTATTTTTAATGTACTTCGTTTTGGACAGATAGCCGGTTGGGAGAATCCGAAAGCAAGATTTACGTTCTATTATTATTGCGACAGACCCGAAGCAAATAATCTCGTGGTGCAGCGGGGACGTTTTGAAGGATGGGACTTGAAAAGGACTGAATCATTTATCAGAAGGATAAAAGGGAATTGATCATTCCTTTTGCCTGAAATAGAATGTACTTACTGTCATCATTATCCGGACCCACTGGAAGGCGATCCATTGCAGGAATTGCTTGAAAGAAAATAAACGGGTTGTATAGGTCATCGTATTGATCGGTTTGCAGTCTCTCTGAATGATCCGGTCAATTTCCTGGAGCACTTCACTGGCAAATTCTTTGTCTTTCACCTCAATATTCAGTTCAATACTGGCATGCCTGCTGATATTATTAACGTTGTATGACCCAATGGTCAGCATCTCATCATCAGCTATGGCCATCTTTGCATGCAATACGGTAGGCTGGTATTCATAGATCTCTATTGCATGCCGAAGCATCCAGCGGTAGAGATACCGTTCCGCATATTTTGAAACAGGGACATCAGACCTGGAAGCGAGTACCACTTTTATTTTCACACCTCTTTTTGCTGCGCGTTTCAACTGTGTGCGAAAAACAAGGCCTGGAAGAAAATAACTGCATATAATAGTAATGCGATGGCTGGCTGATCTGAACAATTCCATATAAGTGGCCGTTACTTCCTGTTGGCGTTTCACCCAATCATTTATTCTTATTCTTGCCGCTACCCCTTCATGAACGCCGGGATCATCCGGCACAGAATAAGATGGACCGGTTTTTTTTCTGAACCTCCCTTTCTTCAGCCATAATTGCTGGCAAATATGATACAGTTCGGTTGCAGCAGCGCCTTCTATATACAAAGCCAGGTCAAACCAGGCAGGCTGCCCGGGCAAAGTATTGTATCTGTCCGCTATATTCAAACCTCCTATCAATGCACAGGCGGCGTCTATTACTACTACTTTGTGATGCAACCGCCTGCCAAAATAAAGATACCTGCTTTGAAAAAGCGGTTCAAAGAAACGGAAATGAACACCTGCTTCCTGAAGATTACGGATAAAATCAACCGGAAGATGTTGAGAAGCATAGCCGTCAACCAGCAGGAATACTTCCACTTTTCGCTTAGCTGCAGCGATGAGGCTGTCAGCTACAAGCGTCCCTGTATGATCATCATTGAAAATATATGTATGAAGATGGACCGATTGCTTTGCTGAATCGATCATGCGGCAGAGCGTATCAAAGAATTCCAGACCGCTATGAATAAGTTGTACTGTGTTGCGGCTATATTTTTTAGGCATACAGGTATTGCCTTATTTATCCTTGTCTTTATTCTTGTCGTCCGTCATTGCTTCAATGTCTGAAGCAAGGTGACTGACTATTGAAGCGATACCTTCCTTTCTTATCCTGACCTTATTGTCGATCTGCTTCAGGCCTTTGACGGTAAATATGACCAGGATACTTTGCTCCAGTGCTTTTGAATTGGCTACGATACCGGTCAGCAATACTGTTCTGTGTTTGACTTTGACTTTAATACCAGTGGCATCCCAGGTAGTAATGGCGTTGAATTTCCGTTTGATCTCCTCTTCAATCCGCCTGTCTTCCTGCTCCTCGGGTTGCAACGGATTTTTAGAATGGTTTACCATGGCCGTTATTTAAAGTTCCTGTATATGATCTTTATCTGCAGGATCAAAAACTGAACCTTATTCCATAGCCGGTTCAACAAAGCTTATGGTCAGCGGTCGGTACTCCGAAAAGAGCAATTGCAGGCTGACTGTGTAATATCATCCCCGCAGCAGGGCATGATATTACACAGTTCATTCCTTATTCAGATCCGTGAAGAAATTTCAGTGATCCCTTCTGTTTTTTTTAATTCATCAAGAACGGCCAGAACGGATTCACGTGATACTTTTTCGGTAAAACTGATTTTCAGACTACCTTTTTCTTCACCTTTACTGGTCTGCAATATCATCTCTGCTGGTGAGAGCTCATTTTTCTTCAGCAATTTTTCCAGGTCAATGAGCCCAAATTGTTTGGTATTGAATGAAAGATTGATCGTATGATCACGGCTATTTTTAAACATCCTTTGTTCCAATGGCTTTATCAGGGCGAGTATTATCAGCACCACTACAGTAGTAATAATAGCCGCGGCATACAAACCGCCGCCAACGGCCAGCCCGATGCCTGCAACACTCCATAACCCTGCAGCCGTGGTCAATCCTTTTACGATCTGTGGTTTCAGGAACAGGATAGTACCGGCCCCAAGAAAACCAACACCGCTGATTACCTGCGCTGCAATCCGGGAAGGATCGAGAGAGATGCCAGGGTGGCCTATCACATCTTTAAATCCAAAGGTGGAAACGATCATGATCAATGAAGATGCGATGCAGACCAGCATATGCGTTCTCAGGCCTGCAGCTCCTTCTTTGCGTTCTCTTTCCCAACCAATAAGACCACCTAAAACAACAGCAATAAGAAGCCGGATAGTAATTTCTTTTATATCGAGTACATAGTTATTCATAAAGGATAGTTTTCAAAATTTGAGCCAGGGGAGGGAAGAAGTAATAATATTACATTCATGGCGAATCAGTAAAGGTATTATATTTAACTATGCTGATGGCTATGCAGCCTGATGCTTAAAGTATGTATAGTAAGCGTGATGGATCTACAGTTTAAGCGAACAAGAATTGCACCTACTCCCAGTGGTTTTCTTCATTTGGGCAATGTATTGTCATTTGCATTAACAGCAGTATTGGCCCGGCAAACGGGTGCGCAGATCTTATTGCGGATCGATGATATGGACAGGGAACGTGCCGGCAGGGAATATGTGCAGGATATTTTTGATTCGCTTCATTTTATGGAGATACCCTGGGATGAAGGCCCGCGTAACTACACAGAATTTGAAAAAGAATTCTCCCAGCTTCATCGCTTACCCTTATACGAAAAAGCGTTATCCCAATTACAAGAGCAGGGATCAGTGTTTGCCTGCACCTGCTCAAGAGCACAAATTCTGTCTGCGAGCCCTGCTGGGGTTTATCCTGGCACCTGCCGCAATAAAAGCATTCCCCTGGATACAAAAGATGCCTGCTGGCGCTTGCAAACGGATAACAGGGAGCTGAGCATAAAAACGGTTGAACGGGCAATCACCAGGGACATATTGCCAGCCAGTCTGAAAGATTTTATCGTAAGAAAAAAGGATGGTTTTCCCGCATATCAGTTGACTTCTCTTGTTGATGACCTGTACTGGAGTGTGGACCTGGTAGTGAGGGGAGAAGATCTCCGGCCTTCCACGCTTGCGCAACAGTATCTCGCAACAGTACTGAATAAACCTGCTTTCAGCGGCATCCATTTTTTTCATCATCCCCTGCTTGCCGGAAAAGACGGATTGAAGTTTTCCAAATCGGCAGGCTCCACTTCGATACAATTTTTACGTAAGGAAGGGAAAAAGCCGGCCGATATTTATGCAATGATTGCCCTGATGATGAGCCTGCCTGAGCCGGCAGGAGACAGGGAATCCCTGGCCCGTGCTTTGCGCATTATATAATCACTGCACTGCGAGCCTTCTGTTTTTAACAAGACATTCCCTGTAAGAAAACCGGAAAATTCGGGTTTTGTTGAATACATTTGAAGCATGAGACTGATCCTGCATCTGCTGGTTATCGCGGCTATCGCCTATATCCTTTCACAGGTATTGCCAGGTGTGCATATCAAAAGTTATGGCACAGCGATCTGGTTTGCGATTGTGCTTGGCTTATTGAATGTTTTCCTGCGCCCATTACTCATATTGATCACCCTGCCTTTAACGATCTTTACATTCGGCCTTTTCATTTTTGTGATCAATACGGTCATAGTATTAATAGCAGGCGAATGGATAAAGGATTTTAAGATAGATAGTTTCTGGTCAGGCCTTTTATTCAGTTTGTTATTATCTCTCACTACTTCTGCACTGTTCAGGGAAGAAAAACGGCAACGGCGTATGAATGACCAGGGATAATACTGGTCGCAATAAACCCTCAGATTGTCGTATTTGCACACTTCTTGCTCCGGAGCTTCTTAATATTTTTGTTCTATCACAATTAAAAAAGGAGGCTATCATGGCTACATTCCAAAGACTTACATCCTGCTTGTGGTTCGATAACCAGGCGGAAGAAGCAGCGAAATTTTATACATCTGTTTTCAAGAATTCCAGTATTGGCAAGATCGCTTACTATGGAAAAGAAGGACAGGAAGAGCACCGCCAACAACCAGGCTCAGTGATGACTGTGGAGTTTGAACTCGACGGACATAAATTTCTGGGACTGAATGGCGGCCCTATTTTTAAATTCAGTGAAGCCGTTTCTTTTGTTATTAATTGCAAAGACCAGGCTGAAATAGATTATTACTGGGAAAAACTGACTGCCGGTGGTGATCCCAAATCGCAGCAATGCGGCTGGCTGAAAGATAAGTATGGCCTTTCCTGGCAAGTGACGCCGGTTATCCTGGAAAAAATGGTAACCAGTGAAGATAAAGCAAAGTCGGGCCGGATGATGGCGGCTTTGATGAAAATGAAAAAGCTTGATATTGCCCAATTGGAAAAAGCATTTAACGGAGACTAATTACCTGAAGCGTATCACCAGCCAGGGTTTAAAATAAGCTAACGGCCACTGATCTTCAGTGGCCGTTTCATTTTATTCTTCTTCAACCCATTTTCCTTCTCTCCGATTCTGCTTTAACGGCTTTCAGTAGAAGTGAACTGCGATATGTTGGATACTTCCTCTGGTGTCTCTTTTATTCCCCTTATCTTTAGTAAATACAGGGTCCGAAAAAATAAACTATGCCTGCTGAAAAAATATCCCTTCCCCGTTTAAAAGCAATTATTGGTGGCTCTATTGGTAATCTTGTGGAATGGTACGACTGGTATGCTTATTCAGCATTTGCCTTATATTTTTCCTCTTCCTTTTTTCCGGAGGGCAATGCAACCGCCCAGTTGCTTAATACAGCAGGAGTATTTGCACTGGGCTTTTTAATGCGTCCGATCGGCGGATGGTTGTTTGGCCGCATTGCGGATAAACAGGGCCGCAAGAAAGCAATGACATGGTCTGTATTATTGATGTCGTTCGGGTCATTGCTGATCGCACTTACCCCTACCTATAAAACGATTGGTATTGCAGCTCCTGTGATCCTGCTGCTGGCAAGGCTGCTGCAGGGATTGAGCGTAGGGGGTGAATATGGCGTTTCTGCTACCTATCTCAGCGAAATGGCCACCCGCAACCGGAGGGGCTTTTACTCCAGCTTTCAGTATGTGACACTGATCGGAGGTCAGTTGATCGCTTTAGGCATACAACTGGTGTTGCAGAAATTATTATTGACCGAAGATCAGTTGCATAGCTGGGGTTGGAGGATTCCTTTTGTGATCGGCGCTGTATTGTCTGTGATCGCGCTTTACCTGCGCAGCAGTCTGCATGAAACGCCTTCTTTTGAATTGCATGCTTCAGAGCATAAGCGCCAGAAAGGGACTATCAGGGAATTGCTTAAACATCCGAAAGCAGTTCTTACTGTAGCAGGACTGACCCTGGGAGGTACACTGGCATTTTATACCTATACAACGTATATGCAAAAGTTCCTGGTGAATACGGTGCATCTTACCAAGCAACAATCCACCACACTTTCATTCATATCCCTGCTATTGTTTGCCTTGTTGCAGCCAGTGTTTGGTGCTTTGTCTGACAGGATAGGAAGAAAACCCCTGCTGATCGGTTTTGGTGTGCTGGGCGTTTTATGCACAGTGCCATTGCTTACAGCTTTGAGCCAGACCAGTTCCTTAACAGTAGCCTTCCTGTTGCTGATGGCGGCCCTTGTTATTGTAAGCGGCTATACCAGCATCAACGCGGTAGTGAAGGCAGAATTATTTCCTGCTGAGGTAAGAGCGCTTGGGGTCGGATTGCCCTATGGACTTACGGTGGCCATTTTTGGCGGAAGTGCAGAGTATGTTGCTTTCTGGCTGAAAGATATCGGATATGAGTCCTATTTTTACTGGTATATCACTGCCTGTATTGGAGTATCCCTGTGTGTGTACCTTTTTATGAAGGACACAAAATATTCTTCCCGATTGAATGAAGAGTTCTGAAGCCATCCATCCGGTTCAGGCATAGTTTTTATTTTAAAACAATAAAACATGGGAAAGGAAATTTCGCCTGATTTATTGCATAAAATAGATGCCTACTGGCGGGCTGCCAATTATTTATCCGTGGGACAGATCTATCTGCGGGATAATCCCCTGATGAAAGAGCCCTTGAAGATCGATCATGTAAAGAACATGCTCCTGGGGCATTGGGGCACAACGCCGGGACAGAATTTTATCTATGCACATCTCAACAGGATCATCAATCAATATGACCTGGACATGTTTTATATTTCGGGTCCAGGGCATGGCGGACCGGCATTGGTTGCCAATACTTATCTTGAAGGGACCTATTCAGAGATCTATCCTGATATTACACAGGATGCAAACGGGTTGAAAAAGCTGTTCAAACAATTTTCTTTCCCTGGGGGAATTCCGAGCCATGTTTCCCCTGAATGCCCGGGTTCCATGCATGAAGGTGGTGAGCTGGGTTATTCATTAAGTCATGCTTTCGGCGCTGTTTTCGATAACCCAGGTCTTATTGTCGCTTGCGTGATTGGAGATGGAGAAGCAGAAACCGGCCCGTTGGCAACAGCCTGGCATTCCAATAAATTCCTTCACCCCGTTAATGATGGTGTTGTGCTGCCCATTCTTCACCTGAATGGATACAAAATAGCTAATCCTTCCCTGCTGGCGAGAATCAGCCATGAAGAGCTGGACCAGCTTTTAAAAGGTTATGGATGGAAGCCATATTGGGTGGATGGAGACGATCCCATGCCAATGCATGCAGCAATGGCCAACACACTTGATACGGTGATCGAAGAAATAATGCTGATCAAAAAAGATGCGGCAAAAGAAAAGATCAAAGAAAGGCCTGCCTGGCCGATGGTCATTCTGAAATCACCGAAGGGATGGACTGGCCCTAAGATGGTAGACAGCTTGCCGGTGGAAGGAACATTCCGTTCCCACCAGGTGCCTTTATCGGAACCACGTAAAAAGAAAGAACACCTGCAACAGTTGGAAGAATGGCTGAGAAGCTACAAACCGCAGGAGTTGTTTGATGAAAATGGAACACTGCAGCCAGCCCTGGCTGCTTTGGCGCCGAAAGGAGAAAGAAGGATGGGAGCCAATCCGCATGCGAACGGCGGTTTCCGGCTGCAGGATCTCCGCATGCCCGATTTCAGAGAATATGCCATTGAAATAAAGCAGCGGAGTGATATGGGGCCGGGTGATACGAGAGTGCTGGGAACATTTATCCGCGATGTGATCAAACTGAATGCAGATCAAAGAAACTTCCGCTTATTTGGTCCTGATGAAACCCTCTCCAACCGGTTGAATGCTGTGTTTGAGGTGACCAACCGGCAATGGCTTGCAGAGACTGTCAATACAGACGAATTCCTGAAACAGGATGGCCGTGTAATGGAGGTGTTGAGCGAGCACCAATGTGAGGGCTGGCTGGAAGGATACATACTTACCGGGAGACATGGTCTTTTTAATTGCTATGAAGCATTCATCCATATTGTTGATTCAATGTTTAACCAGCATGCAAAATGGTTAAAGATGACAGCGCATCTCAACTGGAGAAAAAAGCTGCCTTCCTTAAACATCCTGCTTGCATCTCATGTATGGCGGCAGGACCATAATGGTTTTACTCACCAGGACCCGGGATTCCTGGATGTGGTATTGAATAAGAAAGCATCTGTAGTAAGGATATATTTACCCCCTGATGCCAATTGCCTTTTATCAGTGATGGACCATTGCCTGCAGAGCCGGCATTATGTGAACGTGGTGGTGGCAGGTAAGCATCCTTCTCCTCAATGGCTGTCTATGGATGAGACAGTAGTGCATTGCACCAAAGGTATTGGGATCTGGACCTGGGCCAGCAATGATGCCGGCGCAGAGCCCGATGTAGTGATGGCATGTGCAGGTGATGTGCCAACATTGGAAACGCTGGCGGCTGTTTCCATTTTACGTGATAACCTGCCTGAACTGAAAATACGCGTGGTGAACATAGTGGACCTTATGAAACTGCAACCCAACACCGAACATCCGCATGGCTTAAGTGATAAAGACTTTGATACACTGTTCACAAAAGATAAACCGGTGATCTTCGCTTTTCATGGTTATCCCTGGCTTATTCACCGGCTTACCTACAAGCGTACCAATCATGATAATATCCATGTAAGAGGATATAAAGAGGAGGGCACCATCACTACACCCTTTGATATGACCGTACTTAATGACATGGACCGCTTTCACCTGGTAGAAGATGTGATAGACCGTTTGCCCGCCCTTGGAAGCAATGCTTCCTATCTGAAGCAGGAAATGCAGGACAAACTGATCAAACATCGTAATTACATCAACGAAAACGGAATGGACATGCCCGAGATCAGGGAATGGAAATGGAAATACTGACCAACAAGAATAGTATGAAAATTCTGGTGATTAATGCCGGTAGCAGCTCCGTGAAATTCAGGCTTTACAGGATGCCTGAGGAAACCCAGCTTTGCTCAGGGGTAGCTGAAAGGATCGGCGATGAGAGATCATATATCCATTTTACTATTGGAGATGATCCTGAAGTAAATGAATTGAATGTGCCGGTGGCTGATCATGCAGAGGCTGTGAGGCAGGTGGTACTGTTGCTTTGCAATTCCGGCCATGGCATTATTAGGGATCCGTTGGAAATAAAAATAATAGGACACCGGGTGGTGCATGGAGGAGAATATTTTTCAACAGCGGTTGAAATCACTAAGGAGACAAAAGAAAAGATCAGGCAATTGTTTTCATTTGCACCGCTTCATAATCCTGTCAATTTACGGTGTATAGAAGTGACAGAAGCTTTCTTTCCTTCGGCAAAACAGGTAGCTGTTTTCGACACGGCTTTTCATCATCAGCTTCCACAGGTTGCTGCTCTATACGCCCTTCCACTAACTTATTACAAAAATGATAAGATCCGGGTTTATGGATTTCATGGTATCAGTCATAAATATGTAACCCGGAAAGCCAGTGAATATCTTAATAAGCCGGATGCAAAACTGATCAGTATACATCTGGGTAACGGCTGCAGCATTGCTGCCGTGCAGGAAGGCAGATCAATGGACATCAGCATGGGATTCAGCCCCCTGAGCGGATTGGTAATGGGCTCCAGGGTTGGAGATATCGATGCTTCAGTGGTATTGCACCTGCAAACGCAATGCGGGCTGAATGCAGATTATGTAAACACTTTGCTCAATAAGCAATCGGGGCTTTTGGGGCTTACAGGACATGGCGATATGCGTGAGGTTCATAAAGCTGCAGCAAATGGAGATAAAGATGCCCGCTTTGCCTGTGAACTGTATGCTTACAGGATAAAAAAATATATCGGCGCCTATGCTGCTGTATTAAATGGCCTGGACGCTTTGATCTTTACTGCTGGTGTGGGGGAGAATGATGGACAGATCAGGGAAATGGTTTGCAGTGGCATGGAATTCTTAGCTATTGATCTTGATAAGAAAAAAAATAAAATGAATGCTACAGAGATCAATACCAAAAATGCTAAAGTTAAAATACTGGTTATTCCTACAAACGAGGAACTGGAAATTGCAAGGCAGAGCATTCCTTTGAATTAAAATAAAAATATGCTGAGGCAGATCTTCAACAGGCATGTAAATGTTGATGGGATTGATATTTTTTACCGGGAGGCTGGTAGCAAAGCTAATCCATCCCTGCTGCTGTTGCATGGATTTCCGTCTTCATCTGTAATGTTCAAAAACCTAATGATCGCACTTTCAGGCAGGTTTCACCTTGTGGCACCGGATTACCCGGGTTTTGGTTTCAGCGCTTTCCCCGGCAGCAATACTTTCAAGTATACCTTTGAGAATATATCAGCATGTATCAGCAGGTTTACAGAGGTTATAGATCTTGAGTCCTTTACTATTTACCTTCACGATTATGGCTGTCCCATTGGTTTGAGACTTTGCATAAATCATCCCGGCAGGATAGAACGGATCATTATTCAAAACGGGAATGCCTACGATGAAGGTATCGGACAGCAATGGGATGAAACAAAAGATTACTGGCAAAACCCTACTGAGGAAAAAAAGAAAAATGTTGCCGCATTTTTAAGCGAAGAAGGTACAAGAATGCAATATTCTGCAGGCGTGCCCGAAGAACTGCTGCCTAATATCAGCCCTGAATTATGGATGCTGGATTGGGAACTGATGAAGAGGCCGGGTAATATTGATATGCAATTTGAGTTGAACTGTGATTATAAAACTAATATTGAAATGTTTCCCGCTTTTCAGCATTATTTCAGAACGCATCAACCTCCCGCATTGATTATATGGGGGAGGTATGATACATTCTTTGATGTGAAAGAAGCTCATTGCTACAAAAGAGATTTACCGGATGCTCAAGTTCATATAATTGATGCCAGCCACATGGTACTGGAAACAAATTTTGATGAGGTGTTGATCCTTATTGATCATTTTTTAAATAGCCGGCAATCTTAGCCCTTCTTTTTTATCACCAGCACTTCCACTTCTCTTTCTGCCTTTTCCCAATACAATCCCAGGGCGGCAAATGCTTCTTTTAAGGAATCCTTTTTCTCCGGTTGCCATTGGAAAAAGATATCATAACGGCCATCCAGTCCCGTTTCGTTGATCACTTTTCCTGGAAACAATCCGAATCCTTCCATGTATTCTGCCAAAGCATCCAGTTTTACCCCGTTCCCTTCAAAATGGCCGCCGCCTGCGTTGAAGTTGTCGTTCTTTTCGGATGAAGGTTTCAGGAGGCTGATCGCATCCTTATTTGCTTTGATAAGAAGAACGGTTTGTTTGCGTTTTTCTAGTACCGATTCCACATCCACAAAATGCTTCTTGAGCTGTTGTTGAATGAACAGCATGAGTTTTGCTTTATCAGGTTGCTCGATCCATGCATCAAGGGAAAATTTCTCCATATCGGCAAAGCTGCGCTTCACGGTATCATATTCGTTGATCACGAGGTGGAATGTTTTTCCATAAGCAAGGCGGAAAAGACCATCGAGCGTCATGTTAATAATGCTTAATCTCCTGTTTTTAAAAGTGCCGGTATTATACTTCTTTGACATGGAGCCAGCCCCTTCAACTGATGGCAGCAGGCTGAAGTATTCAGGTTTGGTGGAGTCTGCTTTCAGGTATTCATCGATGTCAAAGTCAACCCGGTCTTTTTTGAATGGAAGGTTGACAGCGACGCCCTGCAAAGCCAATTTTAAGATATCCAGGGAGATATTATTTGCATTGGTGATAGCATACACTTTTCCTTCCGGTCCTATTAATACAGTATGCGGAATGGTTCTGTGGGGAAAATAAGCTTTAAGTGTGCCCGCTGTATCGCTTGCCAGCGTGAGTGTACTGGGCCTGGCTTTATTGAACTTAACCAGTCGTTCTGCCGGTTCTTCAGAAATGGCTACTACTTCCAGTCTGTCTCCAAGTGCGGATTTGTACTGCTCAAGCTCTTTCATTGAACTGATACAGGGGCTGCACCAGGTGGCCCAGAAATCAATGATCAATAGTTTTCCCTGGAAATTTTTTACCGGTTTAGAAGATCCCCCGGCCAAAGGAACGGGTAGAACAATGTCCGGCATTTGATCACCGGGAGAGAGCGCCTGTGAAAAACAGTCTGCGCTAAAAAGGATAACTAACAGGGAGACGAGTATCTTTTTCATGCTTATATTTTTAATTCTTCAAAATGGTGGCATGGGTTCATCTAAAAATTATCAGTGCATTTTGAGCATGGGACCTGAAAATTTTAAGAGTTATTTCATGCGATAAAAATTATCTGAACAAACATAAATCTGCTTTCGGCCAAACCCGGTTAACCGGTTACGAATCATTGTTAATGTTTGTTAATTGGTTTTCCCCGTCCCGTACAAACCCGATACATTTGCCTGGTATGAAGCACCGGCTAAAGCAATTATTTACTCTTTCTGTTATAGCATCTGTTGGACTGCTGTGTTTACAGGCCTATTGGATAAGTGAGGAATGGAAAGGAGGGAAAGATATCCTGAAAAGGCAGGTGGATTATTCATTTCAACAGGCTATTGAAAAAGAATGGAATAAACGGAAAGATACGCTGTCTGCCTACCTGGAGGAGTTTCTTTCAGACACTAATTTTATTGGCATTGGCACAAAGTACAATGAGAAAGAGAAGATGTGGATGATCACCATGTATGATCCGGAAAATCCTTCCGACTATTCTTCCTGGTCAAGCAAAACAATACCGGTTGGAGAGAAGCTTCTTCCCGGGCAGAAAGAACAGATCATTGAGAGGTATATATCGGATAATGTCAGGAGGAATGTGCTCAATGATGTGATCTTTTTTTATACTCAGCGATTCGGCAAGGTCTGGACAAAAAAGCATGCTGAAATGAATATAGATACAGGACTGGTGAGTAAATTGTTTGCAGATGAACTTAGGAAGAATGATATCACTACTGGTTTCAGGATCCGTTACCGGGATACTACAATGCAAAAGGAACCAGCAGGAGAAGAATTCAGTGCCGTACGCAGCATCGAATTGCCGGTCAATTATCTTACGCTGAATGATTATGACAAGAAATATAAAGCCGTTGCCCTGGTCGAATCCCCCGGTTTTGTATTGCTGAAGCGGATGTGGCTGGCCATTCTTTCATCCGTGATCTTATTGGGGCTTACCCTGTTTTGCCTTTTTCGCATGTACAGGACGATCATCAGGCAAAAGCAACTGGATGAGCTCAAGAACGATTTTATCAGTAATATGACACATGAATTGAAGACGCCGATTGCAACTGTAGCAGCCGCTGTTGACGGCCTTCAGTATTACGACGCTTTGGAAGATAAGCAGAGAACTCAACGCTATCTGAATACTTCCAGGAAGGAACTAAGGAAGTTGGATGAAATGGTATCTAAAGTATTATCGCTGTCAGTGACAGAAAACCTCAATGGAAAACTGAAAAAGGAAAATTTTTATTTAAAGGAGTTCCTGGAAGGCTTGCTTTCGTCTTTTACAGTTCAGGCTTCTTTTTCCTGGCAACTTGAAATAGAACCGTTGTTGAAGATATATGGCGACAGGGAAAAGCTGATGAGCATGTTCCAGAATATTATTGAAAACTCGATAAAATATGGGGGGAATAGTATTGTAATGCATGTCAAAGCCAGATCAACAACAGATAAGCTGTTGATCGAAATAAGCGATAATGGCCCTGGAATAGACAATGCCCATTTGCCATTTATTTTTAACAAGTTTTACCGGGCTTCTTCTCAAAATGCCGGTGTCAAAGGATTTGGGCTTGGACTATATTATGTAGCCCGGATCATCTCGGCACATGGTGGACGAATTGAAGCGGTCAACAATAACGGCTTGAGTTTTCTGATCCAACTACCCATAAAAGATTGAAGAACGGTTATTCCATATTGCTGTCAGAAGATGAGCAGTCGCTGGGTTCTATTATTGCAGAGAATCTTGAGTCGGCTGGCTTTTCCGTAACGCATGTGTTTTCAGGTGACGATGCACTGGCTGCATTAAAGAAACAGGCTTTTTCTATCATTGTCCTGGATGTGATGATGCCCGGTATCAATGGATTTGAATTGGCACGTGAGATCAGGAAGTCTGATTCACTGGTGCCCATACTTTTTCTGACCAGCAAAACCATGCCCCAGGATGTGGTGGATGGTTTTGAAAGCGGTGGTAATGATTACCTCCGGAAACCCTTTGCCATGCAGGAGCTGGTAATACGGATCAAAGTACTGCTGAGCGATGGGCGCTTATTGAAAAAGCAGGAACAAAGAGGTCCGGTCAGTATCGGGCTTTATCAATTTGACCCTGTAAAGCAGGAGTTGGTATTCAACCTTCGCCGGCAAACACTCACTGCCCGCGAAGCTGAACTGTTGTGGTTATTGTATGAGAACCGGCAGGAACTTAACAGTAAGAAGAAGATACTGGAAGCGATCTGGGGTGATGATAATTTTTTTAATTCAAGAACACTTGATGTGTTTATTACCAAATTGAGGAAACATCTGCGGGAAGATGCAGGTGTGCAGATCATTAATATAAGAGGGGTAGGGTATAAGTTGGTTTGGTAATTTCTTACCGGAGATCCGGTTTTATTTGCGTATCAACTTGATAAACACCTCAGTCCCCATTCTTTTTTCAATAGAATTATAACAAAGCTCCATTGTCTCAATCAAAAACTTTTCCTGGAAAAGCTCCTTGTATTCTTCAACCGTTCCACCGAATGGCGGGCCGGCCTCTTCAAACAACCGGTTGAACAGTACTCCAACCAGCTTGCCGCCCGGCTTTAGCAGCTTATGCATTTGTTGCATATATGCATACCTGTTTGAAGGCGGCAGGGCACAGAAAAATGTTTGCTCCAGTATGAGATCATATTTTCCTTTCAGTTCAAAAAAATCGCCGGTAATGATTTGTAATTGTTTGTCCAGGTAGTGTTTGAATTTCTCTTCGAGAGAGGAAGTCAGCGATGGTGAGATATCAATAAGTGTAAGGTCTGTGAAGCCTCTGGCCAGTATATACCCGGCTTCGTAGCTGTTGCCGCAGCCGGGTATAAGAATGGATTGCTGTTTGTTTTCAAGCTGGTCAATATACTCCTTCAGCGGGGGTGAAGGGTAACCAATATCCCAGCGTGTTTCTTTGTTTTGATATAACTGATCCCAGTATTGTTGTCCGGCTTTAGTTTCCATGATCATTCAACCGGCATTCCGGCTTCTTTCCAGGCCTTGATTCCACCATCCAGGTGAGCAACGTTTTCATAACCCATATCCATAAGTGTTTTAGCAGCCAATGCAGATCTGCCGCCGGATGCGCAATGAAGGATGATCCTTTTGTTTTTATCGAATTCGGGCTTATGGTAGGGGAGTGATGCATCGGCATAGAATTCCAGCATGCCGCGGGGGGCATGAGTGGAGCCTGGGATTTTGCCTGTAGCAGTTAACTCTTCTGCTTCGCGGATATCAATAAGCTGTGCTTGACCACTGTTTATTTCTTCCTTTACCTGGGAAGGTGTGAGGTTTTCAATTTTTTGCTTGGCTTCCTTTACAAGATCCATCGCAGATTTTGCTGACATATAATAAGGTTTAAGCTGAATAAATACCAGCAGTACGTTCGCCGCCGGCCTGATAAAGGTACAAAACAAAAGCTAACCCACTCGTGGAGGTCCTGAACTATAGTCTTATATGAGAAGGTTGTTTTCCTTTCAACAAAAAGATATCGGGATTGATCATTTCTCTCTTTATAGAGGTTGCAGTGTAAGTGGAGCTTCCTGATTTATAGTTGTAGGTATATTCAAGTGCCAGTCCGGGCAAGCTGGCAAAAGCTGGTTCGCAAATTGCGCGGAGGGGTTTGATCGCTTCAGTGTAATAAGCGGTGATGGTACGCCCGTCTTTCAGGTAAATAATGGCTTTTTTGCAATTGTAGCCGAGTATCTTTTTGCTTTCACCGGCAACGGGTTTATAGTAGGCGCTATCATATTTAAGATTCAGCCTCTGCCAGTTGGATAGGGATACCTGCCTGGGGTTGGATTTGGCTGCTGATTCCTTTTCCTGATAAATATGAATGGTTGAGTCAGCGCCGGGAAGAAAGAAAAAGCTCTCGATGCGCATTAAGCTTAATAAGCGTATTCTCGTTTTGTTTTTTGAAATAAAAACCGTTTTGCTGCCGCCATTATATGTTTCAGCGATGCTTGTCCGTTTTGAGCCGGTTTTTATTTCAATGTTATAGGATATTACCATATCCTCTGTGGACGTATCGCCTGCTGCAAAACCCTGTGCATTGCTGTTTGTGGACAGCTGTAAAACTAAAATGAACAATAATATTTTGAAAGTCTTTTGCAGCATAGCTCTAATGCAGGAGAATTATTTTTTATTGTTATTGATCAGGAATTCAGTAAGGTCAAGAGGATCTAATGCTGTTCTGGATGATTCGTTGTCAAAATAAGCGGCATCTGCTTTTTGCCATCTTACCAGTATCCTTTTTGTTTTTCTTGACTTATGCGTTGATTTACCTCTCCGGTTTGTTGTGTACAATGCTTGCATGAATAAACGCATTTTGTCGCTGATAGCTACGGCAGAGTACTGATCAATATCCAATATGATCCTTTTCTTTTCTGTAAAGTAAGCTGCAAAATTGCAGTTGGTGCATTCCATCAATGAAGAAAGCAGATCATTATTTACAAAAGGTATTTGCTGGGTACCGGAACTATGCCAGGCAGGTACGCTACGTTTTTTCCGGTTGACCTGCCTTGATAGGGTATCCGCTTTTGCGTTGAGAGTCGCTGAATCAGATTTCCGGGCACTGTCAATCGATTGGCCGGCAGGGGCCGGTTTCTTTTCTGCAAGTGGCTCAACCGCTCTTTTTCCGGGAAGCAGCATGTAAATGGCTACAGCTAACATGCCTGCCAGAAGAATGGCAGCAATTGCCCGGTATTTCCGGATAAAAAAGACCGGAGACCTTTTTTGTGATCTTTCCTGCATCCATTTTTGCCTGATATGCTGGTATAATTCAGGGGGCGGAGTAAAGGAATGATCTTTCAAATCCTGCCAACTGTTTTCCTTATGTCCATGACGGACTTCCACGAGTATCTTCTCAAAAAGAAACTCAGGGGGCTTTTCCTCGTGTTGGGACAGTCTTTTGAGTATATCGTTCTGGCTATCGGGCATTTTGCTTTAAAATGATCTCCTGTAATTTTGCTCTTGCTTTTGAAAGCTGCGATTTGCTGGTGCCTTCATTGATCTTAAGCATGTCTGAAATTTCTTTATGGCTGTATCCTTCGATGAGATAAAGATTTACAATCGTTCTGTAGCCATCAGGCATACTCTGGATTATTTTTAATAAGTCATCGCTTGACAGGGTAATGGAATTTTCAGCTTCAACAGAAGGGTGAATCGCTTCCTCTTCTTCCATATTTTCCAGGAACACCATTTTGTTTTCCTTTTTAAGAAAGTCAAGACAGGTATTTACAAAAATCTTTCTGATCCATCCTTCAAATGAACCAAGTCCTTTATAATTGGCAAGACTCCGGAAAACTTTGATAGACGCTTCCTGGAACAGATCATCAGCATCCACTACACCGGCATACCGCCTGCATAGACTGTACATTTTACCGGAATAAAAATTATAGATATATCGGAAAGCGTTATCATCTCCTTCCAGGGTCTTTTTAATAAAGACTCCAATATCGCTATCTCCGTTGCCCTCTGCAGAAGTTCCGCTATTTAGCCCGATGGAATTCATTTAATGCTTCTAGTAGTTTTTGGGAAATGCAAAAGTAAAATTACTAGATATAATAAAAAATTCATATGTGGGGCAACCTTTTCGGTTTTTATTCGTCACGCAGGTAAAATGATATACTTCTGTTTCTTTTTTAATTTCTTAGGCAACCCGGATACTGTCCGGTCGTCTACATAGTATAAATCGCAGCCAGCAGCCATCCCCGCCGGGGTTGAATGGTGGCGGAAGACGATACAATTTTTCCCTTATGAAAATTCAGGAAAATTGGAAACCTGCAAGAGATAAAATAGCAGCGTGTTTTTCATAAAAGCCGGCACTGCAGATTTTAAAAACGGATCTCAAGTAGGGTTTACTCTATGAAAGCTTAGAGACCATTCCGGATACAGACTCAGGATTCCCTGTTGCTAACCTGTGAAGGAATGGTCTCTGCTTTTACCCGCCTGAAGTGTATAAACTGATTTAAAGAAACTTCCTTGGAGAATATTTTGGTTAATAATGAGCTGATCGAGCTCTTGAAAAAGATCCCTGACACCACTATCTGGGGAATCGGCATCCAGCTTGCTTTTTGCACTAACTATGATCCTTCCCTGCTCGTAAATGATTTAAGAAGCCAGGCTAAAGACAGCCCTGAAGTTTTACAAAGTATAATCGGTCAAAAGGCATTTGATCTGTTAATGACAAATGCATAATAGCTGTGCACTACTTCAGGAGAGCGTTCGTTTCCTCAACAAGCGACTGCATCAGTTCTGATGCTTTTGTATGATGAAGCACCGGTGCTATCTGACCGCTCCAGAATAGCAGAAGGTCCCATTTCTGCTGTTCGATCGCAGCTTTTCTTAAAGAAGACATAAAGGAGCCCTGCAAAGGAAATGGTAAAAAATGATCTTCTTTTCCTGCCAGGTCTTTTGCCAGTTGAGTAGCAATCCCCCGGCCTAACCGTCCTGTAAACGCTCTTGTCAGACTTGTATTTTTTGTTGCACCGGATAACAGCATTTGCCTATGGGCAGGTAATGCTCCTGATTCTTCCGTAGCGAGAAAAGCAGTTCCTATTTGCACACCATCTGCTCCCAAAGTGAGAGCGGCTGCAATACCACGGCCATCAGCAATCCCACCTGCAGCTACAATGGGCAGCTTTACTTTTTCCCTGATCAATTGCAATAACACAAAAGTCCCGACAGTCGATTGCTCTGCTGGTGCCAAAAACGATGGGCGGTGCCCGCCTGCTTCAAAACCGGCGGCAAGGATCAGGTCCACACCAGCATTTTCTAATGCAATGGCTTCATCCAGGGTAGTGGCAGCCCCTGCTGTTTTAATACCGAGTTTGCGGCATTGTTCCAAAACATCAGCAGAAGGTATACCGAACACAAAACTGAATAGCTTTGGACGGATATCGAATATCACCTGCAATTGATTCTCAAATCTTGATTTGAATGGTGCAGGTTTTTCAGGTACGGGTATACCGGCCTGATCAAAATAAGGCTTGAATATTTTTTTAGCTGCTTCATATTGTTCATCAGTTACAGCTCCACCCGGCACATCATTATCCGATACCCATAGATTGATATTGTATGGTTTGTTGGTCGCAGCTTTGATCTTAGCATTCACATCAACGATCTCCTGCGGACTTAAAGTGTAAGCACCATACCCTCCAATGCCGCCGGTATTGGATACGGCAGCCGTCAATTCAACTGTTGAAAAGTTCCCGCCAAAAGGGCCTTGCATGATAGGGTATTCGATGCCTAATAATTCAGTGACTTTGTTGTTATACCACATGACTAATGATTTTACCGGGGGTGATAAATGAGGCAGGCAACAGTAACCAGTTCACAAGTTAATATATAATGGATAAATGTTTTGGTTTATAATAGATTTGCATGCCCGGAGTTGCTGATAGAGGCGTACAAAAACAAACTGTGATCAGAAATGAAAAAAATAATTCTGCCGGTGTTATTACTGGC
The DNA here is from genome assembly GCA_036262095.1 of Chitinophagaceae bacterium. Taxonomy (GTDB): domain Bacteria; phylum Bacteroidota; class Bacteroidia; order Chitinophagales; family Chitinophagaceae; genus Terrimonas_A. Next base: position 24,192 of record DATAJQ010000238.1, on the reverse strand, counting down.
CGGCATCCATTTATTTGCCCAACAAAAATACTGGCATCTTGAAAGTGATGGAAGCATTCAATGGACCTTGCAGCCGGGGCAAACACATACTGATCATATAGAGATGAGCGGCAAGCAGATCTCTGCGATTGTCAGGTATGGCCTCAAATCGCCAGGGATGATGTACATCAGCAGGAAACTTGTTTTCCCTATGCTGCGCACGATCCCGAATGATACCAGGGGTAATCTTATCCGGGAATTTAATGGTAACCTGGTTGATTCTATCATGATCGGGGATGAAAGAGCAAATGAAGTTCCCCGGTCATTTTCCATCAGGGGCGTATTGCAATCCAGGAGTATTTTAAAACAGGGGCTCAGTTTGGAAAGAAAAATATTCCCCTCTACAGATAAGCCGGCTTACCTGGAATCCTATATTATCCGGAACAATACTACCTCTCCGGTAACTGTGTACATCCCATCGGTCGACAGCAATATCATTACCGATGAAAACAAAGGAGTGTATGGTTCATATGTTATCAACTACAAGGTATATAACGGAGGGCGCCACCTTATCCCGGCAAATGGCGCCTGTCATTTCTGGCTGGTGATCTCTGCCAGGAAAAAGCCAGATGAACCTTCTTATTGCGCTGACGGATATGAATGGGAAAAAAGGCAGGCGCTCGTGAATGAACTGCAGGAAAAACTGTTGCTTCAAACACCTAACGATACAATTAACCGCATGTTTGCATTTGCCAAGATCAGGGCTGCCGAAAGCATCTACGAGACGAAACAGGGCCTAATGCATGGCCCGGGAGGCGGTGAATACTATGCCGCTATATGGGCCAATGATCAGGCTGAATATATCAATCCTTTTTTTGCATACCTGGGAAATGCTGCAGGACTTGAATCGGCCCGAAATAGCTTCCGGCACTTTGCGAAGTATATGAATGATTCGCTCCGGCCTATTCCCAGTTCGATCATTGCTGAAGGAACCGGTTACTGGAATGGTGCTGGTGACAGAGGCGACCAGGCGATGATAGCTTATGGAGCATCAGTGTTTGCTTTAACCTGTGCCGATACTATCGAAGCTTATTCCCTTTGGCCACTGATAGAATGGTGCAATCGTTTTTTACTGCATAAGAAATCTCCGCAGGGTGTTATTTTTTCTGACTCTGATGAGTTGGAAGGGAGGTTCCCCGCCGGCAAATACAATTTATCTACTAATGTGCTGGCTTATGGATCCTTCCTGTATGGCTCAAGATTAGCAGCGGCATTGAACAAAACAGCGCAGGCAGGCGAATGGAAAAAAGAAGCACAGGAATTGAAAAATAATATTGAACGCTATTTCGGAGCATCAGTGGAAGGGTATAATACGTATCGTTACTATGATGGCAATAATAAACTCCGTTCCTGGATCTGTTTACCGCTGGTGATGGGTATCTATGACCGTAAAGAACAAACGCAGGCAGCATTGCTATCGCCAAAGTTATGGACCCGGAATGGTCTGTTGACAGAATCCGGGTCCACCACATTCTGGGACAGGTCCACACTGTATGCATTCCGGGGACTGTTAAAAGCAGGCGCCACTGATACGGCAATTTCTTATTTATCTTATTATTCTGCCCAACGCCTTTTGGGTGAGCATGTACCGTATGCAATCGAGGCATGGCCCGAAGGTGATCAGCGGCATCTTTCGGCAGAAAGCGGGCTTTACTGCCGGGCCCTTGTGGAAGGACTTTTTGGGTTTGAGCCTGTAGGGTTTAAAAAATTTATGATCTGCCCAAAGTTGCCCGGGGGATGGGATCACATGTCATTGAAAAATATTTATGCTTTCAATACGAGGTTTGATATCACTGTTCGGCGTGCCGGAGGTAAATGCCAGGTTGCTATAAAAGAGGAAAATAAACCTGTGAAAGTGGTTAACTGGGACGGGAAGAAGGCATTTGCTGTTCAGTTGTAAGGTACAGGCTTACTCAACTCTTGCTTTTCATCTCTCATTATTCAAAGGGACAAGCTAATGTTGATTCCCTTTTAAATGTGTTAGATTATACATTGAAAAATAAAGGGTACTATCAAAAAAAGAAAGATCAGAAAATCGATTTTCTAAAAGAGCAGCTTCCGGGTAGATCCGCCAAAGAACAATTCGACCTGAACAAATCGATTATCAACAAATATCAGTATTACATCAGTGAAGCACTCAATATAGCATTTTCTGCATATTCAACCCAAGTCTCCCTTCCCCAATTACGCATCTTCGGTAGTAACTGCTCAAAGCTTTAATGAAATTCAAACACAGACACCTAATATGTACCCTGCGATAAACATCCGTACTTTTAACTATTTCGCCAGCCCGTATTTTGTATAAATACCGGAACCTGGCGCTTCAGAAGGCAAGAGATTTAAAATCCTTGCACCCTTTATACAGGACCAGAATGCATGATACGTACGGGCACGGGTTTCGATCTTTGAAAAGGCAATTTGCCAGTTGTTTGGTACGGTGAATTGCCCGGCTGATTTTACTTCTGTATACTTTGTATTTCCAACCATGCCATTCACAACAAGCAATTTCCAGTTGTAGGAATTACCTGTATTGAAAATAAATTCTTCATTCGACTGGTTTACATTCATACCCGTATATTGCCCGGTGTAAACGTTATACAATTGCTGTATGCCGGTAAAATCACTGGTCCATTTACCCTTAAAATCAGATGCGGCCACGGCGAATTTGTTATAGGAAATCATATTTGCCAGCGGGATCATCAAGTCACTGTTGCTATCCCACTGTATTGTTTCAGGATCAAATTTGTATTGCTGTATAAAACTGTTTTTGTCGGGGGCTATAAACTCAATCCAACCGGAGCCTCCTTGGCGGAAGAGAACGATAAAAACATTTTTCCCGGTAGCGTTTTCAGTTGCATACCCCATCCCCAGGTAGGGCCTGTCGTAGGTCATGATATAAGCAGTCTTATAGTTTTTTAAATTACTGTACCGCGGTGCAACGAGAATATCCCATGCTGCGTTTATCAATGGTGCAGGATCGGCGGCGAATATGGTTCCTTCCTTCGGATAATGCAAAAGCACTCTTATATTTCCTTTTGCTGTCTCTACCCAATCTTCCTGCACGGTGCTTTTCCAGCCATCATCAAAATTGGTTGTACTGAATACAAATTTTTTATCGCTTACTGGAATAGTATTGGTTTGTGCGAGCGAGGTCTTTGCTGATGGCTTAACCATTTCAACTGATTCCAGAAGTTTTGATACTGCAGCATTATAATCTCCGCTGTTCATGATAGCTACAATGCTCATACAACGATCATAGCCGCTGGCAGTGGTCAGCAGCACCACGGCATCTCTTCTATTAAAAAGAAATTTCCCAACGCTCATTTTTATTTTCCATCCATCCAGTTCTTTCGCGCCCTCCGACTGCGGCGTTCCGGAAGGATGATAGCTCTTTACCACCAGTTCCTGCCATTCGCTTTCAAAATCTGCTTCAGCACTGCCTTTACTCGCTGTGCTTTTAACAATGAAGACCTGGCACCAACTGTTTTTTTTATTATCTGTCAGCGTATAGGCCGTCATGTTGCTTTTCACCTCCCTTTTCCAGCCTACGGGCGGCAGATAACTGACCAGGTCATAGGTTTGTTTTTGCGCGATAGATGTTATCGCTGACAAACAAAAACAGAAGAGAATTATTTTTTTCATTTTGCACCGGTTAAACTAGCTTCTTATTTACCCAACATATTTTTCAATGCAGCAAAGTCAACTGCTTTCTGTATGTTGGCAATATTTTCTTCAAATACAGGATCGCCATGGGCAATTTTGTACACGACCGTAAAAAATTGCGGGGCGGACATTGGTAGTTTCTTGCGATAGTAACCCAGGTTTGGTTTAACGGCAATAAAAGAACCATTGGTGCCTTCACTGACGAATTTCTCAAACCGCTGTTCTTCATTCCACATACAGATAGCGGGTTGTTTAAGTTCCTCTTCCGGCCGTTTCAGATACTCATCGATATTTTTGATGAATTGGCCCAAATAGTTTTTATCACCCGGGCTATCCTGGATATCTTTTTCCAATCTCTTTCTTTGGATCATTAAATATTCCTTTTGGCTTACGTAGTAAAATGGAAGAGTATCGTTGTAAGTGATCAGCCAGCGGTATTCTTTTATTTTGTCGGCCCGGTCACCCATGACCTCTTCACCCATAAAATAATAGCCATCTTTTTTCACAGGCTTTGTTCTTAATTTCAAATAGCCTCTAAAATCATCGGCAGCAAGATTGCCAGCATACAGGTTGTTTAGAGAAAGAATTTCGTTGGCAGCTATATTGACTGTTGTAGGTGTAGAAATGTCTGTATAGTATTTTGATTTATCGGCGTTGTTATTGTCGCAGAGGTATCGTAAAATATACATTTCATAGTGATACGGATCTGCGACCCAGTTACTGGCAGCAACTTTATTTTTTCCAAACACAGTACTATAGGATACTACACATCCCGTGGGGTGATACTTTGCAGAAACCATTTTATGAACTCCATCCAACACAGCTTTTTCCTTTACCAGGTCTGCAGCAGTTACATTTTGAATAAAGCCCTTCATGCCCGCCTTCCATGATCCCGGTTTTTTTGCTAATAATTCTTTTGAGCAATCCTGTGAAAATGAAAAGATGGAAAACAGGATAAAAGCAATCGCCATTGTGTATTTCATATATGCAGATGTTTTATTTACTATTCTGAGATCCTAATACCTTCCAGTTTACCTGTTCCGTTTACCACAGCGTGCCCACTGATAAGGCTTGCACGGCTCTCCACACCTATTTCAACACTTGTATTGAGTTTACCTATCCCTTTATTTACATAGCCAACTCCTTTGTTGATCTGTGCATCTATCTTTTGATCACCGTCTGATCCGGGAGCTTCTATACCTGCCTCTATTTTACCCGTTGATACAATGTTTATATCACTAATACCAGTGCTGCCTATTTCCACTTCCACTGATTCACCTATAGTAGCACCTATTTTTACCGGACCGGTATTTACTCCTGCTCCAGCTTCTACACCGGCAGTTATTTTGCCGCTCCAATCTTTTACATTATTGTTTTCATCAACCTCGATAGTCATATTGGTGCTGATATAACCTGTGACTGACAAAGGTCCCTCATTGATCCCGGTTTTTACTTTATGTGACAGTTTTAGTGTACCGCCAACGTAATTCTGTCCTAATTCTCTTTCAGCGAACGTAATATCCCCACAACCGTAAGTAGTGATTGTTTGGCCGCAATTGGTTTCCATTTTTACACAGCCTAAATTCAAACTGCTTTTATACTGGCAGGCTATGTCATCAAAGTTTGCCAGCTTAAAAGGTTTTGCTTCTGCATCTGTCTGATCCTGGCACCATGAACTTTTATCCTTGAATTTAGGATTCTGACCTGATATTAGCGAAAGCCAGGTGATCTTTGCCCGCACCTTTGCGAGCTCAAAATTTTCTGGCCACATGGTGTATTGATTGTAATATGTTTCATTGGTGATCTTGCGCCGCATAAAACCAAGATAATCATTGAAGGCATCCCGTATCAGGGCGTTTGATGAACTGAGAAAGCCATTCTTTGCTTTTGTATCATCAGCGCAGGCGGCATCAAATGGATTCGACTTTCCTTCTCCGAATTTATCCCTATAATTTTCCTGTATCGTTTGTATCTGCTGGCTAAGTATTTCCTCCAGTTTTGCAGCCTCTGTATGTGCATCCAATACAGACTGTGTTTTTTTCTGGTATGAAAATGCCATATGGCCATCTTTGTCATTAACAAGGTTATTGAGTTTAATAATCGCCTTATAGGCAAGAAGTGGCACTGGAGAAACGATCCTTCCCTTTTGCCCTGCCTGAAGCAATAATTTTGTGCGTGCGGCATTTGATTCTTCCGCTTGGATTTGAAGGGATTGCTCCTGCATTTTCAGTTCATCTATTTTTTCCCGGCATTTTTCATTAAATGCATCCCACTCCTTTTCCAGCGTTTCACTTTCTGCAACACTCATTGGATAGCCGGGCCATTTAAATTTTTCGAGTCCTAATGGATCCTGCGGCATGGGCCTGTCCCAGCTTACATTTTCAGGCTCAAGTTCATGACCAAGCTTATTCAGACGATTCTCTTTCTCTATGCTGTAGGCTTTTACGATACTGCGCTTGACTGCATTGATCGCCCCCTGTTTATTACCCTTACTTTCTTCGATGAACGATTTAGTGAGATTAGCCTGTGGATGGTAAGCGTAAATCCGGATGGCACTATCTAAATACTTTTCAGCTTTGCCAATTTCTCCCAACCCAAACCATGCCTGTCCAAGATTATTAAGCAGGGTGCTATTCTTTGGAAACTTTGCATTGAGATTATTGAGAATAGGAATGGCGAGATGCTGTGCGCCCTGCATTGAAAGCATGGCAGAATAATTATTGAGATTATCAGTATTGCCGGCATCCGTTATGCAAAATTTTCCCAACACATATAAAGCAATCTCAGGCTGACCAGCCAACCAAAGTCCGATCGCCATATTGCCTGCTTCATCGGTATTCTTACTATTCGATCGTATGTATTCATACATTTTATCGCCAGTGGTTATTACTGCAGGCTTAAAAGTTGTTACTAATTTTTTTTGAATAGCAACTATATAAGCTTCCATTTTTGAATCTGTAACAGCTTTGGGTACGGAAGCAATACGGGTAGCATCCTGTTTGGGTACACCCCGGTTTTCATTTTTCCGGGCATCAGCCAATTGCTTATCTGATACTTTGGGCATGCCATTCATTGAAGGCAACTTTACACCCATACTGTCCAGCATCTTCTTGTCTTCCGGGCTCATTCCATCCAGTTCTTTTTGCATTTCCTTCATCATGTCCTGCATTTCTTTTTGTGTCGGAGGCTTGTCTTTTTGCGAAGATTTTTTACCTGGCTGTGCAAAACTGCCGCTATAAATAAGGAAGGCAATCGCGATGAAAGCAATTTTTTTCATACAAGTCTTTGTGGGAGTAAAATTGCACCTCCACATCCCATTTTTCTATCCCTGAAAAACAGGAGATTTTAGAAAAACAGGAGAATCATGGAAAAAGGGGATGGATAACCCTAATACTTAGATGTTTTTTTGCAAAATGGCAAACAAAGAAGTACATTCCTATATGAGAAGGAAATTATTTTATTGTCTGCTTTTTATTCTATTACTCCGTTTTGCAGAAGCTCAACAACATCTTGTTGACAGTATTGCAAAAGAATTAAAACAATCAATACCCGATAGCACCAGGGCCATGAGCATGATGCGGCTGGCTGTCGATTATGAAGCAGTTGATACTGCGAAAGCCTATCAGTCTTATCGCGAGGCCATAGCATTTGCCAGCGAAAAAAAAATGTATTACCAGTTGGGACGTATCTATCAGAATCAATCGTTTTTGTTCAACAGCGCGGCAAATTATGAACAGGCGATCTTAAGTTTTGATCATGCTATCGAGAATTATAAAAAATCAGATCATCCCAAGGCGAAACAATGGGAAGCGAATGCTTATAACGACAAAGCAAATTCTTTAAAAGCACAGAATAAATTTCAGCAGGCGATAGAATACTATTTGAAAAGTATTGCATTGGTGGAACAGTATAAGTTACCGGGAGGATTAGTCAGCAAATACACCAATCTTTCTACCGTATTTGGAGATATTGGTGAAAATGAAAAGCAAACAGAATATGCACTTAAAGCAGTAGCTGTTGCAAAAAAAGATGGCTCACGGCAGGATGTGTTTATGGCATATTTCATCCTGGCAAATGCCTATAGCATGCAGCATCGCGACAGTTCTGCGAAAATAGCCCTTGACAGTTCAAACCTCTATTATAATCAAGCCGACAATACAGATAATATCGATATCCTCTTCTCTTATTACCTGGTATCTGCACAGGTTTTTAGAAGTCTAGCGCAACCAGATTCTGCATTCTATTTCTTTCAAAAAGCCTTTGATATTTCGAAGATGTACAACTATAGCTATGGCAAAGCAGAATCGCAGTTGCAAATGGGAGCTATCGCTATTATGCAAAAGCGTTACAAAGAAGCAGAACAAAACTTGTTGTCGGGAATAAAAGAAGCTGAAACAATTAACTACTTCGGAATACTGAATCAGGGGTACAAATATCTTTCTGATGTATATGCGGTTACCGGGAGATATAAAGAAGCGTACGAGTATTTTCAAAAACACAAAGAGGTAAATGATTCCATGGTGAGCATGGACTCAAAAAAGTATGCGAATGAACTGGAGAAAAAATATGAAACTGCAAAGAAAGATGCGCAGTTATTGCTCCAGCATTCAGAGATCGAACGGAAGAATACCTTGAACTATATTCTTGCCGCCGGGGCTGCGCTGATCCTGGTCATCTCATTATTGCTCTATAGAAATTATCGTCAAAAACAAAAATTGCAGCAGCAGCGTATCAATGAGTTGGAAACAGAAAAACAACTAACTGCTGCGGAAGCAGTATTAAAAGGTGAGGAACGGGAAAGAACCCGCCTGGCAAAAGACCTTCATGATGGACTGGGAGGCATGATGTCGGGCATTAAATATTCATTTTTGACTATGAAGCGAAATCTTATCATGACACCTGAAAACCAGCAGGATTTTGAACGTAGTATGGACATGCTGGACAGTTCTATCAGTGAAATGCGCCGTGTGGCACATAATATGATGCCGGAAGCACTGGTAAAATTTGGACTCGATACGGCGTTGATGGATTTTTGTAATGATATAAATGACACCGGCTCTTCGCAGGTAACCTATCAATCTATCGGCATAGATAAAATAGTTATTGAACAAACGACTGCCATCGCCATTTACCGGATCGTCCAGGAATTGATCAATAATACATTGAAGCATGCCGCTGCCAAATCAGCGATTGTGCAAGTGACAAAAACAAACGAAACAATTACGATCACCGTGGAAGATGATGGCAAAGGATTTAATACAGCAATTTTACACGGAGCGAAAGGTATTGGGTGGAATAATATTCAGAGCCGTATAGAGTACCTGAAAGGAAAGGTCGATGTGCGGTCAGAAGTCGGTAAGGGAACATCTGTTCATATAGAATTTAATGTATAATGTCAATAAAAGTCTTTATAGTTGACGACCATTATATGGTAATTGAAGGCATACGATCATTACTGAATAATGAAAGAAACCTTGAATGGACCGGTCATGCCATGAATGCAGAATCCTGTCTTGCATTTTTACGTAATAGCCTGCCCGATGTCTTGTTGATGGATGTAAATCTTCCTGACAGATCGGGCATCGAACTTTGTAAAGAAGTGAAAGGGAAATATCCTTCCGTTTTTATTATTGGACTCAGCACATTTAACCAGCAAAGTTTTATTCAGAAAATGATGGACAATGGCGCATCAGGATATGTTTTAAAGAACGCTACACAGGATGAATTAATGGAAGCCATCATCACCGTAGCCAATGGAAAAACTTACCTGAGTTTCGAAGCAGGTAAAACCCTGCAGAAAGTAAAAGCCAGTCCAATTGTACTAACCGGTCGTGAAAAGGAAGTACTTGAATTGATTGCCGATGGGCTCACCAATAATGAAATTGCATCTAAACTTTTTATAGGAACTACGACCGTTGACACACACCGAAAAAACCTCCTGACCAAATTTGATGTAAAGAATACTGCTACGCTGATAAGGGCGGCGGTTCAGATGCAAATTATTGATTGAGGGAATATCTTAAAATTGATTCCTGTGGGCCGGATGGAAATACTACCGAACCCATTCCAGCATTCGTTGGATAACAGGAACTTCCGAACTAACTTTCATCATGATGTGTTGAGAAAGGCTATAAAGCAAAAAAGCCCCGAATTTCTTCGAAGCTTCTTGTATTCAGATGCCAGTACCGAATTTATCCAAGAAGTTTTAGGGCACATGGACAAGAAAACAATGGAAAATTACCTGGGCAGTTTTGAGCAGCAGGTTAAAAAGGAATTTGCGAAGAAACCGGAGGCGTTTAAAAAGATCTCTGAAGAATTAGAAGTCGATTGAGAAGAATAGGGAAAGGTATTTTCCCCTGCTATCAGGTATTTTGCAAGAAATACCTGATAGGCATTCCGTCCACAGGAGGGAGAAATACTAATGCGTCGCTCTGGAAGCGTTTTAAGCGACTTTTAGGCGATGACTAAAGGCGTTGCGCTGGATCCGAGTTGTATTGTTTGCTATAAAAACAAAGACGCTGATAAACAGCGTCTTTGAAATTTGCGGACCGGACGGGACTCGAACCCGCGACCTCCGCCGTGACAGGGCGGCATTCTAACCAACTGAACTACCGATCCGTACCCGTTGTTTTCGGGACGGCAAAGATAGGAGTGCACGCCCTTCTTTCCAAAATTTTTTGAACGGTTTTTTATTTTTATTCAGGCAATTTATTGACGGAGGACAAACTTCCTGCTGAACACCTCATCGTCTGTTTGAACCATCACCAGGTAAGTGCCTGAAGGTTTGCCCTGAAGCCCTTGCAATTTGAGCTGGTTATATCCTTTTTGCAGGTTGGTTTGAGTGCTATATACCAAAATGCCATCCGCAGTATAGATCCTGATCTTTGCCGCAGACGTTCTGCCTACTGTCAACTGCATTTGCAGCCATTCAGTTGCCGGATTAGGATATATTATCAACCGTTCGCTGGTGGATGTAGACAATTGAATAGCGGGGCTTACCTGCCTCGATCCATCTTTATTTATCAGCACGATCCGGTAATAAGCGGCAGAAGAATTATTGATCAGTGTTTCATTGAATGAATATGAACCTGAGAGGGATGCTGATGGCACCATATCCATGCGGCCTGCAACCATAAAACTCTTACCATCTGAACTGCGCTCGATCTCAAAACGCTGTGCAAAAGAATTGTTCCTGACCTTCCAGTGCAGTGAGGCTGTTGTGCCTGTAAGTGATCCCTTAAGATCATAAAGTTCATTTGCTGCGAGCACCGTACAACCTGTCATCGGCACTATATTGATCGTGTCGGTTGCATAGGGCGCACAGCCGTCATGCAGTGTTTGCTTCACAATATAAGTACCAGGCTGGTCTACATATACTGAAGTGGCATCGGTAGGGGTTACAATGTTGCCGTTAGTGGTACTCCATTCATAGATCGATCCATCAACAGGGTTGGTAACGGATATTTCTGCTACCGATCCCTCACACAACAAAGGCGTCTGTGAAGTTACGTCGGCACGCGAAGCCAGGAAGAAATCAAATGGTCCTATAAAATCTTTTAATTCAGACGTGAAGGAGCTGGACGCCCTGGTTTTGGCCAGGATGCGGCGAAAAGGCATGGCGCATTGGTTCCCGCCCAGCATACCAGAACCATCAAGGCCCAGCTTGCTCAGGTTCACCGAGAATTCTACATATTGATTGGCTGCGTAAGTAGTTACAAATGATTGATCCCTTAATATGATACCAAATGGGCCACCCCAGACGCCTGCACTGTTCGCAAGCCCTGTAAAATAGGTACCTGCCTGCTTAGGACGGATGCCGGCATACCCATAAGTCGAGCCCATTGCAGCGCCATCAAACGTGCCGTTCCAGTCGAACGCAACCGGTGTAATTGAAAGAGCGGCCCTGTTCACCCATACACGGGCATCGATCATTGTAAGCGCAGAGTTTTGAAATTCTGCACTGAAAATAATATCTCCTGTTGTTAATACATTCCCCGCTGCATCGAATTGCCAACTGGTATGTCCTGCATCAGGACCATAGCCGGAGAATTTCCGCGTGTTGCGGTCAAAAAGGATATCTGTCTGATACATTTCAAAATCGAAATAACGGTTACCCGTGTTATTGTCCATGGAAACACCTCCGAACATCCAGAGTGAGTCGGTAGACAGCGGCCCTTCCCGGCGGATATGGACCATCATATCCAGGATATCATTTTTGTCGGGGATGGACTGTGCCAGTGGGCTGGTCCAGTAACCCGGGCTATCGCCATTCTTATTCGATCCTGAAGCAAACACTGTAGAATCGCTATCATGATAGTCACGGATGAACACTGCATCGATCCAGACCCTGTTGTTCACAACGGTAAAAGGGGCTATCCTCATAGGCCTGAAGAAGGGCAGGCGGCGGAAATTCATGTCTGTTGCATAGCGCGCCATGATGGCGGCGGCTCCGGTGGTATCGATCACCGATTTCCCACTACCCATCGTTGAGGCGGCTGTGAACCAGTCATCCGTATTAAGCGACATGGACGTTCCCTTGTAATTGGAACGGAGTTCGCCATCTACACCGAAGCCGGCGTTGATAACTGGTGTAACAATCTGTGTATGAGCATTAATGGAGCAAAGCACCATTAAAAATAGGGCAGGTAGAAGTGTCTTCATGGGTATCAGTTTTGAAATACGGCGATGCCGGTCTTTCTAAAGACTGGATTTTGCACAAGATAAAAAAGCCTTCAGGGTTACTATAGTATTAGGGTTGGAAAGGGGTAAAAAAAAGTTAATATTCAAAAACTTACTGGTAATCTTTCCTGAGTAACCCTCGTATCTTTCCCATCATACCCGTTTGAGTTCTAACTGTGTGGCTGCTTTTTTATTCACAGCTTCAAGCTCATTCATAACTCATTCGCGCTCATTCGCATTTAATCCCTTAATTTTAGCCCCACATTTTTAGACTATGCCATCAAACGCCAATAGACAATTTTTGGACTTTGAAAAACCGGTTAAGGACCTGATTGACGAAATTGAGAATACGAAGAACCGCCAGGAGAAGACGCATATCGATATGAGCGACATGATCCAGCGGCTGGAACAAAACATCATTGAGAAACGGAAGGAAATCACTAAAAACCTCAGTAGCTGGCAACGTGTACAGCTTAGCCGTCACCCGGACAGGCCTTATACCACGAAATACATTACCAAAATGACCGAAAACTTCGTGGAGCTTTTCGGCGACCGGAATGTAAAGGATGATAAAGCCATGGTAGGTGGCTTTGCTTCACTGAACGGGGAAACGGTAATGATCATCGGTCAGCAGAAAGGAAGCAATACCAAAATGCGTCAACTGCGCAATTTTGGTATGGCCAACCCTGAAGGTTACCGCAAGGCGCTTCGCCTGATGAAACTGGCAGAAAAGTTCAATAAACCGATCATTACACTGATCGATACTCCCGGAGCCTATCCCGGTCTGGAAGCAGAAGAAAGGGGACAGGGGGAAGCGATCGCCCGCAATATTTATGAAATGATCCGCCTCAAAGTGCCGGTCATTTGCGTGATCATTGGAGAAGGTGCCAGTGGCGGTGCACTCGGCATCGGTGTAGGTGATAAGGTGTTCATGATGGAAAATACCTGGTACACCGTGATCAGTCCTGAAAGCTGCTCTTCCATTCTCTGGCGAAGCTGGGACAAAAAGGAAGTGGCTGCCGAACAACTTCGACTCACTGCCGATAAAATGCTTGGTTTCGGACTTATAGACGGCATCATTCCCGAACCTATCGGCGGCGCCCACTGGGATTATGACCAGGCTGCACAACTGCTCAAAGATTATCTGCTGCCCGTTCTCCAGGAACTAAAGCAAAAAACACCCGAACAAAGAGTCAACGACCGCATCGAGAAATTCGGTAAAATGGGATTCTGGGACGAAGGTTGAGCCGGCAGTCCGCAGTCAGTCTTAGTCGTGAGCCAGTCAATCAGATAAGCCCATAAATAAAGGATGCATTATCAAATTAAAAAATAGATATTCTAAAAATCAGACTAGTCCATTCGCGTAATCCGCGGCAATTTCACATCCTTCGCGCATTTCGTGTTTATTAGTGTAATTCGTGTTTATATGTCACTTCAGCAAAAATTCACCGGCACCGGTATCGCCATCGTAACACCTTTTCATGCAGACGGATCCATTGATTGGGACAGCTATAAAAAGCTGATCGAATTCTGGATCGCTGGTAAGGTGGAATACCTGGTGGTATTGGGCACTACCGGCGAAAGTGCTACCGTGCATGGTGACGAAAAGCAACAGGTGTTTTCTTTTGTTGCAAAAACAGTGAATGGCCGCCTGCCCCTTGTGGCCGGTATCGGCGGTTATGACACAAAAGAAGTGCTTGATGGTTTTGCCAGATTCGATTTGCAGGGCTATGATGCGATATTGTCTGTATCGCCTTATTATAACAAACCCAACCAGGAAGGTTTATTTCAGCACTATAAAGCACTGAATGATAAAGCACCGTTGCCGATCATGATGTATAATGTGCCTTCCCGTACCGGGCAGAACATGACTGCAGCAACTCAGCTTCGCATTGCACATGAATGTAAAAAGATCTTTGCTACCAAGGAAGCAAGCGGTAATATGGAGCAGATCATGCAGATCATTAAATACAAACCAGCCGATTTTATGGTGATCAGCGGTGATGATGCATTGACCCTGCCCATGATCGCATTAGGCGCTGCCGGTGTTACTTCAGTTGTAGCTAATGCTTACCCCAAAGAATTTGCTGAAATGGTAAGGCTTTGCCTGGCAGATAAATTTGCTGAGGCACGCGAACTGCATTATAAATACACAGATATTATCAACTCCATGTTTGCAGAGGGTAGCCCCAGCGGCGTGAAAGCCTATCTTTCTGAAATGGGATTATGTCAGAATACTTTCCGTCAGCCTGTTTGGCCGGTAAGTGCTTCTTTGCATGCAATGATCAAGGAGTTAATGAAGAAATAACCTGACTCTATAATTTATCATGGTACGGGTATACTTTTGCTTACTGCTACTCTCAGCTCATTTAACAACAATGGCTCAGAACACTGTTCGTATTGAAATAAATAAACTCCCGGAATATCATCCAACGGGCAGTGATATTTTTGCTGCCGGTTCTTTCAATGGCTGGAATCCTGCAGATACTAATTACCGGTTTAAGAAAACAGGGAATGGTGCTTACCATCTCGACCTGTCATTGCCCGATACTTCTTACGAATTCAAACTTACCCGTGGCGCCTGGGATAAGGCCGAATGCCAGAAAAACGGGACACATTCGCCCAATCGTATCCTTAAAACAACCGGCAGCAAGACTATAGAACTGGAAGTGCAGGAATGGGCCGACCGCTTCCCTGCCCAATCTAAAAAAAGCTCCGCAACAGCACAGGTACATATCATCGATACAGCATTCCTGATACCGCAATTAAAACGCACCCGGCGTGTATGGATCTATCTTCCTAAAAACTATTCAACGGATGTAACAAAGCGTTATCCCGTGCTGTACATGCACGATGGTCAAAACGTCTTTGATAATGCCACGTCTTATTCCGGTGAATGGGGAGTAGATGAGTTTCTGGATTCCACCAAACTTGCTCAAAGCATTGTGGTGGCAGCAGATCATGGTGGCAATAAACGGTTGAACGAGTATAATCCTTACGACAATGAACGCTTCGGGGAAGGAGAGGGAAGTGCGTATGTCGACTTCCTCGTAAAAACATTAAAACCTTATATCGATAAGCATTACCGCACATTAAAGGATAAAAAGAACACGGCTGTGGCCGGCAGTTCAATGGGTGGATTGATTTCCCTTTATGCAGTGTTGAAATATCCTGCAGTATTCGGTGGGGCTGGTGTGTTCTCTCCTGCATTCTGGATCAGTGGTTCAGGCATCTTTGATGATATAAAGAAGTATGGCGGGAAAGTGAATTCCCGGATCTATTTCTACGGAGGTAAACTGGAAGGAGAAACAATGGTACCTGATATGCAAAGGGCTTACAATGATCTGAAATCCGTTTCCAGATCTGAAATGACCATTCATATTCTCGATGACGGAAAACACAACGAACCAACATGGAGAAAAGAATTCCCCCTGTTTTATGAGTGGCTACATCAATAACCTTCACTGCAAGCAAAACAAGAATATATTTAAATGATTTCTTCCCGTTCTTCCCGCCTTACCGGTAAAAACTTACCGGTAAGGCGGGAAGAACGGGAAGGGATACCTTAAACCCGGTAAGTAACTCCTTCCTGTGCTATATCCGTATTGGGGAACACATCCCTTGCTTCGCGCTCAAATTCTTCCAGCGTATCGTACTTACTGCTGAAATGCCCGATCAGTAATTTTTTGACATTAGCTTTCTGTGCTATCAACGCGGCTTGTTTGGTAGTGGAATGAAACCGTTCGTAGGCGCGGTCGCGCAGGTTATCGAGATAAGTGGTTTCATGATAGATCATGTCCATATCCCTGATATGATCAATAATAGGTTCAAAGTAACGGGTGTCTGCACAAAAAGCATAGCTTTTCCCTTTTGGTGCGGCGATGGTAAGCCATTCATTACGGATCACTTCACCGGCCGTGGTCACAAAATCTTCCCCGTTTTTCAGGTTCTCATAAAAATGAAGCGGGATATTATTCTCTTTAACGCTCTCCAGGATCAGCCTTCTTGGTTTCTTTTTTTCCCGGAAAGAAAAACCATAACATTCAATGCGATGCTGGGTCGGAAAACAACGGATCTCGATCTTATCATTGTTCACCAAAACTGCTTCCCCACTGATGACATGAAAATGCAAAGGATAACAAAGCCTGGTATCTGCTACCCGCAACTGCATTTCGATGATCTCCTGTAAAGGAGCAGGGGCGTATACATGCAACTCCTGCTGATGACTAAGCAGACCAAAGGAATTGAGCAGGCCAACCAAACCAAAATAATGGTCGCCATGCAGGTGTGAAATAAAAATATGGGAGATCTTACTCCGGCGGATTTTATAGTTGATCATCTGGATCTGCGTACCCTCTCCACAGTCCACCAAATAATTAGTACCATCCTGGGTAACTACCTGGCTGGTGGGGTGGCGGTCGAAGGCCGGTACGGCAGAGTTATTTCCAAGAATCGTTACAGCGAGCATCAGCTAAAATACAAAGGAAATATTACATCAAAACTTTTCATACTACCGCCCCTGACTATCGACGGCAGACTCAAACTTAACCTTCCCCATCCAGTAATTCCCTTTCAATCTCTTCCATTTGCACAATGTCCCAGGCTTCGCTTTCGGTGGGTGTAACATTCATCAGCTCCAAAAGTTCATTTTTGTCGAGGAATTCCTCCACTTGTTTCTGAAGCGAGCAAACCACAAAGGAGGCGTTATTTTCATAGAACTTTTGCTGAATATCTACCAGTTTGCCAGCCGCAGCATAATCCATATTTTGAATGTCTTGGAGTATCAGCACCACATTTTTGACCTGCCCATCGGGTTGCTGCGCGTCATTTTGCAGGTAAGGGACTAAGATATTTTCCAGTTCTTCTGTCATTGTAGCAGAAAGTGTTGGGCCCGGCACCGTGATGGCATGAAATTTCTCTTTGGTATCTATTTTGACCTGCATACTGTAAATTTAGATTCTTGTCCAGGCAAATAGCAAAATTTTAGCATCCCTTGACAACTTAAATTATCAACATTCCGTTTATAAATAGGGAGGAGCAGGAATCCGAATTAATTTGTTAATATTGTATAACAACCAATTACCTAAAAATGGATAATAATTTTTCAGCCCAGGTAAAGGAGATCATTTCGTTCAGCAGGGAGGAAGCACTGAGATTGGGAAATGATTTTATTGGTACCGAACATCTCCTGCTCGGTTTGATCCGGGAGGGAGATAACACAGCCGTCCGTATTCTTAAAAGTTTTAATGTTGACCTATACGAGCTACGAAAAGAAATTGAGTTGGCCGTCAAGGATAAAACAGGAAAGAATATCGCGAACATCAACAGCCTGCCTTTAACCAAACAGGCTGAGAAAGTGATCAGGGTAACTGTGCTGGAGGCAAAAGCCCTTAAAAGCAC
The DNA here is from genome assembly GCA_036262095.1 of Chitinophagaceae bacterium. GTDB lineage: Bacteria > Bacteroidota > Bacteroidia > Chitinophagales > Chitinophagaceae > Terrimonas_A. The sequence goes on along the minus strand of DATAJQ010000238.1, from coordinate 6,411 downwards.
TACTGTTGAAACAGAGCACCTGATGCTTTCCATCTTGAAGAACAAGGAAAATATTGCAACACAAATCTTAAATCAGTTTGACGTGGACTACGATCTGTTCAGGCAGGAACTGGGCATTGTAAAATCCAATGACCCTCGTGCCGAATTCACCGATGAGAACGAAGACGATTTTGAAGATGAGAAAAAGTATTCCCAACAGAAAGGATCCAAGCAAAGCGGCAATGCTAAAAGCAAAACACCTGTACTGGATAATTTCGGCCGCGATATCACCAAGCTTGCGGAAATGGGAACCCTTGATCCTATTGTAGGAAGGGAATCAGAAATTGAAAGGGTATCACAAATACTTTCCCGCCGGAAAAAGAATAACCCGATCCTGATCGGTGAACCCGGTGTGGGTAAAACAGCGATCGTGGAAGGACTTGCCCTGCGCATCGTGCAACGCAAAGTTTCCCGTGTACTGTTTGATAAAAGAGTGATCTCTCTTGACCTGGCTGCTTTAGTGGCCGGCACCAAATACCGCGGACAGTTTGAAGAACGCATGAAAGCGATCATGAACGAACTGGAAAAGAACCGCGACGTGATCCTGTTCATCGATGAGCTGCACACCATTGTTGGTGCAGGCGGAGCCAGTGGCTCACTCGATGCCAGCAATATCTTCAAGCCTGCACTTGCCCGTGGTGAACTGCAATGCATCGGCGCTTCCACTCTGGATGAGTACCGTATGTACATTGAAAAAGATGGAGCTCTGGACCGCCGCTTCCAGAAAGTGATGGTGGATCCTCCAAGCGTAGATGAAACCATACAGATCCTGAACAATATCAAATCCAAATACGAGGATTATCATAACGTAACGTATAACCAGGAAGCAATTGAAGCCTGTGTTAAACTCAGCGACCGTTATATCACTGACCGTTTGCTGCCTGATAAAGCCATCGATGTGATGGATGAAGTGGGCGCAAGAGTGCACCTGAAAAATATCAACGTTCCCCAAAACATCGTTGATCTTGAAAAGAAGATCGAAGATGTGAAGAACGAAAAGAATAAAGTGGTAAAAAGCCAGAAGTTTGAAGAAGCCGCCTCATTGCGCGACACGGAAAAACGCCTGGCCGAAGACCTCGAAAAAGCAAAAGCTGATTGGGAAGAAGAAAGCAAGCACAAACGCTATCCAATCGATGAAGAGGCGATTGCTGAAGTGGTAAGTATGATGACCGGTATTCCTGTTAAACGCATGGTTCAGGCAGAAACAGAGAAACTGCGTAAGATGACAGACGATATGCGCGGTATGGTGATCGGTCAGGACGAGGCAATTACCAAAGTGGTGAAAGCCATCCAGCGTAACCGTGTCGGTTTGAAAGACCCTAAGAAACCGATCGGCACCTTTATCTTCCTCGGCCCCACCGGTGTGGGTAAAACCGAGCTGGCGCGTGCACTCGCCCGTTATATGTTCGATTCGGAAGATGCGCTGGTGCGTATCGATATGAGTGAATACATGGAGAAATTCACCGTGAGCCGGTTGATCGGCGCACCTCCCGGATATGTAGGATATGAAGAAGGTGGACAACTCACCGAAAGGGTACGCCGTAAACCTTACAGCGTGATCCTCCTCGATGAGATTGAAAAAGCTCACCCGGATATCTACAATATCCTGCTGCAGGTGCTGGACGATGGACAGCTTACCGATGGCCTGGGACGTAAAGTGGATTTCAAGAATACACTGATCATCATGACATCCAATATCGGTGTAAGGCAATTGAAAGACTTTGGGGCAGGAGTTGGTTTCACTACCAGTTCCAAAATGGAGCAGGAAGATGAAGCGAACAAAGCAGTGATTGAAAAAGCGCTGAAACGTACATTCTCTCCTGAGTTCCTCAACCGTATCGATGATGTGGTGATCTTCAACAGCCTCAGCAAGGAAAATATCTTCAGCATCATCGATATCCTGATGAAAGGTGTGATGAAGCGCCTTACCAGCCTTGGATTCAGCCTGTCGCTGACAGAAGATGCAAAATCTTTCCTGGCAGATAAAGGATATGATGTTCAGTTTGGTGCCCGCCCGCTGCACAGGGCTATCCAGAAATACCTGGAAGACCCACTGGCAGAGGAGATTCTGAACATGAATGTAAAAGCAGGGGATGTGCTGGAGGCTGATCTGGATAAAGAGAATAATAAACTGAAATTCTCTTTCAAGAAGGTGGAAACTAAATCGAAAGCATAAGAATTTATATATTAAAAGATATAAGGAGCGTTCATCAGAACGCTCCTTTTTATTTCGCTCTTCATTCTTATTTTTGTCCTGTGGCAAAAAAAATCATCATAACTATAGATGGCTGGTCCAGTTGCGGAAAAAGCACGCTGGCCCGGCAACTTGCAAAGAAACTGGGTTACGTGTATGTTGACAGTGGCGCCATGTATCGCGCCATTACGCTTTATTTTTTACGTAATCATGTTGACTGGACAGATACCAAAGAAGTCAATAAAGCACTCAAAGAGATCCATCTCGATTTTCATTTCAACGAAAAAACACAGACCAGTGAGATATTCCTGAATGATGAAAACGTGGAATACGTGATCCGCGACCTGGTAGTGGCCGAGAAAGTAAGTGAAGTGGCTGCTATCCGGGAAGTGCGCTCCTTTGCTGTGGCCCAACAGCAGAAAATGGGGAATAAAAAAGGTATTGTAATGGATGGCCGCGATATCGGTACTGTGGTGTTTCCTAAAGCAGAACTGAAGATCTTCATGACTGCTGATAATGCTGTAAGAGTGGAGAGAAGGTTCAGGGAATTATTTGAAAAGAATCCCAATATCACCATCGAGGAAGTGAAATCCAATCTCGAAATGCGTGATTACATAGATTCACACAGGGAAGTAAGCCCGTTGCGTAAAGCGGATGATGCGATTGTGTTGGATAATACTAATCTTACAGAGGAACAGCAATTGCATAAGGCGCTGGGTTGGGTTAATGAACTTAAGTAATCGATGGCTGATGTTCGAATGGCCGATGGCCGACCTGTTTGTTTGAATCAGGCATTCGGTCATCGGCCATTCGAACATCGGCCATCGCTCTTAATGCGCTTTTTTCACATCAATCAACTCCACATCAAAGATCAAAGCTGATCCACCGGGAATAGGGCCATTGTCTGAAGGGCCATAAGCCAGTGTGTAAGGAATATAGAGTTTGTATTTGGAGCCAACGGTCATCAGTTGCAAACCTTCTGTCCAGCCGGGTATTACCCTGTTCAGCGGGAAAGTAATAGGCTCACCGCGTGAGTAAGAGTTATCGAATTCCATACCATCCACCAATGTTCCCCTGTAATGACAGGTAACACTATCCGTAGCCTCGGGCTTGATGCCGGTTCCTTCTGTGATCACTTCATATTGCAGGCCGCTGGCAGTTGTTTTTACACCAGGCCTGGCTTTATTCTGACGGAGAAAGGCTTCTCCTTTTTCAATATTGGGTTTTGATTTGGACTGCTGCAGGTCGGTCATCATTTTATTCATCACGTTATTGCAGGTCATCTCATCCAGGGTAGTAGGCTTGCTGCCCATTACATCAGCAATGGCCTTGGACACGAGCGCTGCATTGATGCTGGTAACGCCTTGTTGCTTATAAAAACTTGCCAGGCTCACTCCCATGGCATAACTGGCAGAATCATTCAGTGTTTTCAGAACAGGCTTGGCAGCGGCCGCTACCGGCTGCACTTTTTTAGGGACGGTTTTTACAGGCGTCTTGGGTTTGGCTGTTGTTTGCGCCGACAGGCTTGCTGCAGCGGCCAGCGCCAGGACGGACAAGGCGATTTGCTTCATATATATTTTAAATTAAAGAGCAAAAATAAAGGCTGCCATCCGTATTTCGGCAGCCCATTCGTTAATTTCGCAATGGTCTAATAATTAATCAGCAATGGAAAATTTTATCCAGGAAGTGCAGGTCCGCTGGTCCGATCTCGACCCTAATTTCCATCTCCGTCATTCTGTGTATTACGATTGGGGCGCGTTTTGCCGGATCAGTTTACTGGAGCAACATAATCTTACGGCCGCCGTAATGCAACGCCTGCAGATCGGGCCTATCCTGTTTCGTGAAGAATGTGTTTTCAAAAAAGAGATCCGCCTTGGCGATAAGGTCACCATTAACCTCGAACTGATCAGAGCCAAACGAGACTTCGCCCGCTGGTCTATCCGCCATACTGTTGTGAAAAACGATGATACGGTTTCTGCTCTCATCACTGTTGATGGGGCCTGGCTTGATCTTGCCCGGCGCAAACTGGCCACACCTCCACAGGAAGTGCACGCTGTGTTTTCGCAAATGCCAGTAAGTGTAGATTTTGAGTGGCTTGATTGATGGAATCGGACAGTTGGTAAGTTTCGGTTTCATAATGCCTTTCCCCTTGTCACCCCGGACCAGGTTTAGTAAGCGTACTTCTGTAGGGAGCTAAGATCCGGGGTCTCCTCAAAACCAATGTGTTTTTATCAATTATTAATGTTTTTTTCTCATCAGCTATCAGTCACAGACTGGTAGATTGGAGAATGCCCAGAAAATATTCATTTTACGTTTATATTCTTGCAAATAGTACATACACTGTTTTTTATACAGGTGTTACAAATGATCTTGATAAAAGAATATGGCAACACAAAAGAAAAGAGAGCAAGTTTACATCAAAATATAACTGCGATATCCTGCTCTATTATGAGCATTTCACATACATACAAAATGCAATTGCAAGGGAAAAGCAATTAAAAAAATGGAAAAGGGAATGGAAAATTCAATTAATTAAAACGATGAACCCTGAGATGATCGATCTGGCTAAAGATTGGTACAAAAATGCTTTATAAATTAAATAGCATTACAATACTGAGGAGACCCCGGATCTTAGCTCCCTACAGAAGTACGCTTACTAAATCTGGTCCGGGGTGACAAGGAAAAGGCGCTACTGAATTGCCGTTGTTCCCTGTTGGACAAGGAACAAATATTATTGAATTGAAACTTGCTTTTCCAATATCACTCATTTATAAATCTTACTTTTTCAGGAAACCTTTCTGCGTAAGAAGACACCAGGTTCCGTATAAATAAATTCTCTTTATACGGCGTGATCATCTCTTTCAATTCTTCTGCCTGTGTAAAAGGCATATCAGTTGGCAAATATCCCATGCCATAGAACTTCCCGTTCCATACCAGTACACAGGATTTTTCAGAAGGCCCAAGCCCATGATCAATGATCATATAAGAAGCCTGGGTTTCGGTGAGCGAATGGATGGCGGCCAACACCCGCTCATTATAAACGGAGGGTGGTTCTTCCTGCTCGCAGGCGCCATGGCAATAGTGCTCGCGTTTGCCCTCACATTCTCCCAGGGTTTGCAGAAAGCATAGCTTGGGACAAAGATTATATTCTTTGATCAGTTTGCGGAGGATGGCATGCCCGTCTGTAAGGTAATGGAAGGTATGAACGGGCCTTAATTGTTTTTTATTTCTTTCAATGGCCAGCCGGTGATATCCATTCTGATCTTCATACAGGAAAATGCCATACACGTTCTCTGCATTCTTCTGGGAATAATTAAAAACAGGCCACAATTTTTTGATCTCGGTCGATTCCAGGATCTGTGCCATCAATTCTGTTGCGCACGACTGATAACTGATAGCATATGTATGACGCAGGAAATTCTGGCGCTGGCGGGCGGCGGAGTTATTGCTGAAATGACTGTTTACCCGGTAACGGATATTCTTTGCTTTACCCACATAAATGATCTTGCCCTTCTCATTATGAAAATAATACACACCGGGTGTATAAGGCAATTGCTCGAAATGTTCCTTTGGCACATTGGGTGGCAATACCTGCTCCTTGGAACTGCGGCCCAGGCTTTTTATAATGAACTTATCCTTATCATTTTTCAACAATAAATGGAAAAGTGTTACCGTGGCAGTAGCGTCTCCGCTTGCGCGGTGCCGGTCATTGATCGTTATCCCCAATGAATGACAGAGATTACCCAGGCTGTAAGATGAATGCCCCGGAATGATCTTCCGGCTTAAGCGGACGGTGCAAAGTTTTTTTGTCTGCAACGAATAACCGGCTGCTTCAAGATGGGCTTTGATAAAAGAATAATCAAAATTTACATTGTGTGCCACGAATATTTTATCCTGCAACAGTTCATGCACTTTTTCGGCAACTGTTTCAAATACGGGTGCATCTTCCACCATTTCATCCGTGATGCCGGTCATAGCCTGGATATAGCGGGGAATGGGCTGCAGGGGATTGATCAGTGAATGAAAAGTGTTCACGATCGTTTCACCATCAAAAATATGAATACATATTTCAGTGATACCGTTGGCAGAAGCGTATCCACCCGTCGTTTCTATGTCTACAATGGCGTACATGGTTGTATGGTCGTGGACCACTAATTTCGTAAAAAATTAGCAGGGTG
>DATAJQ010000237.1:0-9407 GCA_036262095.1 Chitinophagaceae bacterium | reverse complement strand
CTGCAGCCGATCCACAGGAATTCCGGCGTTTGCAATTGAGCCAGCCTTTCGAAGAAATGCGGGTCATCGGCCAGCATTTCCGCTGCCCAGGCTTTGTTTTGAAGCAATAATCTGTCGTATGAATACATGGTTTAAAAGATCGGGTTAGTGTATTACTTTTTGAAGTTGTTTATCATGTGTACGAATAATAGCAAATCCATTGCCATTGTCTTCTGTTACGATGCCGTGGAAGCCCTGGTCTTTCATCTTGCTTTTCCTTAATTCCACGTCTATGTTTTTAAGCGGTGCCGCAATCATGAAATCTTCGATGGTTTCCACTACATCGCGATCGATATAATCTGCGCGGGTAGTATCAATAAACACATACGAGTTTTCCGGCACTTCTTCCAGCTTCCGCTTTATAATGGCTTTATTCAGAAAAGATACGTCCTTTCTGAGGCGGAACAGGTATTTATTGTCATCATTTACCACAAACACAGCCGACCTGAAATTGCTGCGGAATGCAAAGAACAATCCTACACCGATACCAATGATCACACCTTTCAGCAGATCCGTGAGCAGGATAGCCAGAATGGTGATGACAAAAGGCAGGAAAGAGTCCCAACCCTTCTTGTAAAAATTGATGAACAAAGAAGGCTTGGCGAGCTTATAGCCTGTAAAGATCAATATGGCCGCTAAAGCAGCTTTGGGTATGAGGTTCAATATAGCCGGGATAAACGCCACACAAAGTAAAAGCAGTGCGCCATGCAAGATAGCGGATACTTTGGTTTTAGCGCCTGCATTAACATTCGCAGAGGAGCGAACGATAACGCTGGTAACAGGCAAACCTCCGATCAGGCCTGAAACAATATTACCCAATCCCTGTGCTTTCAATTCACGGTTGGTTGGTGTTACACGTTGATGTGGGTCGAGATCATCCACCGCTTCAATGCTCAGCAGAGATTCAAGGCTTGCTACCAATGCCAGTGTGAGGCCGGTTATCCATATCTGTGGATTGGTAAGAACGTTCCAGTCCGGTTGCTTAAAGAAAGAAAAGAACTCGCTTGCTGAAGATGCCTGCGGAATTGCTACAAGGTGCTCACCTTTCAATGAATTCCCCGAGCCCTGAAAAATATAGTTGAGCCCTACACCAATGAATACTACGAGCAGCGGAGCAGGGATCAGTTTGATAAATCCTTTTTTATTGGCTACCAGTTTTTCCCATATAAAATAGAAAGCAAGACAAACACCACCTATCAGTAAAGCTACAGGCGTGATATGGGCGAAAGCTCCGACAAAATTGGAAAAGATATTTCCCTTATCCTGTGGCACGCTTTCATCCGTTTCAAAATGTGAATCATCACCCAGCAGATGAGGGAACTGGTTCAGGATAAGGATAAGGCCAATAGCGGCCAGCATTCCCTTGATAACATTATTGGGAACATAATCCCCGATCACACCTGCTTTTAAAAAGCCGAGGATTACCTGGAACAGGCCGCAGATCACAACGGCCAGCAGGAAAGCCTCAAATGATTGCAGGGTGATAATGGCTGCAGCCACAATAGCCGTAAGGCCTGCCGCAGGACCGCTTACGCTCAAATGTGATTTACTGCCCAGGCCTACAATGATACCGCCAACAATACCGGCAATAATACCGCTGAACAGTGGCGCACTGGATGCAAGGGCCACACCCAAACATAAAGGAAGCGCTACAAGGAATACAACTATCGATGAAGGAATATCGCTGGATAAATTTCTCAAATAATCTTTTGCACGAGGTGCCATAACAACTTTTTTAAATTGTAAAGTAGATACAGATTTACGCTGAATGAATCAGCTCCGCCACCTGATAGTGGCCATCATTAATTACGTAATAAAGAATAAGGAAAACCGCTTAAGCTTTGGGCGGAGGTAAGACCAGTTCACCATGAAAAGCCAGGTAGAGATCAGGCTGTTGAGATTTGTAGGTGAGAATTATATTGATGCTGGGATGTTGCAACTCTTCATTTTCATGAAGGTATTCGTTGAGCGTATTGGGTGAAGAAGGAACTTTTTCTTCTTCTGTTCCTGCCAATGGCGAGGAGGCGCTTATTTTTCGTTCCTGCTTTGTTTTCTCCTGGCGGGAAGCATTTACGAATGGGACACTTACGGTCAGCCATAAAAGCATCAGCATCATTAAAATGCTGCCGGCAAAAATGAATATGTTTCTGTGTGCTGACATAAGTTTTGCAAAGGTAATCTACCAATATGGTTTATACAGGGTGTTCTAAAAACTTTACATGAAGTTTACAAAACATCCGGTGCTCTTTTTTTAATGAGTGGTTCAGTTTGATTCTTCAGTGAAAAAAAGGCCCCGCCTAGACAAGCAGGGCCGCAAAATCAACTCTGAGAAAAACGGGATTGATCACTTGAAAGCGACCTCTCCAGCATCTTTAAACTATTTAAACAATAAACAATTCCCCGTTTATTGAGTTTGAGTTATGCGCTTGCTTTTTCTTCCTGCAGAACGGCCTCTTCTGCAAACAACTGACGGATAAAGCTTACACGGCCGTTTTCAACATGATACATGCCTCCTACGATACCGATCTTTCCTTCGTTGTACATGTTGCGGAGGATAGTACTTTTTTCAAGGATCTCTCTCATGCTCTCCAACACGTTTGCCTGTGCTACCACTTCTGCATACTGTTCTTTAGTCGTTTCTTTTGCCTCCGCCGCTGTTTTTTCAAGGGCCGGCTTTACTTTTTCAAGCAAGCCGGTAAGGCTACCCATTTCCACTGCATCACAAGCGCCTTTGATGGCGCCACATTTACTATGCCCCAATACCACGATCAGTTTTGAACCTGCTACCTTGCAGGCATATTCAATACTGCCTACAATATCTTCATTCACCACATTGCCTGCTATACGGATACTGAATATATCGCCAAGGCCCTGGTCAAAAATATGTTCTATAGAAGTGCGGCTGTCCATACAGCTCAGGGTAACGGCGAAAGGATATTGTCCGCTTGCCGTTTCGTCCATTTGCTGCAGCAGATCACGATTGAGTTTAAGATTATTGATAAACCGTCTGTTCCCTTCTTTTAATACTTCAAAAGCATCTGTTGGGGTAAGATTTTGCTGAAATTCTTTTGTATGTGTTCTCATTTTTGCTTTGTTAATTGATTAAACAATACCTGGGATCAAGTGCTTCACAGGTATACAACCAAAGGTTATGACAATCCATACCGTTTTCAATACGGCACGCTGAATGCATGGTAATATGCATTATGGTCATTAAGATAAGGCTGGGATTCGGAAAATTATCCCCTGTAATTAGGTGGGGGGCAAAGCAATTCACCATGAAAAGCTACATACTCTGATGCAGTATGATATCTTGTATGGTTCAATGATAACTCAGCTAAATGAAATAATTCACTGTCGAGATGCAGGTACTCTTCAGAAAGAGAGTTGATGCTGCCATGGGTTTTTTCTTCAGTAGTGTTGCTACCAAGAGGAGTGCAGGTCTGCTCATCATCATTGCCGTCATGGTGCGATGATTGTGATAAAGGCGCCTGTTGTTTCGCCAATTGCGATTGGGACTCATAAACAAAAGGAGTGCTTACCGTAAGCCAGAGCAGCGTCACCAGCATTAAAATGCTGATAAGCTGTTGTTTAAATTGGTATATGGTATATCCTTTTTTCATTGAGGTCAATGTAAAAATATAGTAAAACAACGAGAGAGAAAAAAGGTTTCAAATTTTTTTACATAACACTTAGAAATCAATGACCCAAAGAGCCCGGATCATTCAAAATCTTCTGACTTTCCGGGCAATTTATCGTACTCCCCTTTCAGGGCATAGATGCCAAAGATCATCAGGCCTATAGCTACAGGAGTGAAAATAAGAATGATGATGATCCATATCACCGGGTTGTTAATGTCCTTATTTCCAGTAGGATCAATATGGGTTACAGCCCCATTCACCAACATGTATATAATAGCCGGCGCCAGCAAGAGCCAGCAAACACCCAGTATCTTTTTTATATTTTTCATAAAAAAAATTTAAATCTTTTAATCGTCTACATTTTCATCGATCCTATTGCTGAGATATACTGCCCCAATGATAAAGCACAGGGAAGCAATGCCGATAGGGTACCATAATCCTACCAGCGGATCAGCAGGGTAAGTGGTGGTAAGCAATAAACCAATGAATGGCACCAACCCTCCAAATACACCATTGCCGATATGATAAGGCAACGACATGGATGTGTAACGGATGCGCGTCGGGAACAACTCTACCAGGAAAGCTGCAATAGGGCCATACACCATTGTTACATATACGATCAGCAGGAATACCAGCGCCACAAATTTCCAATAGATACCTGTTGATACTTCTTTATTGATGAGAGTGGTTTTGCCAGGCACAAGAAAAGTTGATGTTATCCGCAATGTGTCGGTTTTAATGGCTGTATATTTTCTTCCATCGGCAAGACTGAATGACGCCGTAGTAAGCACTACAGAGTCAGTTGAGTTTTTAACAGCTTCCATTTTTACCACAGGCGGCATTGTTGCTGTTCCTTGTTCTGCCAACCAGCTCTTGCTGTCTGTCGCCTGCAGAAAATAGTTGAAGATGGGGCGGTAAGTAAGAATACCCAGCAACATGCCTGCAAGCATGATCCATTTGCGGCCCACTTTATCACTCAGCCATCCAAAGAATAAAAAGAAGGGAGTGGCAAATGCAATGCCCCATAGCATGATGGTACGGCTTTGTTCAAAACCGATATTGCATTTCGTTTCCAGGAAACTTTGTGCATAGAACTGACCGGTATACCAGATCACACCCTGACCCATGGCTGCACCAAACAGGGCAAGCAATACCATTTTGAAATTGGCTTTATGCCGGAAACTTTCTTTTAATGGATTGGCTGATGTTTTACCTTCAGCCTTGAGTTTGGAAAAAAGCGGTGATTCCTGCATGCGGAGCCGGATATAAACTGAAACCCCTACAAGCAGGACAGAGATCCAGAAAGGATAACGCCATCCACCCCATTCTGCATTGAAATCGCCGTCGCTCATGTTCAGCTTCACCAGCATAATAATACCTAATGCTACAAACAGGCCGAGCGTAGCCGTAGTTTGTATCCAACTGGTATAATATCCTCTTTTGCCTGCTGGTGCATGCTCTGCCACATAAGTAGCTGCACCGCCGTATTCTCCACCCAGTGCAAGGCCCTGCAATAAACGAAGCAGCAATACCAGCAATGGCGCTGCAATGCCAATGGTTTTATAACCGGGCACCAGTCCGATCAGGAAAGTGGAGCCTCCCATCAAAACAAGTGTTAGTAAGAAAGTGTACTTGCGGCCGATAAGATCTCCGAGCCGGCCAAACACCAGTGCACCAAAAGGCCTTACAATAAAACCTGCGGCAAAAATTGCAAGCGTGCTCAGCAGCGCTGCAGTGGCATTTCCTTCAGGAAAGAATTGAGTGCTGATGGTTTTGGCCAGCATACCGAAAATGTAAAAGTCGTACCATTCGATAAGCGTGCCAACGGAAGAAGCAGCGATCACGCTGCGGATACCACGGGATGATGAACTGTTCATATGTACAAGTTGGTAGAAAGATAATCCATCATGTTGAAAATGATGCATTTTTTTGGATCATCTTTCACGCTGAAATTTTAAATTTACGGTTCAATTTTTCAGCTACTTAAAATAACCTGATCGTAATGTCATATCCTTATCAGCTTAAAACATTTGAAGAGTATAAGAAAGCTTATCAGCAAAGTGTAGATGATCCGGAAAAATTCTGGGCCGGCGTGGCTGAACATTTTTCCTGGAAGAAAAAATGGGATAAAGTACTTAACTGGGATTTCAGGGAACCAAAGATCGAATGGTTTGCCGGGGCAAAACTGAATATCACAGAGAATTGCCTTGACCGTCATCTGGCAACACTGGGAGATAAACCAGCCATCATCTGGGAACCTAATAATCCTGAAGAAAGAACAAGGGTGGTGACTTATGAGCGGCTGCACAAGCGTGTTTGCCAATTTGCACAGGTGCTGAAGAATAACGGTGTGAAAAAAGGTGATCGCGTTTGTATCTATATGGGCATGGTGCCTGAGCTTGCTTATGCGGTGCTTGCCTGTGCAAGGATCGGTGCTATCCATAGTGTGATCTTTGGCGGCTTTTCTGCTCAAAGCATTGCCGACAGGCTGGAAGATGCAAAAGCAGAATTCATTGTTACCTGCGACGGAGCTTTCAGAGGTGCAAAAGATATCCCGCTGAAAAGCGTGATCGATGATGCGCTGATCGGAAATAAGCTGGTGAAAAGAGTGATTGTGTACACGCGCACGCGCATACCCGTGAGCATGATCAAGGGCCGTGATGTGTGGTGGGAAGATGAAATGCGCGCAGTAACTGAAAGCGCCGAATTGCCGGAAGGTTACGGTGAAATGGAGACCATGGATGCAGAAGACCCTTTATTCATCCTTTACACATCCGGCAGCACCGGTAAGCCAAAGGGCGTGGTGCATACCAGCGGAGGATATATGGTGTGGACGAATTACACTTTCGTTAATTCATTTCAATACAAACCCGGGCAGGTCCATTTCTGTACTGCGGATATCGGCTGGATCACCGGGCATAGTTATATTGTATATGGCCCGTTGAGCGCCGGTGCCACTTCCATTATGTTTGAAGGAATTCCCACCTGGCCCGATGCAGGCCGCTTCTGGGATATCGTCGATAAATACAAGGTAGATATCCTTTATACAGCGCCTACGGCCATACGCAGTCTCATGGGATTCGGCCTTGACCCGCTGAAGGGAAAAGATCTTTCTTCATTGAAAGTGCTCGGAACAGTGGGTGAGCCCATTAATGAAGAAGCCTGGCATTGGTATGATGAAAATATAGGTAAAAAGAAATGCCCGATCGTTGATACCTGGTGGCAAACAGAAACCGGCGGCGTGATGATCACCAACCTGGCAGGCGTTACCCCTTCAAGGCCTTCCTGGGCCACGCTTCCAATGCCGGGCGTGCAACCAGTGCTGGTGGATGAAAAAGGAGAGGAGATAACAGAGAAAGATGCCGATGGCCTTTATAAAGGTAACCTGTGTATCAAAGCCCCATGGCCGGGCATATTACGTACGACCTATGGTGACCATGAGCGTTTCAAAACAAATTATTTCAGTACCTACGAAAATATGTACTTCACAGGCGATGGAGCATTGAGGGACGATGAAGGATTTTTCCGGATCACCGGCCGGGTAGACGATGTGTTGAATGTAAGCGGCCACCGTATCGGCACGGCTGAAGTAGAGAATGCGATCAATATGCACGCCAGCGTGGTGGAAAGCGCTGTAGTTGGCTATCCGCATGATATCAAGGGCCAGGGCATTTATGCCTATGTAATAGTAAGCTCTTTGCGTGGAGATGAACAAAGCACCCGCCAGGATATTATTCAAACAGTTTCCCGCATCATCGGGCCGATAGCCAAGCCGGATAAGATCCAGTTTGTAAGCGGATTGCCTAAAACCCGCAGTGGCAAGATCATGCGGCGCATACTCAGGAAAATAGCTGAGGGAGAAACCTCCAACCTGGGGGATATTACTACCCTGCTCGATCCGGGAGTAGTAGAGGAAATAAAGAACGGGAAGCTGTAAAATAAATAAAGCAGCCGGATTTGCTGCTTTAAAAAGGTTTTCCAGAATGCCTTTGGTTGTCTGGAGTGAGCAAAAACCATACCGCAATGCAGATTGCAGTATGGTTTTTGCATGGAAAATACTATCTCCTGATCGTGACTTTGGTCCCTACCGGTGTATATCCATACACTTCCAGCACATCATTTTTCTTCATGGATATACAACCCATGGTCCAGTTCTTATATTTGTCGATCACAAAATCTTCATTGGGCCAGGTGCCATGTATGCCGATAGCGCCCCCGATACTGGCTGAAGCAGGGATCTCTCCGCGTTGTTTCCTCAACTTGAATTTTTCCCAGCTTTCTTTGGTCGGATAATCTATCGCCATGAAGCGGAACCACTTTTCATGGATCCGTTTACTGACTATTTTAAAACTCCCTTCAGGCGTATTGTTATCCCCTTCCATCTTTTTATCCTCCAGGCTGTTGTTGCCAAACACAACAGGGTAGGTGGCATACCATCCTTTTTCATCGTATACCGTCAATTCATAATCTGACTTATCAATGGTAATAGAAATATTGCCTACAGGGCCGTCGCTTGCATCAGCTCTTTTGAATGAAGAAGATGAAGATGGTTTTATGCTGTGTGTATTCACAGTCATCAGGCCACCGGCCAGCAATACAGAAGTAAGTACGACAACGGTTTTCATATTTACTGCTTTACCCTCCCGGATGAAAACGGAGGTATTGGATTTTTTATTTTCAAGGGTTGATGCTTTAACGATTGTTTGACAAGGTACGCTTCAAGCAAAAATGATGCAAAGAAAAATCCCGCTGGAAATTTCCAGCGGGATGTGGATAAGAATATAAATGACCTTATTTATTACTTCGTAGTTCTTCTACCAGTTGCTGAAGCGCAATCCGAAATTATACGGAGTGAGATCCAGTCCTTTTTCAAACATGCTTTCAAAAGCATACGAGCCATACAGTTTTACTACACCCAGTGATATTTCGCCTACATAGGAAAGTTTCCATTTACGCAGATCAAAATTCCCCTTGGTTTTATCTACATCACCGTCCAGTTTTATTTTCTGGCGGGCGCTATATAAATAGCCTGCACTGATACCTGCGCTGAGGCCATAATTTCTGCGCTTATTGGGCGTAAAGTTGAAGTTGAGCATCACCGGCATGGTAATATAGTCTGCGGCCAGTTTATTTTTAGTGAGGCCTGAATAAGATTGATCAACCAGTGTTGGGTTTTTATTGAACTTGATGCTCTTGTCATCAAAGAAATAATTATTCAATTCAAGGCCGAGTCCATATTTAAGATTTACTACATGCTTGATCATATTGATGCGTTGCATTAAAATCCATACGTTCACGCTGCGCGATTTCCAACCGCGGAGTTTGAACCAGTCTTCATTGCTTCCGGGAGCGAATGCCTGTGCTTCAGCACCGCTGTAATTGGTTTTATCGTTGTAGTTGGAAAAGCCCAGGTCGAGGATCAGCCAGTTGGTGCTGATATTGGCAGGCCTATCGTAATTGCGCCGGCCGAGGCGTATGTTGAAATCGCGGATGCGGCGCGATTTTACGGTATCACCGCCGCCGCCTGGTTCGCGGATGATCACCATACCGCCGATCTTGATAGTATCAACGCGTGGTTTGCCAATCGTATCGGTAGCGGATTTGCCGGTCGTATCTGTTTGGGCAAAAGCTGTTGCCATGGTGCATAATCCTATGCACAGTGTAAAAATCCTTTTCATCTTCTTCTATGCTTTAATAGTGACTTAAAATTTGATCGCCAGTCCGCCC
>DATAJQ010000236.1:0-27185 GCA_036262095.1 Chitinophagaceae bacterium | reverse complement strand
ATATATCGACAGTTATTTCCTTCAGCAATATGCAGGCATTAAACCACAGTCCACTGCTTCCATTAATACAGAAAGCCCGGCCTGGGCCATAGACCGTTTGTCCATTCTTGCCCTGAAGATCTATCATATGCGGATTGAAGCAGAAAGAAAAGATGCAAGCCCTGAGCATATTGCAGCTTGCCAGCAAAAACTGGCCATATTACTGGAGCAGCGAAAAGACCTCTCCCTTGCTATCGATGAATTGCTCTCCGATATAGAACAGGGAAAGAAATACATGAAGGTGTATAAGCAAATGAAAATGTACAACGACCCTTCGCTGAACCCTGTATTGTACCAGCAGCAAACCCCTGCAGCGAATGGAGCCTAAACATATCCTGGTTATACGCACCTCTGCACTCGGAGATGTAGCCATGACAGTGCCTGTATTAAAGCAACTGCTGCAGCAATATCCGGCATTGCAATTGACTGTACTTACTTCCCCGGCTTTTACACCACTCTTTGAGCCCCTGGAAAGGACCATTGTTTATACACTCGAAAAAAGAGGGAAGCATAAAGGCCTGTTGGGCATATACCGTTTATTCCGCGAACTGAAAGCAGAACATACGTTTGATGCAGTAGCTGATCTGCATAATGTGCTTCGTTCCATTCTGCTGCGTTCATTGTTCAAACTGGCCGGTATCAGAACAGCAAAGATCGATAAGGGTCGTAAGGAAAAAAAAGAACTTACTTCAAAGCAAAACAAAAAGCTGGTCCAGTTAAAAACATCTTTCCAGCGCTATGCAGATGTATTTTCTGCAATTGATCTGCCTTTCGTTTTGGATACTCAGCAAGGCGTATATACTCAACGCCCTCTTTCTGATAACACAGCAACGCTTTTTCAATCCGGAAAAAAACATATAGGGATCGCACCTTTTGCAAAGCATGAAGAAAAAATGTATCCCACCGAAAAAACTTTGGTGGTGATCAGTTCTCTTTTATCCGAGCCCAACAACCAGGTATTCCTGTTGGGAGGGGGCAAAGATGAAATAAAAGTGCTGGCAGAATGGGAAAAGCAATTTCCAGGCGTCGTTAACCTGGCCGGGAAATTTTCATTTAAGGAAGAACTGGCTATTATCAGTCATCTTGATGTGCTCATCAGCATGGATTCCGCCAATATGCACCTGGCATCTTTATTCGGAGTGCCGGTAGTTTCCGTATGGGGTGCCACACATCCCTATGCAGGCTTTTATGGCTGGGGGCAAAAAAAGGAAAATGCTGTGCAAATGGATCTTTATTGCAGACCCTGCTCCGTGTTTGGCAATAAACCCTGCTACCGGGGAGATCATGCGTGTATGGAGCAATTGCCCGAGAGTTGGATCACTACAAAAGCGCTTACTCACTCTTCCACATAGTTCAGGTCTTTCCCGAAGGTTTCCTTTGTAAACGCTGCTGCGATCACGGTTATCGTCATGATGATCACTGCCGCATAGATACCACCTTTTACATAACCCACCCCTTCCATACCTCGCAACCATTGGAAAAGCGGTAACACAAAGATTGCCAGCATGCCACGTACCATATTAGGAATAGTGGTAGCAGCAGTAGCGCGGAGATTGGTACCAAATTGTTCGGCTCCCATGGTAACGAAAATAGCCCAGAAGCCTGTGCCAAAGCCAAGCCCCGCGCAGATCCAGTACATTTTGCTGGCAGAACCATTCCATTGAATGGTGAAGAAAAGTATCATGAACAGGACCGTGATCCCATAAAAAAGGAACAGGGCTTTTTTCCTGCTTTTCATCCATTGACTAACAAACCCGATTGCAATATCCCCTAATGAGATAGCAGCATAGGCAAACATGATGGCTTTACCGGGATCAATGGGCTCTTTGATACCAAACCATTTCCCAAACTCACTGGAAAAAGTGACGAGCACTCCGATCACAAACCAGGTAGGTAATCCGATAAGTATCCCGCAGATATAGCGCTTCAAGCGATTGGCATTATTAAACAGCATGAAGAAATTGCCGCGTTGCACATCCAGTTTCTTTACTTCATGAAACATGCCTGATTCAAAAACAGATATCCGTAAGATCAGTAATAATAATCCGAGTCCCCCGCCAATGAAATAACAGGTTCTCCAGTGAAAGTTCTCTTTCATGATGAATGCCACCACTGCACCGGTAAGCCCGATGCCGGCTACCATGGAAGTGGCGATCCCTCTTTTCTCCTTGGGAGTGAGTTCAGATACCAGGGTGATGCCTGCACCTAATTCCCCGGCAAGGCCAAGCCCTGCCACAAAACGGATCCATTTGTACTGATCAACAGTCTCTACGAATCCATTCGCAATATTAGCGAGTGAATATAAAATGATCGAGCCGAATAATACGCTCAGTCTTCCCCGCCTGTCTCCGATCACACCGGCTATAATACCTCCTATCAGCAAGCCCCACATCTGCCATGTCAGGATCATTTCACCATCTGTCAAAACCTGCTCTTCGGAAAGGCCGAAAGATCTTAAACTCGGAAGACGGATAATGCCAAACAACAGCAGGTCATAGATATCTACAAAATAACCCAGGGCTGCAACTATTACAGCCACACTGAAGATGGATTGTTTGTTGGCAAGCGGCGAGGACATTGTTGGATCAGGGGTTTACATTATTATCTGTCGGAGGCGGCACTACCGGTTTTTTTGCAAAGAATAATTTATACAATACCGGCAATGTAGTGATCAGGATGATCACAATCGTAATAGCTTCGATATGATCTTTCAGGCTGAAGCCAAACTTTCTCTCCACCCAGGTTTGCAGGAAGAAACCACCCAGCATCATGGAAGTTACCCAGCAAACGCTACCAAGGATATTATAGAAAATAAACTGGGGTCTTTCCATTTTCACGATACCTGCAACAATCGGCGCAAACGTCCGGATGATCGGAAGGAATTTGGCCAGGAAGATCGTGGCCTTACCATATTCATGATAAAAATCCCGTGCCCTGATCAGGTGTTTCTTTTTAAAGATCCAGGTATCTTTTCTTTCGAATAAGAGCGGACCGGTTTTATAACCAAACCAGTACCCTATTATATTACCCAGCACAGAAGCCAGGATGATCATTAAGATAATAACGATATGATAGAACCCGAACGACATATGGCCATCGTCAGTAACGCCAGCCAGTTCTTTTACCAGGTTGTTCATGAATATGCCAGCCGCAAAAAGCAAGGAATCGCCGGGAAGGAAAAAACCAACGAATAAACCTGTTTCGGCAAAGACAACGAACAACAAAAAATAAAGACCTCCATTCTCAATGATCCAGGTAATAAAACGTTGGATCATGCCTCCGCCTTCCAACAGGTAAATGTGTAATAAACTTTCCATGCTTTAAATATATAAATGAATCTTGTTTGATAAGGTCTGTACAATATTGATATTAGGTTAAGAATTTTCCAATTCTCCTTCCCATTTGCTGACCACGCTGGTAGCCAGTGCATTTCCTACTACGTTGGTAGCAGTGCGGAACATATCGCAAAAATGGTCGATCGGCAGGATCAGTGCAATGCCTTCCGGGGGGATGTTGAACATGGCGCAGGTAGCGGTCACTACCACCAGTGATGCCCTTGGTACGCCTGCAATGCCTTTGCTGGTCAGCATCAGCACCAGCAGCATAGTTAACTGCGTACCGATGTCCATTTGTATTCCATAAGCCTGCGCAATGGCAATGCTGGCAAAGGTCATATACATCATGCTGCCATCGAGGTTGAATGAATAACCAAGCGGCAATACAAAAGCAACGATCTTGTCCTTACAGCCAAAACGCTCCAGCTCTTCTGTCAGTTTGGGAAACACTGCCTCACTGCTGGTGGTGCTGAATGCAATAAGCAGGGGCTGTGAGATCCTCCGCAACAGTATAAATAACCTGTTGCCTAAAATAAGATAACCCACCGTCAGCAGGATCACCCATAATAATGCTATGCCGATGAGGAAGTATAATAGATACTGCCCATAAAAATTGAATACGCCCAGGCCTTTGGTCGCAATTACAGCGGCGATAGCACCAAACACACCCAATGGAGCGAAGTTCATTACATATCCCACCATTTTCAGGATCACATGCGCGGCAGCATCCAGTGCTTTCACCACAGGTTTGGCCTTTTCACCAATAGCCGTGCAGGCAACACCAAAGAAAATACTGAACACCACAAGTTGCAACACTTCATTATTGGCCATTGATTCAAATACACTGCGGGGGAAAACGTGCTCAACAAACTTGGCTAATGAAAATTCCTGTGTTTTACCGATCAGGTCTTTTGCGCCTGCTGTGTCTGCATTGCTAAGATCGATCGCGGCACCCGGCTTGAATAAATTCACCAGTATCATTCCCAACAGCAAGCTGGCAAGGGAAGCCGTAATAAACCATAAAAGGGCTTTGCCCCCTACCCGGCCAACCGTCTTAAGGTCGCCCAGTTTGGCAATCCCAACCACCAGGGTGCTGAACACAAGGGGAGCGATGATCATCTGGACCAACCGGAGGAAAATGGTGGTCAGCAATTTGATGTTTGTGGAAAAGGATTGGGTGAATTCCGGGGTGGCCCGCTGGTGAACAATATACCCTACTAAAACGCCGAGGGCCATTGCAACAAGAATGAATATGGTGAGCCGGTTACCTTTAGACATAAGCAAATCGGGGGTGTAAAAAACCCGAAAATCGGAAAAAATACCGAGCGGCAAAAACATTTACCCCATTTAGGACCCATTTACTTAAAAGAAATAAAAGGCCGAATTAAATTATTGTTTACTTTACGACCTTTATTTTCGAACTAAAACATAATAATCCCACTTATGAGTTTATTTGTCAAGAAGCCTCTTGGCCAGCTGCTGGCACAAGCTGCTGACAGCGAAAAAGGCCTTAAACGGACATTGGGGGCAGGCAACCTGGTTGCCCTTGGGATCGGTGCCATTATTGGCGCCGGTTTGTTTGTTAGGACGGCTGCTGCTGCCGGCCAGGCTGCAGGTCCGGCTGTGACCCTTTCTTTTATTGTGGCTGCTATTGGTTGCGCTTTTGCCGGCCTTTGCTATGCCGAGTTTGCGAGCATGATCCCTATCGCCGGTAGTGCTTATGCTTACTCATATGTTACAATGGGCGAACTGATCGCCTGGATCATCGGATGGGCACTGATTATGGAATACGCCCTGGGTGCTGCTACTGTATCCATCGCCTGGAGCGAATATTTAAACAAGCTATTAGGAGGGGCTATTCCGTATGAATGGTGCCACTCGCCGTTTGAGAGCTTTACAGACTCTGCCGGCATACATCATAGTGGTATCATGAACGTTCCGGCCCTGTTCATACTCTTATTACTGACCTTGCTGCTGATCAAAGGAACACAGGAATCCGCTTTTGTAAATGCTATTATCGTATTCATTAAAGTGGCTATCGTGATCCTGTTCATCGTTATCGGATGGCAGTTCATTAAACCCGAAAACCATACCCCTTACCTGATCCCGGAAGGCACCCCGCCGGTAGTTGACCAGGGAGGTAAGGTAATTGCCGATTATTCGGGCTTCTTCAAACATGGCTGGGGAGGTATTCTTGGCGGTGCTGCGATCGTGTTCTTTGCCTTTATCGGCTTTGACGCGGTAAGTACTGCAGCACAGGAAGCCAAAAATCCGAAACGCGATATGCCGATCGGTATTCTCGGTTCACTGGTGATCTGTACTGTTCTTTATATCCTGTTCGGACACGTACTTACCGGTGTGGCCGATTGGAAAGATTTCGTTGATCCTGAAAAAGGACGCGAAGCTTCTGTAGCTTATGCCATCTCTACTTATATGTCTGGTTATAGCTGGCTGGCACAGGCAGTGACCATCGCGATCCTTGCGGGCTTCTCTTCAGTAATACTCGTGATGCTGATGGGCCAAAGCCGTATCTTCTATACCATGAGCAATGATGGTCTTATCCCGAAAGCATTCGGTGACCTTCACCCGAAATTCAAAACACCTTATAAAGCCAACTGGATCCTGTTCGTATTCGTGGGTCTGTTCGCTGCATTTGTACCTGGCCACGTAGCCGGTGACCTTACTTCGTTCGGTACCCTGTTCGCCTTCGTACTGGTAAGCGCCGGTGTTTGGATCCTCCGGAGGAAAAATCCTGAGATCGAGCGCCCATTCAAAACGCCGCTGGTACCCATCGTACCGATCCTTGGAATCCTGGTTTGTGCCGGTATGATCGTTGCCCTTGATTCACAAACACTGAAAGTAGCTTTTGGCTGGATGATCTTAGGCCTGATCGTGTATTTTGCCTACAGCCGTCATCACAGCAAGCTCAAGAAAGGATAACCTTTTAAAATAAAAAGTCAAAAATCAAAAGTAAAAAATTAGACCTCCCTTATACTGGATTGACCGACTGACTAGGGCTTTTTTACTTTTGATTTTTAACTTTTTAATTTTTCCAGCACCGCTCCAAACTTTTGGGGCGGTTTTTCTTTTCCCCCTATTGCCTTAAATTTGCACTCCCGCAGAAACCGCCCCTACAGGCCTGTTCACGGGTAATTATCTAACATTCAAGTTAATTGATATAATCAGATGGGAAGAATTTTCGAGGTCCGTAAATCCACCATGTTTGCCCGTTGGGACCGCATGGCCAAGCAGTTCACCCGCATTGGTAAAGAGATCGTCATCGCCGTAAAAGCAGGCGGCCCTGATCCTTCTACCAATGCAGCCCTTCGCCGCTGCTTCCAGAATGCACGCAGTGCCGGCATGCCTAAAGACCGTGTGGAAGCCGCCATCAAAAGAGCGCAGGGAAAGGAACTGATCAATTACGATGAGATCTTATACGAAGGATATGCGCCTCACGGGGTAGCCATCTTAGTGGAAACAGCTACCGACAATCACGTAAGGACCGTTGCCAACGTGAAATCACATTTCAATAAAGGTGGTGGCACTATGGGGAATAGCGGCAGCGTGGCTTTCCAATTTAAAAAGATGGGCGTTTTCAAACTTAAACCTGAAGGGCTGAACGCAGAAGACCTGGAACTGGAACTGATCGATTTCGGTTTGGAAGAACTCGGTGAAAGCACTGGTGAAAACGGTGAAGAGATACTGGTAGCACGTGTAGGCTTCACTGATTTCGGCAATATGCAAAAAGCTTTAGAAGATAAAGGCATTACTCCTATCAGTGCGGAACTGGAATGGATACCTACCACTACTGTTCCCGTTACTGATGAACAGGCAGAAGACGTAAGTAAATTGATCGAAAGGCTGGAACAGGATGATGATGTGCAGAAAGTGTTTCATAATATGGGATAGTCCCATTCATATCCCATAAAGAACGGTTTATCAAGCTGCCTTCGGCAGCTTTTTTATTTCGGTAACTTTGCAATATGAAGCAGAATCACCCGGTTGTACTTTTTGATGGTATATGCAATTACTGCAATTCATGGGTGAATTTTGCGATCCGCAATGATAAGAAAGCAAGGCTCCGTTTTGCAACACTGCAATCAGCAACCGGCCAGCAATTAAAAGAAAAATATGGAGTAGCTCCCGCGGTAGACAGTGTGATACTGATCGATAATTATAAGGCCTATACTTATTCTGATGCTGCGCTGCGCATAGCAAAATATCTCCGGTGGCCTGCCAAAGCTTTGTATGCCCTGATCATTGTTCCTGCATTTATCCGCCAACCCATTTACAAATGGATTGCACGCAACCGTTATAAATGGTTTGGAAAAAAAGACGCCTGCGTAGTGCCTTCCGCTGAGATCAGGGACCGGTTTTTATAAAAAGATCTCTCCTTTCATATAAAACACACACTGCCCTCCCATCTGCACCCGCTCTCCTTTTTGTTCCACCCATAGCTGCCCGCCACGAGGGGAAAGCTGCCGGGCTATCATTTTTGTTTTATGCAATTTTTCACTCCAGAAAGGGATCAGTTGGGAATGGGCAGAGCCGGTTACAGGATCTTCATCCACTCCATAAGTGGGCGCAAAAAAGCGGGAAACAAAATCAACTTCTTTACCAGGTGCCGTGATGATCACTTTATGACCCAGTTTTTTTAATAAAGTAAAATCAGGATCTGCCTGTTTCACATCTTCTTCTAAGTTCAATTCCACCAGCAGGTCGCGGCTGCGGTATACGCCCACGATTTCCTTTACGCCCAGTGCTTCCTGTAATTTATCCGGGTAATCAGCCGTTTTTTCGGGCTTCCAGGAAGGAAAGTCCATAGAGATTTTATCACCATCCCTTGTTATCACCAATGGACCACTTTGCGAATGAAACGTAATGGACGGCTTGTTGTATCCCAATTGAGTGAACAATACAAAAGCGCTTGCAAGGGTAGCGTGGCCGCAAAGGTTAATCTCTTTTGCCGGCGTGAACCAGCGGATCTCATAATCAGTCCCATTCGGCACAAAGAAAACGGTTTCGGCCAGGTTGTTTTCCATGGCCAACTGTTGCATCAGCGAATCCTTGATCCAGTTGTTCAAAGGAATAACTGCTGCGGGATTGCCGGAGAAAAGCTTATCGCTGAAAGCATCTATCTGGTATAGGGTCAATCTCATCTCAATTGATCATTTATCGTCTTTATTATAAAATCTTGGCAGGCCAAGTTTGTAGCGCACTGCAATGATACGGATAGCAAAGATGAGAAGGATGCAAATGATCTTCGCCATATCATTATCCACACCCGCTTCAAGAAAAGCAAAATACAATAAGCCGCCCGCCACGCTCGCCAGTGCATAGATCTCTTTGCGGAAAACCAGCGGCACTGTATTCAATATCACATCGCGGATCACACCGCCAAAGCAGGCAGTGATAGTACCCAGTGCAATACAAACACCAATACTCAGGTTGATCTGAATCCCTTTTTCAATACCAATGAAAGTGAAAAGCCCAAGTCCCAATGCATCAAACACAAAAAGCGTCATGTTGAAACGGCGGATAAAAGAACCGAAGAACATACTGGCAATAGCTGCAGAAAAAATAACCGTGGTAGCTGTTGCATTGCGCAGCCAGCTCACCGGCAGATCGCCGATCATGATATCACGCAATGTTCCTCCACCGATAGCCGTAATAAAAGAAAGGATCAGCACACCGAAGGGGTCCAGCTTTTTTTCCATGGCAAAGAAAGCGCCTGAAACAGCGAAAGCAAAAGTGCCGAGAATATCGATGATGTATAGAAAATCAGTAGGCATCTTTTCTGACTAAAAATCTATTCTGTCATCATCTCTTTTACCACCGTCTCAATCTCCTCCATATTCGGTTTGCTGAAATAATCCCCATCGCTGCCATAGGCAGGGCGGTGTGCTTTACCAGTGATGGTACGGGGTGCAACATCGAGATATTTATAGCCCTGCTGATGTTCCATCACCTGGTTGAACATATAAGCAGCAGCACCACCGGGCACATCTTCATCAATGAAAACGATGCGGTTGGTTTTTTTCAACGATTCAAGGATGCAATGGTCAATATCAAATGGCAATAAGGTTTGCACATCTATTATTTCGCAGGAAATGCCATGCTTTTCCAGTGAAGCAGCAGCTTCCTGGATAATGCGGAGCACAGAGCCATAAGAAACGATAGTGATATCATTGCCTTCGCGGATCACTTCCGGTTTGCCCAGGGGCACAGTCATCTCCAGGAGATTGGAAGGAAGTTTTTCTTTCAAGCGATAGCCGTTAAGGCATTCGATCACGATGCCGGGATCATTACTCCGCAGCAAAGTATTGTACATACCAACGGCCTGCACCATGTTGCGGGGAACGCAAACATACATGCCGCGGAGGGAGTTAATGATCATTCCCATGGGAGAACCGCTATGCCAGATGCCTTCAAGGCGATGGCCGCGTGTGCGCACGATGAGCGGGCAGCTTTGCTGGCCATAGGTGCGGTAGTGCAGGGTTGATACATCATCACTCAACGGCTGAAGGCCATAGAGAAGATAATCGAGATATTGTATCTCTGCAATGGGGCGAAGCCCGCGCAGAGCGAGACCGATCCCCTGCCCCATGATAGTAAGCTCACGGATGCCGGTATCGAATATCCTGTCGTCTCCGTGTTTTGCCTGAAGGCCGCTGAAGCCCTGGTTCACATCTCCTATATAGCCAAGGTCTTCTCCAAAAGCCACTACTTTTTTATTGCTGGTAAAAAGCTGATCGAAGAAGCGGTTCAATACCTCATAGCCATTGATGACAGTTGCATCCTGTGCAAATGCAGGTTTCACTTCAGCTACGCGCAATGCGCTTTTCGGCCCTTCGTTGTACAGGTAGGTGTTATAAAGGTTCCTGCTCTCCTCAAGTAAATCTTTGTAGTAATCTTTTGTCCAAAAAGCAGCATCATTATTACCAGCGATATCAATAGCTTCATACAAAGCCTTCATCACATCGCGGCGCAGAGGTTCCTTGTTGAGGGTAAGATTTGTTACGATTTTTTTCAATGCCGCAGATTGATCAGGCAGGTTGTTGATCATTGCGTTCAGCAGATCGGTTGTTTTATTCACCTGCACTTTGATCGGCTCCAGGTACTTCTGCCAGGCGCTGTCTTTGCTTTCTTTTACTTCTTTCTTGGCTGCGCGTTCAATTTCTTCAATCTCTTCCTCGTCGCTCAGGGAGTTTTCGATGATCCATTCCCTCATTTTTTTCAATCCGTCCCACTCCCTTTCCCATGCCAGGCGCTCCTGTGTTTTATAACGTTCATGGCTGCCGGAAGTAGAATGCCCTTGCGGTTGGGTGATCTCTTCTACATGAAAAAGCACGGGTGTATGGTTTTCGCGGGCCTGTCGCAAACCTTCATCAAAGGTTTCGCACATGCCGGCATAGTCCCAGCCTTTTACTTTATAAATTTGCAGCCCATTGGTGCCTTCCTGTTTTTGAAACCCGCTGAGCGCTTCTGAAATAGATCCTTTGGTAGTCTGATATTTTTTAGGAACAGAAATGCCATAACCATCATCCCAGACAAAAATGGCCAGTGGTACCTGCAGCACTCCTGCAGCATTTACTGTTTCCCAGAAATGACCTTCCGAAGTGGAGGCATCACCGATAGTGCAAAAGCAAACTTCATTACCATTTTCCGACAGATCCGTCAACTGGTTGAGCTCAGGCACACGGCGGAACAGCCGGGAGGCATAAGCCAGTCCCAATGAGCGGGGCAGTTGGGAAGCAGTGGGCGCCATATCGCTAGCCGTATTCCGGCGGTTGGCCAGATCAAGCCATTGCCCGTTCTCATCGGTGAGTGGGGTGCAGAAATGCGATACCATTTGCCGGCCGGCATTATTGGGATCGTTGTTGATATCAGGATCAGCGTATAATTGCGAGAAAAATTGCGCTACGGTTGACTGGCCGATCGCAAAATGAAAGGTTTGATCACGGTAATAACCACTGCGAAAATCCCCAGGTTGAAAAAACTTAGCCATGGCTACCTGGGCCACTTCTTTTCCATCCCCAAAAATGCCGAATTTGGCTTTTCCGGTCAATACTTCTTTACGGGCTAAAAGGCTGGCTTCCCGGCTGATGCATGCTATGCGATAATCGCTTAGCACTTCTTCCCTGAACTTGTCGAAGGACAATTTTGCTTCTGCCGGCATCGTTAATGGAGTTGAGTTTTCCATGCAGCAAAAATAGGGAGAATAGGTTCATTTGAGGCGGATCAGAAAAATAGGGTGTTAATGCTGCAACCCATCTTTGCGTTCTTTCATCTTTCCATTAATTTTGACGACTCTAAAGCCTCTTATATGAAGAGATTAGTAACCCTTGCTGTACTGCTTACCACTTTCTTTTTTGCCAGTGCGCAAACAGCCGCACCGGTGGAGGAAGTGCTTCAACTGAAGGAAACCGAGCATGATTTCGGTAAGATCCCCCAGGGCAAGCCGGTTTATTATACTTTTGAGATCGCCAATACCGGTTCCACTCCATTAAAGCTGGACAATGTGCAGGCCAGTTGCGGGTGTACTACACCGGAATGGAGCAGGGACCCTATCGCGCCCGGCGCCTCAGCCCAGATCAAAGTAGGGTTCAATGCTGCCGCTGAAGGCACATTTACCAAACCCATTACTATTATTTATAACGGTAACCGGTCTCAACAGATCGTTATCAAAGGGCTGGTCTGGAAAACTCCTGAAGGAGCTGCCCCGGCCAATGCTTCTGTTCAGTTTTTAAAAAAGCAAACACTATAAAATACAAACCATGAAGAAAGTCCTACTTTTCACATTCGCACTTGTTTTCAGCGTAGCAGTAATGGCTCAGAGCAAAGCAGACGAGATTGCTAAATTCAATACTGAAACGCACAGCTTCGGCAAGATCAAACAGGGAGTTCCTGTTACGTATTATTTCGAGATCAAGAATATCAGCGACAAGCCGATCGTGGTAGCTAATGCATCAGCCACTTGTGGTTGCACAGTGCCTGAAAAGCCTGAACAGCCTATCCAGCCCGGCGCTTCAGCTAAACTGAAAGTGGTATTCAATGCTGCTGCCGTAGGCCCCATTAAAAAAGATGTATATGTGTACTTCGCGGGTGTTGAACAACCCAAGACAGTACATATCACCGGTGAAGTTGTAGCCAACTAAGCAAACATCCATTTCTGCCTCTGGCATCGAAATAGTTATCGCTTTTAACCACAGCCCTTTGTGTCCATACGCAAGGGGCTTTTTATTGTCCCGCCTGCATCAATGGCTGCTCTAATGATCTTCTCATACAATACAATTGTGCTAACCAATATGGGAAAATATTTTCCGCTTCTTCTCTACCCCTCTTAGAAAAAACTTCCACATCATAGAAACCCTAATATTGGTCAGGACCGGCCATGCATACCATTTATCCACATTTATTTTTCAAACCAGATGATTTCCAATTAGCATTAGCAAATCTTTTTTATAGCGGCATGAAATTTCCTCCTTTTTCAGGGAAATGGCGATTGTAATGAACCAGGAAAATTTGCAGACCGAGAAAGGGTTCTCCTTTTCGGGTCTAAAAGACACCGTAGTGGGTTTTGTACATAACCAGCTGAACAGGCTGGAGAAAAAAGTGGAAAAGCGCGTACTGAACCCTATCAACAATTTTCTGAAAACACCCGAAGAAATGGACGCCGATTTTTCTCATCACGTCAATTTTCACGGGATGATCGCCGCAGTGGAGAAAAGTTTCTCCCACACAAAACTGATTGAGTGCAAGGACGGTTATATCAATATACATGATCCCGAAATGATCAATCAGGGATTTATGGAAGAGAACTACTAGATTATATTTTTACAAGAATAAAATCTAGTAGTCGCGGAGGCAGTTACCATTTAGTGACTGCCTCTTTTTGGTACGAATGGCGCCAATAGAGGGGAAAGGCTTTATATAATCGCGAATGGCGCGAATAAGCCTCTATTGTTTTGAACTTATTCGCGCTATCCATGGTTTATAATATACCCTTCTAAAATATTTCACATTCGCGTCATTCGCGTACTTTTGGCTTCTATGTTAAGTATCTCCCAACGTGGCCAACAAATGCCACCCTCGCCCATCCGCAAACTGGTCCCGTTTGCTGAAGCCGCCAAGAAAAAAGGTATTAAAGTCTATCATTTAAATATTGGACAGCCGGATATTGAAACGCCGCCTGCGATCCTGGACGCGGTGAAACATACTGATCTTAAAGTGCTGGAATACAGTCATAGTGCCGGTAATGAAAGTTACCGCCGCAAGTTGGTGGAGTATTATAAACGGGTAGGTATTTCTGTGTCGCATGACCAGATCATGATCACAACGGGCGGTTCTGAAGCCATACTTTTCAGCTTTTTTACCTGTCTTAATCCGGGAGACGAGGTGATCATACCTGAGCCTTTCTACGCTAATTACAATGGTTTTGCCTGTACAGCAGGCGTGGAAGTAGTGCCTATCACTTCACATATAGAAAATGGTTTTGCCCTTCCGCCCATTGCGGATTTTGAGAAAGTGATCACTCCCAAAACAAAAGCGATCATTATCTGCAGCCCCAATAATCCTACCGGCTACCTCTATAGCCGCCAGGAAATGGAGGCGTTGAAAGATATCTGCCTGAAGCATAATCTCTACCTTTTCAGCGATGAAGCGTACCGTGAATTCTGTTACGATGGCGACTATGTAAGCGCTATGCACCTGGAAGGAATGGAACAGCATGTGGTGCTGATGGACACTATCAGCAAACGCTATAGCGCCTGCGGCGCAAGGATCGGTGCGCTGGTCACCAAAAACAAACAGGTATATGATGCCGCCATGAAGTTTGCTCAGGCCCGCCTCAGCCCCCCCGGCCTGGCTCAAATTCTCGGTGAAGCGGCCGTAGATCTGCCTGAAAGCTATTTTGCTGCCCCCAAAAAAGAATACCAGGCCCGTCGTGACTTGCTGGTAAGCCGGTTGAATGCCATGCCTGGCGTATTCTGTCCCAATCCCGGTGGCGCTTTTTATGCTATTGCCCGGCTCCCTATCGATGATTGTGATAAATTCTGCCAATGGCTGCTGGAAAGCTTCCACTACAATGATCAGACAGTAATGCTGGCCCCTGCTACCGGCTTTTATGGAACGCCTGAACTGGGTAAAAATGAAGTGCGCCTGGCCTATGTACTGAACCTCGAGGCGATCAATAATGCGATGGATTGCCTGGAAAAAGCACTGGAGCAATACCCGGGAAGAACAAAAGAGGCAAAAGCAAGTACTGCAATGGCTAAATAATTCATTGCGTTTTACTTAAAAATGATTTCAGGGTTTTAGGCAGAATGTTTATTTTTGCCGCCCATTTGCCGGGGTAGCTCAGCTGGTTAGAGCATCGGATTCATAACCCGAAGGTCGGCAGTTCAAGTCTGCTCTCCGGTACTACCAGGGTTTTCAATAAAATTGAGAACCCTTTTTATTTTATACATGGCTATTGGAAACGGCAGAATGTAGAATTAATTCCTCATCCCTAACAGAAGTAAAGCCTGCACATAATAAACCTGATAAATTCAGCGGCTACTTATGTAACAGCTATTACATTCTACCCTTACTCGTAGTAATCAAAAGAATCGTATCGCCAAGAGCCTGCACTGTATGCACAACCCCAGGATGAAATGTCACCATATTCTTTTCCTTCATATCAATATCCCCATCCGGTGTAGTAACCCTTACATCTCCATGAAGCACCTGGATGGTCAGGAATTCGCTCACCTCATTATCAGGAAGACGCGCAGCGGCCTGTAAAGCAGCAACAACGATCGTCAGGCTCTCCGATTTAAAAACAGTTATTCCATTGCGGTCATTTTTTTCCCAGGCTTTTTCACTTTTCAACTGATCAACGAATGATGGGATATCAACAAATACATAAGGTGCATCCAAT
This sequence comes from Chitinophagaceae bacterium, assembly GCA_036262095.1. GTDB lineage: Bacteria > Bacteroidota > Bacteroidia > Chitinophagales > Chitinophagaceae > Terrimonas_A. The sequence goes on along the minus strand of DATAJQ010000236.1, from coordinate 11,891 downwards.
ACCCTGTCTCCTTCCGGCCGGTTAAATGTGGCTTCATTTCTTTTTATTTCCATACCAGGTGTTTTCCCAAAACATCAAAAAACTATGCCATCAACTGACTATTACTACACATTCATTAAAATTGAAAAACGACATTGCTGAATCCTGTATTTATCATTTGTAAAATGGCATATAAATGGGATGAGTATTTGTAAACAACTAACCATGAAAGCTACCACCCGTTGGGGCATTATCGGGCCGGGAAGTATTGCCCGTTTGTTTGCCAGAGACCTGTCCCTTATTGCGGCACCCCAGGAGATTGTAGCTGTATTGGGTCATTCGGAAGAAAGCACGGACGCTTTTGCAGAAGAACTCAATATTCCTTATGCCTACACCGATCCTTCAAGGTGGCTTGAAAAAGTGCGTCCCGATATCGTTTATATCGCCACTCCTCATCCCGATCATTTTCAGCATGCACTTGATTGCCTGGAAAAAAAGATCCCTGTGCTTTGTGAGAAACCGATGACCGTCAATACCGAACAATGCCAGCAACTGATCAGTGCGGCCAGGACCTATAAAACTTTTTTAATGGAAGGAATGTGGGTCCGCTTTCTGCCCAGCCTCCAACTGGTGCTCAACCTTATCGAAGAAGGACGGATCGGGAATGTGCTCGCTATAAAAGCCTCCACCACTTTCAGAGCAATGCCGGAAGATGGCAGCCGCTATTTTGATCCCGAAAAAGGCGGCGGTTCATTGCTCGATCTGGGCATCTACCCTGTTTATCTTGCTCAATTGCTGTTGGGCAAGCCACGCTCCATTAAAGCTATCGCCAAGTTGTCTGATGAGCATGTAGATGAAAATTGCTCTATCCTGCTGCAATATCGCAACGGCGCCTATGCCATGCTTGAGTCTTCTTTAATTGCGGAAAGTGATGCCCCTGCTGAGATCACCGGTGATAAGGGTTCGATCAAAATATTTCATCCCTGGTTTGAAAAAGCCAGTGGCATTGAATTGACAGAACGAGGTGAAGGAAAGATCATTTATCCCTGCTCCTGGGAAGGGCATGGAATGCAGTTCGAAACAGAAGAAGTATTGCACTGTCTTGCTGAAAATAAAACCGAGAGTGAACTTCACCCCCTCTCGGCCAGTCTTGATCTGATAACCACACTGGATGAAATACGCCGGCAAATAAACGTAGAGTATCCCACAGTGGAAGCTGTGGAGGGATGACCGGAAATCCTGGTTAAATCAACCTGTTCAGCACCAGCACCCCGATCAATCCCAGCACAGAGATCACTGTTTCCATCATTGTCCAGGAAAGGAATGTTTGCTTTAAAGAAAGACCGAAGAATTCTTTGAACATCCAGAAGCCGGTATCGTTGATATGCGAACCGAATACACTCCCTGCACCCACAGCCAGTGCCATCAGCTCCGGTGAGGCCTTTCCAGTCAGTACCAGGGGTGCTACAATGCCTGCCGCAGTAATACCCGAAACAGTGGCAGAGCCGATCATCACTCTGATAAGTGCCGTTACCACCCATCCGAATACCAGGGGCGGCATCTTCCATTGACTACTGAGGGAAGCGATATAATCTGCTGTACCGCTATCCGTCAGCACCTGCTTAAACACCCCGCCTGCTGTGATAATAAGCAGTATAAGCGCCACATCAGCCACTGCATTGTTGACCCATACCATTATTTCCTTTACAGGCCTGCCTGTTGTTTTTCCAAAATACAGGATCGCCAATAATACAGTGATCAGCAAAGCAATGGTTGAATCGCCCGTGAAAGCCAGTATTTTCCTGAGCACACTTGCTTCCGGCAAAAATGCATTGACTAATACGGCAAGGCTGATCAGGAATACCGGCAATAAAGCCATAAAAAAACTGGCAAAAATACCCGGCAATTTTTCATAACCGGTTTCAGCAGGAGCCGATAAGAATTGTTCAACGCCTGGCCTGATCCCCTGCATTAGTTTGCCAAGCCCGGGGCCTACAAGGACCAGGATGGGAACACCGATGGCAAGACCATAAATAAGCGTCTTACCCATATCGGCATGAAACGCATTCACCAGTAAAACGGGACCAGGATGAGGTGGCAGGAAACAATGGGTAACTGAAAGGGCTGCAGCCATGGGAATGGCAACATATAATAATGATACCCCGGTGCGCCGGGCAATGGAAAACACCAGGGGTACGAGGATAATGAACCCGGCATTATAATAAAGAGGGATACCCACCAGGAAACCAGTAAGCAACACTGCCCATTGGATATATTTTACACCAAAGGCATTCACCAGTGTGGTAGTTATTTGTCCCGCAGCACCGCTGGCCTCCAGCAGCTTTCCCAGTATAGCACCGAGACAAATGATGAGCACCAGTCCGCCCAATGTGCTGCCCACACCTTTTTCAATAGAAACGATCAGGTCGGCCGGAGACATTTTCAATGCCAGGCCCGCCACGATTGCTACGATCAACAAGGATAAAAAGGGACTGAGTTTCTTTGCTGTCAGGAATACCTGCAAGGCAATTGCAAGCAGGACAATGAATAATACCATCTTGCTTCTTTGATAGGGAAATGTACGATTTAGTGCCGGATTTTAAATTCAACTAAATAAACAATCGCCTGTTTTTATTTCGCATAGACAGGAATATGGTATTTTTATAAGAGAAGTCCACCCTCCGAAGGGCATTCTGAACGAACTGATCAATTAATACCGATTGTAACATGATGAAACCTAAAAAGGACATCACCATTTATGATATTGCCCGTAAACTGTCCTTATCTTCTGCTACTGTAAGCCGTGGTTTGCAGAATCACCCGGCCATCAATAAAAACACCCGGAAAAAAATACAGGAAACAGCCAGGCAACTTGGTTACCGGCACAACAATTTTGCGAGCAATCTCCGCAAGCAAAAGACGAATACCATCGGCGTGATGATACATGAACTGAACAGTAACTTCATCACTTCCGTACTGGCCGGCATTGAAAAAGTGACCACTGAAGCCGGATACGATCTCATCATCGCGCACTCCTCAGAACGTTACGAAAAAGAAGCAGCGAATGCAATGAACCTTTTTCACAAACGGGTAGACGGGCTCATTGCTTCCCTCGCTTTTGATACTACCAACCTTGAACATTTCCTCCCTTATGAAGAAAAGGGCATTCCAGTGATCTTCTTCGACAGGGTGGAAGAACAGGGAGACAGCACTAAAGTGATCATCGATAACTATGCATGTGGCTATCAGGCCACGCGGCACCTGATTGAACAGGGTTGTGAACGTATTGTGATGGTAACAGCCAGCCTGCAAAGAAACGTGTATGCCCAACGGCACCGGGGCTATGAACATGCACTGCGTGATAACAATATTCCTTACAACAAAGATCTTGTATTGATCAAGGACCTTAGTGAACAATGCGGGGTGGAAGCAGCCCTGCAGATCATAAACATGAAGCCCATGCCTGATGGTGCTTTTATCACCAATGATTTCTCTGCTGCTGTTTGCATGCAAACCCTGAAAGAACATGGCGTCAGGATACCACAGGATATTGCAGTAGTGGGTTTCAATAACGATGCTATCAGCAAGCTGGTAGAACCTCAGCTCACCACCATTGATTATCCTGGCATGGACATGGGAGAAATTGCAGCGCGTAACCTGGTGAATCACCTGAAAGGCATATCCAATATCAAAAGCACCAATACGATCATTGTAAACTCAGAGTTGATCGTAAGAAAATCTTCGTTGAAGAAAGGAAGCAAGTAATAAACCTATACAGGCAATTTCAATTTGAATTCAAACTTGTTCTTATTAAAAAACTTCAGAAGCTCTGCTTTCAGGTGAGAAAACGTATCGGGAAAATGATTGATAGATGCATTAGGGCACACCCATATATCATCACCGGCATTGTTAAATAAGATCCCATTCTCTTTTTCATCTTTACTCCATCCTTGCAGAATACTTCTTGCCTGTGGTAATACCATGATCACATCCCTGATAGCTCCAAAATTGAAGACAAGCAGGGAATGAACATCCTCTTCCTTATGACGGAATTGAATATGTGCTATCATAACAATGCATTGAAATAATCCCGGGAAAGAAGCTGGTGCCTGTATGAAGATACGACAAAAAAAGGGCTTTTCGCCCGGCATGCTCAAAAGCCTTCAATAATTTGAGAACCAATATAATTTCAGCGAGTTAGCTTATAGACATGATACTTCTTTGACCCATCCGCATTATTAATCTTCAATGAATGGCATTATTTTTTGACCTTATTTAAAAAAAATCAAATGAAAGATGGATCTAAGATCACCCTATCCTTATTGGCTGCTTCGCCATGGAACCATCACTAGCTATCCATCCCTGCAAAAAAATATACAAGCATCCATCGCTGTCATCGGCGCAGGAATAAGCGGTGCATTGGTGGCGCAAGAGCTTATTAATGCAGGCCATGCCGTAACAGTGATCGACAGACGCCACGCCGGAACCGGAAGCACTGCTGCCAGTACAGGGTTGCTACAATATGAAATAGACACGCCTTTATATAAGCTGATCAACCTGGTTGGTGAAAAAAATGCAGTGCGCAGTTATGTCCTTTGCCGCGAAGCTATCCATGAACTGGAAAAAATCTGTCGTTTATTAAAAGAAGAAGACCTGGTCCGCTTCAGGCCAAGCCTGCAATATGCTTCTTATGAATCGCATATTAAAAATCTGGAAAAAGAATACCGGCTAAGAGAAAATGCCGGATTCGATCTGCAATGGATGGACCGGCATGCTATTAAAACAAATTATGGTTTCGAAAAACCGGCTGGTATTCTTTCCGCCGATGGAGCAGAAGCTGATGCATACAGGATCACCCATTGTTTATTAGCTGAATGCATTAACCTGGGTGCAAAAGTATTTGATAATACAAAAGTGACAGATATCCGCTATGCAAGGAATGGTATAGAATTGATGACCTCGACAGGCTTCAAAGTAAAAGCACGCAAACTCGTGATTGCCTGTGGTTATGAATCGCAACAATATTTATCGAAACAAATACAGCATCTGCGATCAACCTTTGCGATCGTAAGCGAACCTCTTGCAGAGCAGGATTTCTGGTTCCGCAATTCATTGATCTGGGAAACACGTACACCTTACCTCTACCTGCGCACTTCCAATGACAGACGCATTCTGGTGGGGGGAAAAGACGTTGACTGGTCAGATCCCCGGCGCAGGAATGAATGGTTGCCAGGGAAAGCAAGGATGCTTGAAAAAGCATTCAAAGAACTTTTCCCCCGCATCCCTTTTAAGACAGATTTCAAATGGGCCGGTGTATTCGCCTCCACCAGGGACGGGCTGCCTTATATCGGCTCCATACCCGAAAGGCCTCATACTTATTTTGCACTGGGATTTGGAGGCAATGGAATTACTTTCAGTGTGGTGGCGGCCAAAATTATCCGGGATATGATAGAAGGAAAAAAGAACAGTGATGCGGATCTCTTTTCTTTCAACCGTTAGCGTCTGCAAGCCGGCCGGAAAATTAAATATGGCATTTCTTTTTCTTTATACCTGCAAATGAATATCGCAAAGGAAAACAATCATCTCTCCCATCATCAGCATTTGCTGCTCAACAGGGATCATAAAAAAGCTGCTAAAGCAGCTCAATTGGTGTATGTATCGGATAAGCAACCGGGCATTAAGCGCTGGAAAAAAGGAAAAGGTTTTACTTATACCTATAAAAACAAGCCGCTGAAAGATAAGCGGCAGTTGGAGCGGATCAGGAAATTGGCCATACCTCCTTCCTGGTCGGATGTATGGATCAGCCATGAACCTGCCGGGCATATTCAGGCTACAGGGCTTGATCTGAATAAAAGAAAGCAATACCGTTATCATGCAAAATGGAATTCGCTGCGGGGAGAAACAAAATTTCATCGCCTGTATGAATTTGGCAAATCGCTTCCGGCGATCAGGAAGAAAATAAAAAAAGATATGGCCGGAACCGAACTGACAGACAACAAGGTACTGGCCACAGCCATCAACCTCATGGAGAAAACTTATATCCGCGTCGGCAATAATGAATATGAAAAACTATACGGCTCTTACGGACTTACTACATTAAAAGACAACCATGTGAAGATCGGCGGAAATACTATCCGGTTTGTTTTCACCGGAAAGAAAGGTGTTGAGCAACATGTTTCCATCTCCAATAAAAAACTCGCAAAGGCCATCAAGCAATGCCGTGATGTGCCTGGCAAAACCCTTTTCCAGTTTTATACTCCGGGGGAAAAACACCGGGCAATTGATTCGGGGATGGTCAATCACTACATTAAAGAAGCTGCAGGACAGGATTTTTCAGCAAAAGATTTCCGCACCTGGGCCGGCACATTGCAGGCATTGAAATGCCTTAGCTCAATGGAAAATATGCCTGATGAAAAGCGATTAAAGAAAAATATGCTTGAAGTACTTGATACTGTAAGTGAACGTCTGGGCAACACCCGCACGATCTGCAAGAAATACTATATACATCCCTGCCTTTTCCGGTTATATGAGGAAGGCAAACTCCAGGATTACATGAAAAAATGTGGCGAAAAGCACACACACAAGGGAGATTTTAGCCCCTCTGAGCAACTGCTGCTGCATATACTGAAAGAATGCTCCTAATAGTAAGCGCTTTATTACTGGTATGATTTTTTTATCTCTTCAATGTCGGGGTAAAAAGATTGTTAATTGAAAAAATTAAGACTATGAAAACAAATGAAAAAACTTCAGAAGTGCTGAACGACCTCATCGAGATCAATAATGACCGTGTCAGAGGATATGAAAAAGCCTCAAAAGAAACAGCTCCTGAGGATGCTGACTTGCGTTCACTGTTTGAAAGCATGGCCGCTGAAAGCCGTAGCTATGTGACCGATCTGACCAAACATGTCGCTATCGCGGGCAATGAACCGGCCGACGGCACTACTATGAAAGGAAAAATATACAGGACATGGATGGATGTAAAAGCGACTTTCAGCGGGAAGAACAGGAAAGCTATACTGGCCGCCTGCGAATATGGAGAAGATGCTGCACAGAAAGCTTATGAACAGGCACTGGCAACGGATATCCATTTACCTGATGACGTCCGGCAAGTGATCGCTGATCAGCAAAGCAGTCTGAAAAGATCACATGATAAAATAAAAAGAATGCGCGACGCCCAACATGCCTGATAAAATCAAGAGTGGTTGTAGACACAACCACTCTTTCTGGCTTAACATTTAAAATCAACGATATGCAATATGAGATTCCCTCCACTGATGCAGATATGAAAACATTATCATCCTGCATAAATAAGTTGGCATCAGACGGCTATACTGAACAATTCCAAATAAGCGAGGATGGCTTGCTGTCATCCGGCAAAGGGAAAAACTATCAGCCCGGACAGGTGCACGTGGTCAATTTTTTCCGCTTTGAAGGTTCCAGCGATCCTGACGACAGTTCTATTCTGTATGCCATCGAAACGAATGGCGGCGAAAAAGGAACGCTTACTGACGCTTACGGAATATATGCTGATCCACGTGTTGGAAAATTCATGAAAGAAGTGGAAGATATCAGCAAAAAGAAGTAGCTACCAAAGCTGCTTCCCCTGATAATAATCCAGCACCTTGGTCCGTAATACATAATCATATTTGGCGGCAACAGAATTACTGTTTGCCCTGTCCAGGTTATTTTTAGCTGTCAGGTAATCAATGGAATTTCCCACACCGGAATTGAACCGCACATCTGCTGCATGAAAAGATTCCTTGAAAGCACCAACCTGCACCAGCAGGGTCTTGTACCTCTCCAGAGAAGAGCTCATATTGATATAAGCTTCTTCAATTGATTGTTGCAATTGCGTTTTGGTGGTACTGGCCACATACTCTGTATTTTGCAGGTCCAGTTTTGCCTGCTTCACCTTGTTGCGTTGCTGCAAGGCATTGAAGATGGGTATCTGAAGGCCGATACTCACTGAAGTAAAAATATTATTCTTTACTTGCTTGCCATATCCGATCTTCTCTGTGTCAAAATTGTTCTGCTTCTTATATACAGGAAAAGAGTTGCCACCGATCATTACATAATCTGTGGACGCCACTTCAGATGAACCGGTAAACACAGAATTGGTAGCAACACTGGAATAGTTGGTGCTTGCATTACCATTCAGGCTTAAAGTGGGAAACAACTGTCCCCTGGCAACCTTTACTCCTCTCACAGCACTTTCCCTGCGAAGATCAACTGCTTTTATCAGGGAAAACTGTTGCAAAGCTGTTGAATAAATACTGTCGGGCGTATTATCATAACGGGTAGCAAAAGACTCAGCATCCAGTTTTTCCAACTGAATAGTCTTGTCGTAAGGAATATTCATCAGCTTGCAGAGATTAAGTTTGGACTGCTCCAACGCAGCTTTCGTGCTGATGATGCTAAGCTGATCGTTGGCATACTGTCCTTTCAGGTCAGACAGTTCAGAAGGCAGGATGGCTCCATCTTTATTCAATATTTCCAACCGATCCACTTGCTTCTTAGACAGCTCAGCCTGATTAACGGCCAGCACCAGCAGATCCTGGTTGGTGAGCACCTGCAGATAGGTGAGAATAATATTAATGGTAAGATTATCTTTTGCCTGCTGCCAGTCCATTTTGGAAGCTTCATAAGCCAACGCATTTTGTTTTACTGCATTCTGCATAGACAAGCCTCTGAACAATACTATACCGCTGCTTGCGCTATAGTTGGCAACATTCACCTGCTGATTGATATAGGAATTGGTAAACGGATCGATACTACGTCCCTGGTTGATACCATTGGAAGCAGATGCAGTCAGGTCAGGAAGCATATTCAGTCTTGCCTGGTTCCAGTTGATCTTTCCGGTTTCCATCCGCAAACCCGCCTGTAATACATCCAGGTTCTTGGATAAGCCCGTTTCAACACAATGCTGTAATGTTAACACGTTTCCTGCTGTTTCCTGTGCATACGCTTTTGTGCAGGCAAGCGCTGCGCACACGTAAAAACCAAAAGCCAAAATTCTTTTCATCTTTTATTTCTGTTTTATTACCGGAATGGCTGTTATTATTTTTTTTCTACCATTCCATCCAGCAGGTTAATGATCCTTGAACCATAGGCTGCATTCTTTTCTGAGTGGGTAACCTGTATTACAGTTACTCCTTCTTTATTTAATTCCCTGAACAATTCCATGATCACTTCGCCCTGTGCAGAGTTGAGATTGCCCGTGGGCTCATCTGCCAGCAAAAGTTTGGGTTTACCAATCAAAGCCCTGGCAATGCCTACCAGTTGCTGCTGACCGCCGGACAACTGTGTGGGAAAAAGATCCTTCTTCCCTACGATCTGGAAACGGTCCAGTATGTCGGCCACCAGCGCTTTTCTTTCTGAAGCTTTAACGTCCTGGTAAATCAGCGGCGTTTCAATGTTCTCATACACTGTCAGTTCATCGATCAGGTGATAGGCCTGGAACACAAAACCGATGTATTGCTTATATAAAGACGAGCGTTGTTTCTCTTTCAGCCTGTGAACGGATTCATGCAGGAACTGGTATTCGCCTTCATTGAAATCGTCCAGCATACCGATAACATTCAGCAAAGTGGATTTGCCGGAACCGGAAGGGCCCATGATCGAAACAAATTCACCTTCTTTTATTGACAGGTTGATATCCTTTAATAAGAAAGTCCGGTTGTTTCCCGCGTTCACCCATTTGTAAATCCCTTTTAATTCTACCATAGTTATTTTATTTATTCAATTCAGTATAGCTTAAAAAATACATCCTGCCGGCATACTGGTTTTCAACTGGCATGCCATTCCCTAAATATATGATTTTCAACCTGTAATAATTAGTCTCCGCACAAGATGTGCGAAAATGGACAAAAACTGTCCGAATACGAACAGTTTTTGCCAGGGGTTTTGCAGTAAGGGTTTGGTCCGGGCTTATCAAAAATCATTCAGTTTATTCAGTTCTTAGGCTCTTGACAGGGTTGCTCGTTGCCGGCTTCAGCGATAAAACCCCGATCAGTATAACCGCCAGCACAAGAACAGACACGCCGGCGATCATAAAGGGTACTACATTTTGCTGTATGCGATAAACATATTGCTGCAACCATTCATGAGTGAACCAATAAGCCAGCGGCCAGGCGATAAGATTGGCCAGAAGGATCAGCCAGGCATATTCTTTTATAAAAAGCAGCAATATATTCCGGATATCCGCTCCCAGCACCCGCCGAACGGCAATCTCCTTATTGCGTTTTACGATCGTAAACGATATCACGCCGAATACGCCCATGAAAACAATGAACAGGTTGAGAAAAGTAGCCAGGCCGGTTGCTTTTTTCAGTTGCAGTTCAGAAGTGTATAACGATTGGAATCTTTCATCCATGAAAAAATATTCAAAGGGTGAATTGGGCGACAATTCTTTCCATTTCCGTTTAATTGACTCAATAGCAGAAGCCATGTCTTTTCCTGAAACCTTCATAGCAAGAAAACGATAACCCAATCCATCTTCCACATGGATGAACGCAAGCGGCGCGATCATTTCATTAAACGAGGAATAATTAAAGTCTTTTACCACACCTGCAATAGTAAATACATTTCCTGCAGCCATTTTAACCGTTTTGCCAATGGCATTCTGTGCGCTGAATCCAAGTGCTTTGGCAGCAGATTCATTCAGCACGATCTGCCCGGGTATGTGTGCTTCGCCTTTTTTATTGAAGAAATTGCCCGCCTGCAACTGTATGCCGAACGTGCTGGCATAATTTTCATCTGCATTGATAGCGGATATCAGGAGTGGTTGAGTTGTATTGGCTGATTGCAGGTCGATGGAACCAGGCGGCTTTCGGTCAGGCACTTCAAAAGTAAGGCTGATGTCTTTTACTTCCGGCAATTGCTGCAATCCTTTTCGTAGATCGATCATCCTTCTTACACCAATGGTATCCCATTGCTTGGGAAATGCAGTAGCTACCAGCACCTGGTCTTTATTGTATCCAAGATCTTTATTGAAGATATAGGTTACCTGTTGTGAAATAACGAGTCCGCAGATGAATACGAGAATGGCCAGCGAGAACTGGACCACCAGCAAAGTTTTTCTCAGTACCAGGGAACCCTTGGAATTATCCATTTTCCCTTTTACCGCCCGGCCAATGCTGACAGCGCTTAATACAAAAGCAGGATATAAACCTGCCAGCAATCCTACTGCCACCAACAGGCCAATAAAAAAGCATATATGGTACCAACTGAATTGCCAGAAAGGTTGCAGTGACGATTGAAGCATCTGGCCAAAAAGGGGGCGCAACGCTTCATATAATACAATAGATAAAAGGCCGGCAAACAGTGTAAGCAACATTGCTTCAGTAAGGTATTGCAGCACCAGTTGCTTTTTTTCACCTCCGAATACTTTCCGCAAACCGATCTCTTTCAATCGGTAAGTAGATGTGCCGATATTAATATTGATAAAATTGATGATGGCCATTGAAATAATGAACAGGGCAACCAGCGATAAGGTGAAAATGACGCGCTCAACTGCGCCGTTATTATCTTTCTGGTAATAATCCCTTAACGGTGCCAGCTTCACCCGCAGGTTGCTCCTGGTGTTATCGTCGGTATATTTTGCCAGCACCTGCTGAAACGGCTTGTCGAGTGCGGCAGGTGACACTCCCGGTTGCAGCTCAATCAGCCCCACTTCAAATATAGAGGTCCAGGGCGCTGCAGGATCACCACCAGGATAATACCTGTTGCCGGTCGTAGGCACAAACACTGCATACTTATCACCCAGCAGACCCGTCACAGTATTCTTCGACACGTCTTTCAGTACGGCAGTAACCAGGTAATCCTGTTTTTCTCCGGTAGTAGTGGCAATGCTGATCCTTTCATTGATCACATCTTTCCGGCCGAATAGTTTCTGCGCCAGCACTTCTGTTATT
>DATAJQ010000235.1:0-15056 GCA_036262095.1 Chitinophagaceae bacterium | reverse complement strand
TCGTTGGACAGTAATATTCCTGATCATTGCAATTGTAGCTGCAATTTTCGGATTTGGTGGTATAGCAGCTGGTGCTGCTTCCATCGCAAAGATTTTATTCTTTATTTTTCTTATCCTGTTTATTCTTTCACTGGTGTTTGGCCGCTCTGTTAAAAATGATGTATGATGGTGATGAGAAAAGAAAGTGTTAAGAAACCGGCAACATATTCGCCGGTTTTTTTATTGTACTTTAGCAAGGATTTTTAGTGCAGACAGTTCAATCCTTTATATGCCATTATCCAAAGCAACGATAAGGTGGGGATATTTCATTGCCTTTCTTCTGTTGTTATTGTCGTACTTCCTTATTTTTTTCAGTATCAATAAGCAGATGGGTGAAGCCCGGCAACTTAATCACTCTTATTCAGTGGTCAACAACCTGGAAATGGTGCGGTCTACAATTACAGATGCTGAAACTAATGTAAGAGGATATTTACTGTATAAGGACGAACGCTTTTTACAGGCATATAATTCAGGCTCAAAAAATGTACTCATCCTGCTCAACGGACTACGCGGTTTTACACCGGCCAATAAATCCTATAGAGAAGAGCTGGACACACTTCAACAACTGATCAAGCGGAAGTTTTTTTACCTGACAGGAACGGTTAACTCTTTTCAACGCAGCGGCTTTCAGATCAATGCTTCCATTTTAAATGACCGCGATACGATAAGGGCAAATATGGATAGCATTCGCCAACTTATCAGCCGTGTAAAGCGGGAAGAACTGGTTTTCAGGGAAGAAAAGAATAACCGCCTGGAAGGCTTTTTTACAGGTACGGAGATCATTTCTCTTACTTCGCTTGTTATTGTACTGGTCGCCATCTTCTATTCACTATTCATATACAATAGAGGCAACAAGGAAAAAGAAGCTTCAGACAATAAAGTGAAACGATACAGCCTTGAACTGGAAGAGCGCGTAAAAGAATTAAAGCAGCTAAACACAGAACTGGAAGAATTGAGAAGTGTTGAAAAGTTTACTTCCACCGGCCGTATTGCCCGCACAATAGCACATGAAGTAAGAAACCCGCTGACCAATATTTCCCTGGCAACGGAACAATTAAAAGACCTTAGCCATTCCAACCAGGAAGCTGAACTGCTGTTGGAAATGGTCGGCAGGAATGTGACAAGGATAAACCAGCTTGTGTCGGACCTGTTGAACTCTACCCGGTTTGCACAACTTGAATATACTTCCGCAGACATCAATAAGGTGCTGGATGAAACGCTCGAGCTGGCGATGGACCGCATAGAGCTGAGCAAAATAAAAGTGGAAAAGAACTACGGTACAGATATTTGCGAGATCATGGTGGATAAGGAAAAGATCAAGTTGGCTTTTCTGAATATTATTGTGAATGCCATAGAGGCCATGCCGCAGGATGAAGGCGTTCTTCAGATCACTACGAGCAAATCAGGCGAAAGATGCATTGTGGAAATAAAGGACAATGGAAGCGGGATGGATGAAGATACTTTACAAAAATTGTTTGATCCTTACTTTACCGGCAAGGCAAAAGGCAGCGGATTGGGATTGACCCATACGCAAAACATTATACTTAATCACAAAGGAAGTATTACAGTAACCAGTCAGAAAGCAAATGGGTCTGTTTTTATTGTTACACTCAGTACAAGAAGAGAAGTACTGGCTTAATGTGGAAATATTTCCCCGTGTTTGGCATCCAATAAACCTATTCTTTCTATTGTATTGATAATGATGTCTCTGTTAAAGGGCTTGCTGATAAAGAAATCGGCACCTGCCTTATAAGCTTTTTCGCGGTCCAATGCGGTATCATGGGCAGTGATCATCACCAGTTTAGAGTTGGGATATGTATTCTTGAAATAAGTGATCTGATCGATACCAAAGCCATCTTTTAAATGATTATCCAAAAAGATCACAGATGGATCTTCTTCAGTAAGAAGGGTTTTTGCTGCTTCGAGGCTTGTAACATATTGTGCTTCGATATTTTTATAGCGAAGAATCCCTTTAAGCAGATAGCAGATATCCACTTCATCATCGATGATCAGAACCTGTAACTTGTGTTTTTCTTCAATCATTGATTGGGGCTGGATTGTGTATAGCATAAAACCGCATCACACTCAAAAAAAATCAATTTGCCTGCCAAAGCAATAATAAGGGTAAACACGAGTATAAAAAACCTTTAAGTCCGGCATGATTTACGCTTATATGACCGTGTTACCTGGTTTAAAAATGTTAATTTCATTAACTAATCAATTTGCGTGTTATGAGCAAAAAAATCCTCATTATTGATGATGATATGGATTTATGTACCCTGCTTGGAAAGTTTCTCTCAAAAAATGGATATGAAGTGGATATGGCCTACTCAGGCAATAAAGGGATAGCAAAATTTTCAGAAAATAAATTCGACCTGGTTATTTGCGATTATCGTCTTGGTGATATGGAGGGTATAAATGTGCTATCGGCTTTGCGCAAAGAAAATTCTGCTGCTAAAGTATTGATGATAACCGGTTATTCCGATATAAAAACAGCAGTGGAAGTAATAAAAATGGGAGCTTATGATTATATCGTAAAACCCCTCATACCTGATGAAGTGCTTAGCGTAGTCAACAAAGCTATTCATGCTTCTGCCCCTGCCGCTACAATTGAAACAGGCCCTGGAAAAACAAAGACTGTTTCTAAATCTACTTTCGGCGATGATGAGTTTATGATCGGGAAAGCTCCTGCTACCAAAGCCCTGTATGATCAGATTGATATTGTATCTGCTACCAATTACAGCATCATATTATATGGCGAAAGCGGAACAGGTAAAGAAGTAATCGCCAAAACCATTCATGACCGGAGCAACAGGAAGGGCAAACCTTTTGTTGCCATGGATTGCGGCACACTTTCCAAAGAACTGGCCGGAAGTGAATTGTTTGGGCATGTTAAGGGTGCTTTCACTGGTGCCTTGCAGGATAAGGAAGGACATTTTGAACTGGCTAATGGCGGAACACTTTTTCTGGATGAAGTAGGCAATCTTTCCCTGGATGTGCAGGCTACTTTGTTACGGGTGATACAGGAAAGAAAATTCAAACGCGTAGGTGGCAATAAAGAAATGAATACCGACGTAAGGATCATTGTAGCTTCCAATGAGAATCTGCAGGATGCTTACAGAAAGGGAAAGTTCCGTGAAGACTTATATCACAGGTTCAATGAATTTTCCATCAACCTGCCGCCTGTAAGGCAGCGAAAGGATGATATACTGGCTTTCGCGGAATTCTTCCTGGAAAAAACTTCTTCTGAATTGGGTAAGGAAGTAGCCGGTTTTGAAGAGAATGTATTACAAACCTTTTTGGAATACTCCTGGCCCGGCAATCTCCGGGAATTCAGGAATGTGGTGCGCAGGGCGGTATTGCTTACACCTGCAGGGGAAAAAATATCGGCTGCATCTCTTCCATGGGAGATCACCAATGCAAATGCCCTCTCAGCCGCCGCTAACCAGGAAAAAACATTATCCATAACCAGTCAGATGCCTGCGCCCAAGAAAGAACTGGACCTTAAAGATGCAGCCAGCCGCGCAGAATATGAAACGATCATGGCAGTTTTGCAGCAAGTAAATTTCAATAAAAAGAAAGCGGCCGAGATGCTTAATATAGATCGGAAGACCTTATATAATAAAATCAAAAACTTCCAGGACCAGGAATAAGCCTGTAAATAAAGTACATTGATCTCATTTTATTAATATGCCCCTTAATGAAAGGGGCATATTGTTTGATAGTATTATTATCCTGGTTTGGACAATCCGATTTTATCACTCCATACTGACCTTTATGAAAATCATTTTACTGCTTATTGCGGTATACGCGCTGATCATAAACCAATCACTGAAGCAGAAAGAGAGTAGAAGCATATCCGCTCAGGTAAACATGCAGAACAGACCAAAGCCACAAAATATAAGACCTGATAATAATGTTTATTTGAATACCTCTTTTCAGTCTGGTTTAACTGTTAGGCCTCTTCAAAGCCGGCGAATAAATACTGAAAAGAGAAATTTTCCTGCTAAGTTCTATAAACCTTACTCTTTTCAACAGATGAATGATCTGAAGGAAGAGACGAATGAAAGCGTGCAGCAGGATGTATTATATCCTCTGGACTATTCCTCTTATTCAGGCCTTGCTCCCAAAGATGGTTCGCGTTAAGGGCTCATGACTGAAAAGCTTCTGCCGGTTACTTTTTTGTTGCCCTGGCCGGCTTGCGTTTATTATTGCCGGTATCCTTCCGGTGTTGCCAGGTTTGATAGGTAGCCTTCTGTGTTTTTTGTTCTGCAGGTTTTTTCCGTAAGGGTTCACATGGCTCACTGGTTGCAAATAATTGTGCAGGCAGGGATTGATAAATGTGGGTGCCTTCCTTTTTCCAGTTCATCATTTCAGTACTCACTTTTTTGATCAGCCTGGCCGGGCTGCCGGCGACCAGGCTGCGCCGGGGAAATTGCTCACCTTCTTTTACAAAAGAAAGCGCACCTACAATACTTTCATCGCCTAACTGTACATGGTCCATTACCACTGCATTCATGCCTATGAGGCAGTTTTTTCCAATTGAAGCACCATGTATCACGGCACCATGACCGATATGTGCTCCTTTTTTAAGCGTGACCGTCAGCCCGGGAAACATATGAAGGGTACAGTTTTCCTGCACATTGCAACCGTCTTCAATAACGATCTGGCCCCAATCGCCGCGGATGGCAGCCCCGGGGCCGATATAACAATTCTTACCAATGATCACATTGCCTGTTACAGCCGCCTGTGGATGCACAAAAGAAGAGGGATGAACAACCGGGATATAGCCGTTGAAAGTATAGAACATTTGATTTTTCTTCAAAGGTATTGTTTGAAGTAATGATCCTTACTTTTGATCATCATGAAAATCATTATTGCACCGGATAAATTCAAAGGTTCGTTGACCAGCGATGAAGTATGTAAGGCTATTACGGAAGGAATTACCCAAAAGAACAAAAACGTAGAGATCCTGCATTTTCCCATGGCTGATGGGGGTGATGGGTTCAACAGCGTATTACAGCATTATTTTCATACAACACCTGTGCAGGTGACTACAGTTGATCCGCTTCAGCGCCCAATGCAGGCATCTTACCAATGGAATGAAAATGACAGGATCGCTATCATAGAAATGGCCACAGCCAGCGGCCTGGTATTGCTGAAAGAAAAAGAAAGGAACCCATTGCTGACGTCCACTTACGGCACAGGCCTGTTGATAAGGCATGCATTGGAAAAAGGCGCCGACAGGATCATCCTGGGATTGGGAGGGAGTGCTACCAATGATGCAGGAATAGGGATTCTGTTTGCGCTTGGGTTCCACTTTATGGATGAAACAGGTGAAGAACTTCTTCCCGTAGGAGAGAGCCTCTTAAAGATCAACAGGATCCTTCCTCCGGTAAGTCTGCCGCTTGTCCGTATTGAAATTGCTGCTGATGTGGAGAACCCATTGTATGGCCCCAATGGTGCTGCGTATGTGTATGGCCCGCAAAAAGGAGCTGACCCTGCAATAGTAGAACAATTGGACAGTGGATTAAGAAATATATCCGCAGTAATAGAAAAACAATTTGGAAAACAAATAGCCGGTTTTCCCGGCGCCGGTGCAGCAGGTGGCATTGCCGCCGGACTTTCTGCCTTTTTTGAAGTGGAAATGAAAAAGGGAGTTGAGCTGGTGCTGCAGGCAAATGGTTTGGAAAAGGAGCTGAATAATGCAAACATGGTTATTACAGGGGAAGGAAAGATTGATGGTCAAAGCGGGCTGGGCAAAGTAGTAGGTACCATGGCTGCGCTGGCACATAAATATAAAATTCCCTGTATTGCTTTTTGCGGAATACTGGAAGCTGATGACAATGAGATCAGTGATATGGGCCTGACTTCGGTTTACCCTCTTGAAGCAGAAGGCTTAAGCCTGGAAGAAAGCATGGCAAAAGCATATCCATTACTGGTAGCAAAAACAAGAGCAGCAATGAAAGACATGCTGACCTAAACCAAAGGCTTTCCTGTGCGGAAACAAGTACCTTTAAACACAGCTACCACATGGTCACGCTGGTTGGTGATGGTGATATGATAAAGCCCGGTCGATTTTCCATTGTGTATCTCTTTTGCTTCAGCAGTCAACTCATCACCTACATGCACAGGCTTGGTGAAATTGATGGACGTATCCAGGGCCACAGAAAGATTGTTGCGGTTATTACAGGCAAAAGCAAAAGCGCTATCACCTAATGAAAATGCCACTCCGCCATGCACAATGCCAAAGCCATTGATCATTTCAGGGCGTACCGTCATTTTTAATTTGCTGTACCCTTCTCTTATTTCAATAACAGTTATGCCAAGCCATTGACTGAAAAGATCATCTTTCATCATTTTGTCAACGACCTGTGCGGGTTGAGGGTTTGAATTATTATCCATTTTTATTCTCCTTTGAACTCAGCTTTTCTTTTTTCCAGGAATGCATTTACGCCTTCTTTATAATCGGATGTTTGTGCTGCTTTTTGTTGGTATATATCTTCTGTTGTCAATTGTTGCTCCAGCGTATTGGTAAAAGAATGGCTTAATACTTCTTTTGTAAAAGCCAATCCTTTGGTGGGCATAGAGGCAAGATAGCCAGTGATCTGCCTGGTGTTTTCAACAAATGAGTCATCAGGAAATACCTTATAGATCATCCCTGCTTTTTCTGCATCGGCGGCAGGGAATTTTTCTCCCATCATCATCAGGGCAGAAGCTTTTTGCCAGCCGATAAGACGTGGCAGAAAATAAGTACCGCCGCTATCCGGTATCAGCCCGATCTTGCTGAAAGCCTGCAGAAAAGAAGCGGATGCTGAGGCTATTACAATATCACAGCACAAAGCAATATTGGCACCTGCGCCTGCAGCAATACCATTTACTGCAGCTACTACAGGCTTCTCCAGCTGGCGTATGCGGGTAATAATAGGGTTGTAATGCTCTGACAAAATGCGTTGCATACCCAGTCCATTGGGATCTGTTACTTCAGCAAGGTCCTGCCCTGCAGAAAATGCTTTGCCTGCACCGGTAATGCAAACGCAGCGGACCTCGCTGTTGCGGCAGGCATCCAGTTTTTCCTGCATCAGCAAAGCCATTTCCCTGTTAAAGGAATTCAGCTTATCAGGCCGGTTGAGTGTAATGGTTGCTGTATGGTTACTGATTTCAAAAAGGATTGAAGACATGCAGTTGGGTTAATGGCATTTAAAATAATCGAAAGGTTCCTTGCAATCATTGCATTGATAAAGTGCTTTACAGGCAGTGCTGCCAAATTCACTGATACGGCGGGTATGCCACGACTGGCAGTGGGGACATTGAACACCTTCATCAACTGCAAAAAGATGCTGATGGCAAACCTGCTGTTTGGGGTTGGGCGGTGCAATACCGTATTCTTTCAGTTTTCTCTTGCCCTCCTCGCTCATCCAGTCAGTGGTCCATGCAGGTGAAAGCACCTGCTTCACAGATACAGGAGAATATCCTGCAGCCAGCAATTCCATTTGTATGGATGCTTTGATGGTATCCATTGCCGGGCAACCCGTATAAGTAGGTGTAATGGTCACTTGCACTTCATTCCCGTTCACAGATACCTGGCGCACAATTCCCAGATCAAGTACCGACAACACAGGTACTTCCGGGTCCATCACGTTTTCCAGTATGGTCCACACTGGCTGGGTCGCTATGTCGGTTGAATGTAACATGTTTTACCATTCTGCACCGGGGTAAGCTCTTTGCATGAACTGGAGTTCTGCCAGCACATACCCCATGTATTCTGTGTGGTTTCCCTGCTTACCGCCCTTATGCATGTATGTTTTGTCCGCCGTAGCTTTAGCGAAGGCGGACAAAGAAGCCGCAGTGAATATTTCATTTACTTTTTGCAGCCAGGGTGCTTCCAGTGTTTTCAGGTCAGGTGCTATCCCATTGGTATTTGCTTCAAGCTCATAAGAAGCAGGAATGAACATTTCACCTGTATAGCCCCATATTTCTGCGATTGCCTGTTCCATTCGCCGGTGGCTTTCTTCCGTTCCATCACCCAGGCGTATCACCCATTCACTGCTCCAGCGCAGATGATAGGTCACTTCTTTTAGTGCTTTAGCGGCAATAGCAGCCAGTTGCTGGTCATGGCCATGCTGCAACTGTTCATACAACAGGTATTGATAGTTGCTGAATAAGAACTGGCGTAAAATTGTTTGCGCCCAATCCCCATTTGGCAATTCAGTGAGCAAGCAGTTTTTAAATTCACGGATATCGCGTGTATAGGCAAAAGTGTCTTCTGTAGAGCCGTCATTTTTCAACAAAGCAGCATACTGATAAAAATTGCGTGCCTGCCCGATGAGGTCGAGGGAGATATTGGTGATGGCAATGTCCTGCTCCAATACCGGTCCATGTCCGCACCACTCGCTGTTGCGGTGACCGAGAAGAAGGGTATCGTCGGCAAGGTGTAATGTGTAGTTAACTAGAAACATAATATTTATTGTTCGTTGACTGTTGTTCGTTGACCGTTGACCGGAATACAGCAGAATGTGATCATCGGTCAACGAACAACGGTCAACGCATTTACATGTGGCCTACCTCATCCGGCAGGTCATAAAAAGTAGGATGCCTGTATATTTTATCATTCGCCGGCTCATAAAGGCTTGCTGCTTCATCAGGATTGCTGGCATGGATATGTTTTGATTCTACGGCCCAGATGCTTACGCCTTCCATACGGCGTGTGTACACGTCGCGGGCATTTTCAATAGCCATTTGTGCGTCGGCTGCATGAAGGCTGCCTACATGTTTATGGTCCAGTCCCTGTTTACTGCGGATGAATATTTCCCAGAGAGGCCAGTCATTGGCGGTTTGCCTGGAAACGATGGCTCCCCCGGCTTTGTCTTCCGGTATATCGCCGTAATAAAATTTTTGTATCTGAAAAGACATATTGTTGTAATTATGATCAGGCTGCTTTGTCCTGTTTTTGTTTTTGCTGTTGTTTTTTGGCAAATGCACTGGCGGCTTCCCTTACCCATTCTCCTTCTTCCCAGGCTTTTCTTCTTGCATCGAGCCTTTGTTTATTGCAGGGGCCATTGCCTTTCACGACGTTCCAGAATTCATCCCAGTCAATTTCGCCAAAATCATATTTGCCTTCAGCTTCATTCCATTTCAGATCAGGATCAGGCAGGGTCATTCCCAGTACTTTTACCTGTTCGGCACACATGTCCACAAAATTCTGCCGCAGTTCATCATTGCTCTTGCGCTTGATCTTCCATTTCATGCTTTGGTCGCTGTTGGTGCTTTCGCTATCCCGTGGACCAAACATCATCATGCTTGGCCACCACCAACGGTTGATGGCATCCTGGCACATTTCTTTTTGTGCCGGTGTTCCTTTTGAAAGGGTCAGTAGAATATCAAAGCCCTGGCGCTGGTGAAAGCTCTCTTCTTTACAGATCCTTACCATGGCGCGGGCATAAGGGCCATACGAGGTACGGCAAAGCATGACCTGGTTGAGAATGGCAGCGCCATCCACCAGCCAGCCAATTGCACCGATATCGGCCCAGGTGAGCGTAGGATAATTGAAAATGGAAGAATATTTGGCCTTGCCGCTGTGCAGATCATTGATCATCTGTTCCCGCGAAGTGCCCAATGTTTCCGCGGCCGAATACAGGTAAAGCCCGTGGCCCGCTTCATCCTGCACTTTTGCAAGCAGGATGGCTTTGCGCTTCAGTGATGGTGCCCGGGTGATCCAATTGCCTTCAGGCAACATTCCCACAATTTCACTGTGGGCGTGCTGGCTGATCTGCCTTACCAGCGTTTTGCGGTAGGCATCCGGCATCCAGTCGCGCGGCTCGATCTTTATTTCGTTGTCCACCCTGTCCTGGAACTGCTCTTCCTGGTTGATTAAAACTGACATGAATACAAATTTAGTAAAAACTAACGGGTGTATGCCTGATTGGCCGCGGGTTTTGTCGATCACTGATCAGATGATCAAACAACAAGTAGCCCCTTTTCCATTGTCACCCCGGAACGGTCAACGCTCAACGGCCCTCGGCCAACCAATACTACCTAAAATCTGATTACTTTCGGTGATTGCAACCATAAACCTTGATCATGAAAAATATCTTCCGCAAGCTCCGGCCCCTTCTCTGGATCCGGGGTAGCTTCTTCATTCTTGGAAAAGTCCCTTTTTTACTGATCCTGATCTTGGTAGGAGCATTCGCTTTTGGGGTGAACGACCAGGGCATGGACCTGATGATCGCTTTCGGAAAGCTGGACCTTTTCCACCCGTATGTGCTCAGTTTTATTGGCCTGCTGATAGTTTGGAGCGGGGTGATCTGGTATGTGTCGCGTATTGCGCTTACCACTTCCACTTTGGGAAGGATCGTGCAGAAGCGGGCAGGCCTTCGGGATTCTTTGCAGGACCCGGATTGCAGCAAAGATTGTGTGTTGAAAGAAGATCATATTGTGGTGACTGTCGACAGCAAGTATGAACGCACAACGGAACTGCTTGCCAAAGTGATGCCCCGTATACTGGCAGCCACTCCCTATCTCATCTTTGCCTGGGCCTATTGGGGTGTGAATGGTTTTACAGATGGGCGTGTGATCAAGATACTGCTAGTACTGCTGGTAGGTGCTGTCCATATTATCTACCTGTGTTACCGTACTGATATTATTGCCAAAAGCAAACATATTGCAATGCCTGGCGATGCGCGCTTTGCCTTGCCTGAAAAAACAGATGTGCGGATCGTGGTGCGGGCGCAACATTTAACGAACACTACCAAATTTCTGATACCGGCAGTATTTATCGGAGCGTTTTTATATGCATGGCTTACTGCAAAATCGGTGCCCTCGCTTGATGGAAAGCCCGGCCTTGTTATATTATGCGGATTGATATTTTATACAGTGGTCAGTTTATTCATCATGTATATTTCCAACTGGCTGAAATTTCCTTTTTTTACTTTCCTGTTGGTGCTGGCACTTATATTTTTTCTCCCTCATAATAATAATCATGCACTGGCAAAATTAAAAGACAGCAGTCTCGACAGCCAGATCGATCAGCGGTTGCCGGACAGCCTTTACTTTAAGGAGTGGCTGAATTATAAACTGGACAATCATTCATTATTTGAAAAAGACTCAGTCATCCCTGTTTTCCTGGTAGCAGCGGAGGGCGGCGGTATCCGGGCATGTTACTGGACCAGCCAGGTGCTGAAAAGGATCCATCTTGCACATCCGGAAATGTATAATAATACGTTTGCGGTAACAGGTGCTTCAGGAGGCACTGTGGGGCTCAGCTTTTTTTATAATTATATTTTTGAGAAATCAAAACAAGGCCCTCCCGCTTTAAGTTCTCCGGAATTTTATGCACCGCTTGATACGATAACAGCTTCAGATTTCCTGACAGGAGTTACGTATGGATTCCTTTTTCCCGATCTTATACAGCGTTTGCTTCCCTGGCCTATCCGGTCGTTTGACCGGGCAGGATTTCTGAATAAAAGTTTTTCCCTCGCTTTTGCACGGCATACGTATGTGAACGAAGAGGGTTCCACTTTGCTTGATCAATCCATTCTTACTCCATGGCTGAAAGATGTGCAGCCATACCGCAGGCCGGTGATCCTGTTTAACAGTTTATACGTGGAGGAAGGACAGAAAGCCATATTTGCTCCCTATAAGATTTCGAAAGATTATTATGAAGATGCATTGGATGTGCTGGACGCTACCAAAATGCTGGTGCCGATGAAAGAAGGCATGGTTTCCTCAGCACGCTTTCCGGCCATCACGCCACCGGGATTGATGATGCAGCGGGTGAATGGTAAGGAAGAAAAATTCGGTCACCTGGTAGATGGAGGATATTTTGAGAATACGGCTGTTCAAACTGCGCAACAAACGGTGATGATGATGAAATCGGTGTTGCGACGGATGGATACAAGATCGAAGAAAATAGTGCCGGTGATCATTTCACTTTCTTACGGATCGGATACCAGCATTCATAAAACACCGATGGGGGCGGGCTATGAAGCCGCGCCATTGCAGGGAGGGATCAATACTTTATTCCGTTGGATCAATGGGGCCAGGGCCATGTCGGTAAAACTTGATCCTGACCTCAACAGTATCAACTTCAAATTAACCAGATTTGAAGGCGACAGGATCCCATTGGGATGGTATTTATCAGAACCGGCAAGAAAGTTGATTGAGAAATATGCAGACACGGGGCATTATAAATTTAAAAAGCCGTATGGACAATTATTGCGCTACCTCAAATAGGGGGTGAATAATTTTTATTCCTCATCATTTCACTGTAGCACGATCATGTTTCTTCCATAGGTGAGCAGCTTCCGTAAAACAAAATTTGTCTCAAATTGTAAAGTTGTTCTAATTTTAGATAACGATTGCCTGCATGAACAATCCAATTGTTTTGACTGATCAATTATTGCACTCACTGCAACAGCAAATAGCCGTTGGTGACCAACGAGCGTTCCGGCAATTGTTTGACCACTATGCCGAAAAACTGACGCGTTTTGCATATTCCATACTCAAAAACAAGGAAGGCGCTACTGAAATTGTTGATGAGGTTTTTGTGAAAGTCTGGAAACAACGCGAGTCAATTACTCAAATACAGCATCTGACCACTTATTTATATACAGCCACTAAAAACGCCTCGCTCAATTTTCTTTCCCGCAAAGCCAATGAACAGATCACGGATTCTTTTGATTTTATCAATATCCAGTTGCAGGATGAGGAATGTCCTGATCAGCAAATGATCACCTCAGAGATCTTCAAAAGTATCCGGGCTGCTGTGGAAGAATTGCCGCCCCGCTGCAAAATGATCTTCAAACTGGTAAGAGAGGACGGGTTGAAATACCAGGAAGTGGCTGATATCCTTCATATTTCCGTGAATACCGTTGACGCACAGATGGTGATCGCTGTAAAAAAGATTAGCGAAAAAGTAAAAGGACACTTTGATTTCCTTCCCCGCCTCATCACAAGAAGAAGCTAACATTTGCCACAAATTTTTCTGATTAAATAAGATAGACTCTGTCTAAGTTCTCCCTTCCCGTCCTTCCCGCCTTACCGGTAAGTTTTTACCGGTAAGGCGGGAAGGACGGGAAGGGAGAACTTTTTGCAGGTAGACCCTGTAAACCCGGGAGTGTTAAAAAAATCTTATTTTCTTTTAGGGTCATTTCTGTGAATCCCTGTCTATACTAATAAGGATTGCTATATGAATAATGACCGGCTAACTGAATTGTTGTCCCGGAAACTCTCCGGAGAAGCGACTGCTACTGAAATAGAGGAGTTGCAGCACTGGTTGCAATCCAACCCCGGCGATCAGTATTTTACCGAAATCCTTCTTACATATTGGCATCATCGTCCTGATCAACATGTTTCCCTGGATCATGCTCCTGATCAGCATTTTGCACATATCCTGGAAATGGCTGCCGACAAGCAGGAAGAGCCTGCTCCCCAACCCGGGCTGCTTCGCAGGATCGGCAAACTGGCTGTGGCTGCGACCCTGCTGGCAGCTATAGCAGGCGGGGCCTGGATGTTTATGTCGAAAAAGACAGGCCGGGTGCTTGCGGCCGATGCCAAGAGAAATGAAGTGGTGGCCGGTAAAGGCATCCGTTCCAAAATGGTGCTGCCGGATGGTACGCAGGTATGGCTTAATTCAGACAGTAAGCTTGAATACGCAGAAAACTTTATTGGCACTACCCGCGAAGTGAGCCTGGAAGGAGAAGCCTATTTTGATGTGGTGAAGGATCCCAGGCGGCCTTTCATTGTACACACCTCCGCTATTGATATAAAAGTGCTGGGCACCAGTTTCAATGTAAAATCCTATCCCCAGGAAAAAACCATTGAGACCACGCTTATCCGGGGAATGATCGAAGTGATCAACAAGAATAAACCCCAGGCTCCGAAGATCATTCTGAAACCAAAAGAAAAGCTTGTATTCAATAAGCTGGCTGAAGAAATAAATGAATTACCGGCAGGTAATCAAAAAGAGATAAGAAGAGATACTTCTCATAATAAAACAATGGCCATCGCTATTACGGCATTACCTCCCAATGTAGCGGATTCCTCCCTGACTGAAACCTCCTGGGTGTACAACCGCTTACTGTTTGAAGGTGATTCGTTTCGCGAAGTGGCCGTAAAAATGGAACGCTGGTTTAATATCAAAATTAATTTCAAGAATGAAAAAATAGCGAATTACAGGCTGAGCGGTTCATTTGACAGGGAAACGATAGATGAAGCTTTGCAGGCGCTGAAATACATAGCCCCATTCAATTATAAAATCAACAATAATGAAGTGGATATCACTGATTAAGCAACCAAATACCAGTTAAGAATAAAAACCGGAAAATGCGGCAACATTTCCCGGTAAAAGAAAAACTGAAACCTGCTAACTGCATTAGAAGAGGTTTCACATTGTTTAACTCTCAAATCAAATGTATGAAAAAAAGTGTACCTCTGGGGAGGGCTTTCCCGACACGGTCGCTTCTGAAAATCCTTACGATCATGAAGCTTACCATCTTTATCATTTTATTAACTGCTTTACAGGTCAGGGCTCATGAGGTGAAAGGGCAAAATATCAACCTGAACGTAAAAAATACCGAAATCCGCAAAATACTGAAGACGATTGAACGGGAGGGAAACTACCGCTTCCTGTACAATTACGATCTGAAGGGGCTGAAAAGCAAGGTGGATTTCAGTGCTACCAACCTCTCTATCTCCACTGCACTCGACCAGTTGTTTGCCGGTAACGGACTGACCTATAAGCTGGTCAACAGAAATCTTGTTGCTGTTATTTCCACCAATGCTGAAGAAAACCGGCAGGTCCGCATCACCGGTAAGATCACCGGTGCTGAGAACGAACCTCTTGCCGGAGTTTCTATCCAGGAAAAAGGCACCAGCAATGGCACCACCACCAACAATAACGGCGAATTCTCCCTTACTGTTGGTGATAATGCCACGATCATCATTTCCACTATCGGCTTCGAAACACAGGAAGTGGCTATTGCCGGCCGCACCGTGGTGGATGTAAAAATGGTACCTGC
>DATAJQ010000234.1:0-2302 GCA_036262095.1 Chitinophagaceae bacterium | reverse complement strand
GGGGGCAACAAACCACAAACAATAAACTTTCTCTATTTTGCGTCAAATTTCAGCAAAATAAATGATGGGCAATAAAAAATTACAAGTTTGGTTACCTCTTCTTTTTTCGGTGGTATTGATAGCAGGAATGTTTTTCGGTTACAAAATGAATAAAGGCGGCTCTGCAAAGGGCTTTTTTCAAAGCAGCAAACCCAGTTCCCTCCAGGAAGCGCTCGACCTGATACGGACAAAATATGTGGACCCTGTAAGCACCGATTCTTTACAGGGAGGCGCCATTCAGGAAATGATGAGCGAACTGGACCCCCACTCTGTTTATTTCCCCCCCGTTGAACTGAAAGCAGTGAATGAAGACCTGGCCGGCAATTTTGATGGCATCGGGGTTGAGTTCAATGTTTTCAGCGATACGGTCAATGTGGTGTATGTGGTGCCCGGCGGACCCAGCGACCAGGCCGGACTCCAGATCGGCGATAAGATCGTTGCCGTGAACGATTCTACATTGGTAGGGGTCTCTTTTGCCAGGATCAAGGAATTTATCCGTGGCGAAAGAGGATCTACCGCTGTTCTTAAACTGGTAAGGAACGGCAAGGAGCAAACGATCAATGTAAAACGTGGCAGCATCCCTGTTCCTTCCGTTGATGCGGCTTATATGATCGATAAAACAACCGGTTATATCAAGCTGAACAAGTTTACCGAAAACAGCTACGAAGAATTTATGCAGGCCATGGAAAACCTGCAGAAACAGGGATTGAAAGAACTGATCTATGACCTGCGCGGCAATGGCGGAGGTTATATGAACGAAGCAATCGAAATGGCGGATGAGTTCCTGGATGGTGATAAACTGGTAGTGTACACCGAAGGTGTGCACAGCAAGAAAAAAGAATACCGTTGCAAACGTCCCGGGCTTTTCGAAAAAGGAAAACTGGTGATACTGATCGATGAATTGTCTGCCAGTGCCAGTGAAGTGCTGGCTGGTGCCCTGCAGGATTGGGACCGGGCGATCATTGTAGGCCGCCGCAGTTTTGGTAAAGGCCTGGTGCAGGAACAATACCAGCTTAGTGATGGATCAGCTATCCGCTTAACAGTAGCACGCTACTACTCTCCTTTGGGGCGCAGTATTCAGCGGCCTTATGATAAAGGCAAGAAAGTGTATATGGATGAGATATGGGAACGCTATTCTAACGGAGAAGCTTTGTATGCCGATTCCAATAAGATACATAATGGTAAGGAATACAAAACACCTTCCGGGCATATTGTATTCGGCGGCGGCGGCATCATGCCCGATTTCTTTGTTCCAATTGATACATCTACTTATCCGGCGAGCATAAACAGACTGTTTACAAGCGGCGGCTTTAATAGTTTTGTATATACTTACTATTTGCAACACCGCAAGGAGATAGATCAATACAGTTCGGCAGCAGATTATGCAGAGCGTTTTGGAAAGTTTGACCAGTTATGGAATGAGTTTGTTCAGTATGCAGCAGCCAGGGACTCAGTTAATCTTGTTTCGCTTACCGTTCGCCAGAAAGAAACTTTACAGCGCCGGTTGGAAGCGTTCCTGGGAAGGTTCCGTTGGCGGAATACGGGTTATTTCCAGGTATTGAATCATGATGATGCAGTAATTGCGAAAGCGATGGAAGAGATTAAGAAATAAGAAAAAGCCTCCTGGATACAGGAGGCTTTTTTATTGTCTGCTGTGTGATCAAAAACCTCTCAGGGCCTGTCAGGCTTATTCTCGTCCCACCATTTCTTTTCCACTTTATAAGAACCATACAATCCCAAACCACCTCCGATAGCGATCAGAGCAAAATAGATTGCTTCGTTTTCGTTGCGGTGTATGCTTGGCAGCATGTAGGCATCCAGGATATAAGCCAGGAATAGACCACTTCCTGCACCAATCAGCAGGAATCCCCATTTCAGGTTTTTATAAGGGGCCGGGCGGTTGGCAAATTCCTTCGGGTTCAGGCCCTTTTCTATCATGGCAAGGTTTTCCCTTTTCTGCATGTAGATGATTCCGAAGACCAGTAAAAAGAAGCTCAGTGGGATCAGTATCGCGACGAGCATTTCGGTAGCGTGCATAACTAATTATTTATTATTGTTTTAATTGTTGTTCTTGTTCTCTATGACTATGGTTTGTTGAACCAGGTTACAGCCATTAAGAACTTTTTTCAAAAACCGGCTTACAACAATTAAGACTACGACCGTTGGAACCAGGTTACAGTTGATACGGCCAATAAAATAAACGTATTTTGCTGTAACCAAAATCTTTCACCGGTTGTCTTAGTTCCTGTATGTCGCCAGGTTT
>DATAJQ010000233.1:0-8258 GCA_036262095.1 Chitinophagaceae bacterium | reverse complement strand
GCATTTCAAACATTAATGCCCCGATTCGATATATACAGAACATTATCCCAAACCAGTAATTCCATTAAGGAACTATCGGTTTTTAACCCGCTTACTATCCATCGCAAAGGCACAAAAGCAAAAGCCGTTTTTGCGCTGGCTCTGGTTTGCATTCTATGGGGCACCACCTGGGTTGCTTCTAAACTCGGGGTGAAATACATGCCTTCCCTGCAAATGGCAGGCATACGTCAAACGCTGGGTGGACTTTGTTATGTGATCTTCTTCCTTGCCAAAGGCGCCCGTTTTCCTGCCAGGAAAGAATGGGGAAGCATCGTTGTTTTAAGCCTGCTCAATTTCGCACTCACCAATGGACTCAGCA
The DNA here is from genome assembly GCA_036262095.1 of Chitinophagaceae bacterium. Classification (GTDB taxonomy): domain Bacteria; phylum Bacteroidota; class Bacteroidia; order Chitinophagales; family Chitinophagaceae; genus Terrimonas_A. Next base: position 7,900 of record DATAJQ010000233.1, on the reverse strand, counting down.
CCTGGGGGTTGAAACATATCACGGCTGGCCTGGGTGCTATTATGGGAGCTATTTTCCCTTTATGGCTGGTAGTGATCGGCCTGTTTTCCGGAAGCAAAACTCCTGCACGCGCCATTATTGGCTTACTCATAGGTTTTGCGGGCATCTGTATTATTTTTTATGAACACCTGCAGGATTTTTTCAACCCGGATTTCCGTTTTGGCATTCTCATTTCTCTGGTTGCCACCTGGACCTGGGCATTCGGTACGCTTTACACTAAAAGAAAAGCCGCGAGTTTCAATCCGTATTTCAGTCTTGGTTTGCAGATGCTGATATCCGGTATCATTCTTTTAGTGTTCACTCAATTGGTCAACACGCCTGAAACAAAATCAGCCGTTCCATTCACTGCTATTCCCTGGCAATCCTGGGCAGCAGTTGCCTACCTGGTGATCTTCGGATCCGTACTTTCTTTTATTGCTTATTTATATGCACTGCAACACCTGCCCACAGAGCAGGCTTCAATTTATGCTTACATCAATCCTATTGTAGCTGTATTGTTGGGTTGGTTATTATTCGCCGAAAGCATCAGTGTGTTCATCATTATCGGAGGATTGGTTACGCTGGCTGGCGTGTATATGGTAAACAAAGCGTTCAAAGCATTACCTGCAGTGGAACAGCCAGAAGCAGAAGGAGTTTAACCCGGATCATATTTCATTCATGAATGCTTCGTACACTTCCCTCCATCCTTCATATAGCTTATCGGTGCCCAGGAAAGAATTATGCCAGATCATGATAAAAGTTCCCTGCACCTGTTTCACTTCTTTATAATAATACCTCATCTCTTCCAGCGCCTGCTGTGGGGAATAATGCTGTTCATAAAAAGAATTGGCTTCCATAAAGCAGAAGGGGAACAAAAGAAGATTGGTTGCCGCTTCTGCATTAAGATCATACCAGTAAAATGGCGTAGTCACCGAAGCACGGAAACCATTGATACTGCCATATCCCATAGAGAAATCAAACCCGATCTTATTTGCGATCAGTTTGCGGAAGGTCTCCGGCAAGGCGAAACGGATATAATGCTGTCTTGAAGAAACGATGGGATTGCCATTGATAGCTGCTAACCGGGCAATTTCGCTTTGCAGCAAACGGTCATCATCTCCACTTTGCCAGGAAGGATGAATACCTACAGGGTAGCGGATAATATGATCGCTGATCAATTCTTTCATTGCCTTCCTTGCAGGGGAAATGTTTTTATCATACCGGCTATTTTTTTCTGCAATCAGGAAAAAATAATATGGCCTTAATTTCTTTTTTTCATGAAGCTGATTCATCCAGCCATAAGCATCAAACGGATCTTTTTGTTTTCCCCTCAAAACTGCTGTCCGGTCTTTTACCGCTTTCCATTCTCCTTTAAGGATTGAGCGGGTAAAACCTCCCAATTGCCGCCACCATCCTTTATGTTTATATGACCAGGCAATATCTATGTCATAAGTTGGAAGAAGCAGGAAAGAAGATGATTTGAAAACAAGAGAGGGAAAATGTTGTTTCAGCACCTCTTTAAAATATTGCATCCAGATATTTACCAGGGGAAGATTTAGAAACCCTTCGCGGAAAGCAAGAGAGTTTTCAGGGGCATACCGGCCATAGCTGTCTTTTTTATGTGGAAGATATTCTTCATAACGGCTGATCAGGTAAAAGCTTGCTGCAAAAATGTCGAAAGGATAATCCCCGTTGGTTTTAAAAAACGCTTTATAGCCGCTTACATCAAAACAGCTTATTTCCTGTGAGGTGATCGTTTTTTGAAAAAGGAGTGGATGGGCTTCGATAAAAAGTTCATCTGCCCGTAACCGCTCTGTTGAGTAATTGATACAGGACTTGTTATATTCAAGGAAAGTCTGTTTGTTGGTTGTAAGTTCAAGCCCCTGCTGCATGATCTCTTTGCCCAGGAAATCAAAAATGTATTGCAGGCGGGGCGTTATTTCGGGAACAAATACGAGCAAGATTGGAATATTTGGTTTTACAGTTAGATAGAAACCCACAAAGACAGCAAAGAGCACAAGGACTATTTTGCCGGTTTGCCTTCTCCCCGTTTCTCTTTCCATTGTTCATTGAACGATTGCTTGGGAAATTCCAGTTTTCCCCGGTGTTCGGTCCATGATTTTCCGACCTTGTTCACAAACCAGCCTTTCATATTTCCGCCTGCCATATTCATCCATTTCCGGCGAAGCATGGCCCGCTTCCATATTCTCCAAACCATTTTTTCGGAAAATGTTGCTTCTCCTTCTTTTACAGCTTCATGCCTGTTTTCGAGCAATAGTTCATGCAGATTTATTTTCACCGCACACACTTCCGTACAATTACCACAAAGGGAAGAAGCATAACTCAGATGCTTCCATTCTCCAAGATCTTTAAGGTTGGGAGTGATCACAGAACCGATCGGGCCACTGTAGGTTGTTCCATAAGTATGGCCGCCAATATTTTTATACACAGGGCAGGCATTCAGGCAGGCACCGCAACGGATACAATAGAGACTTTCCCTTTGCTTTTCATTGGCCAGGATATTGGTTCGGCCATTGTCCAACAATATCACATACATTTCTTCCGGCCCATCTGTTTCTCCTTCCTGTTTCGGCCCGGCAATGATCGTATTGTATGAAGTGATCCTTTGTCCCGTTCCATAAGTAGCCAGCAATGGCCAGAACAAAGAAAGGTCCGTCATGGAAGGAATAACCTTCTCGATCCCTACCACTACAATATGTGTTTTAGGCATGGAACAGCTCAGTCTTCCATTTCCTTCATTTTCCGTTACAGCCACAGCGCCTATATCAGCTATGATGAAATTGGCTCCGGTAACACCTACTTCAGCTTCGCGGTATTTCTCCCTCAAAATATCCCTTGCTACCAGCGTGAGTTGTTCCGGAGCGAGGGTTGGATCTGTTCCCAGCTTTTCTGCAAACAGCCGGGCTACATCCTCCTTGCTTTTGTGCATGGCCGGGGTTACGATATGATAAGGCGGTTCGCCATCCAGTTGTTGTATATATTCACCAAGATCGGTTTCAACACTTTCAATACCTTTTTTTTCCAGGAAGTCATTAAGATGGATCTCTTCTGTCACCATGCTCTTGCTCTTCACCAGGGTCTTGCAATTCTTTTCATCGCAGATCTTTCCTATTTCTTCCAGGGCTTGTTTTGCATCTTCCGCCCAGATCACTTTTGCGCCTCTCCTGGTAATGGCTGTTTCAAAGCTTTCCAGCTGCTGATCCAGTGTTTCAATAGCCCGCCATTTCAGGTTTTTAGCCCTTTCCCTGGCGAGATTCAATTCGGCAAACTGCAACTTGCCCTGTGGCACTGCTGCATTGTACTTGCCTATATTGAAATTGATCGTCCGCCGGTGATTAAGGTCAGCGGCTTTCTCCGAACTTTTATCGAGAAAACTGGATACTGTTTCTTTCACGCTGGATTGTTTGTCTGTTGTTCAAAATAGTCCGCAGCGATAGCATCGAGCGTTTCATAAAATTCTTTGCCATACTTCCTGATCAGAGGTTCTTTCAGGAACTTATATACCGGCACCTGCAGTTGTTCTCCCAGTTGGCAGGCTGGGCTGCACAATCTTTGCCGGGGTTCATAATTCACCCGGTCATAATCCCCGTGCTTGCCTGGTTTGGCAATAATGGGATAGAGATGACAACTGATCGGTTTTTTCCAGGGTATCAGTCCGTCATAATATGCCTGTTCAAAAGCACATTTGATAAGACCGTCTTTTTCCCGGAAAGCATACACGCATATTTCGTTGTCGCTGGGCAGTGTGGGAGTTACCCACCCAAATTCATGATCATACTGATAGAAACCTTTTTTCTCTATCTCGGCAATGGCGGCAGGCGGCAGGTAGGGTTTCACCTGCTCATAATATTTTGATACCATTGCCAGCTCTTCCTTTGATAAAGGAGCTCCGGCATCGCCTTCTTCGCAGCAGCCGCCCTTGCATTTGGCCAGGTCGCAGACAAATTTTTTCTCTACCACCTCATCACTGATCAATATATTGTCTATTACAATCACAAAAGGTCTTTTGGGCAAAGTTACGGGCTCATCGCTTAAAATCCGGGCTTATCTCCACCGCAACGTATTAATCAAATGCTTCAGATCTTGCTTTAAAAAATCATTCACGATACCTAAGGAATCTTCATTGGGAGTGGCATCAAAATAAAGGGCTCCGCGAAGAAAATGGCGGGTGCTGTCGGTTACAAAAAACTGGTTGGCCGTGGCTGTATTCCCTGAAAGGGAAAAATAGATCCCTTCCACGCCGTTAGGGGTAACAATGGGGCTGTCAACAATACCAGTGGCTACATCTGTATGCTGTTTATATGCCATTTTAAATCCATCATTCACGAGGGAATCGAAATTACGGGGTGTCACTCCTTTATAACTTACATATATCCTTCCATGAAAACGAGGGATATCGATATTGATCCACCAGTCCCCGGCTTTGGCGTCAAAGAAAGATGTGTCTTTTATTACATGTGCATATACGGGGTATTCAAATGTATACGGATAGCCGGGTTGATCAAACAGTTGATATTTCTTTTCAGGAAAACTCACCTTGAAATAACCTTTTTTTCTGTATGGATAGGGGCTATTGCAGGATAACAAAAATGCTGTTCCTATTGCACAGGCCAGGAACAGGAATAAATAATTACGCTTCAAAGTAGTTGCTGTTTAGTTTTAATGGCCTTATGCCTTTCTGTTGTGGTTCACTGTCACTTTCACCATCCGGATACGGTTACTATCTGCTTCCAGCACGGTAAAATCAAAATCGCCGCTGCTGACCACATCATTTACAGCAGGGAATTCGCCCGCCAATTCAAGCACCAGACCTCCGATTGATTCACTTTCTCCTCTTATGCTATCAAAAATATCTATGGGCAATTGCATGATCTTACAAACGTCATGGATCATCGTTTTCCCTTCGAAAATATAGTTGTTGTCATCCAACTTTTTATCATGGCTTTCTTCTTCATCAAATTCATCACGGATATCACCGATCACTTCTTCCATAATATCTTCCATGGTAACGATACCGCTGGTACCGCCAAATTCATCCACTACTACGGCAAAATGAATGTGCCTGTTCTGAAAATCGCGCAGCAGGTCGGAGATCAGTTTTGATTCCGGTACAAAATAAGGCTGGCGCATCAGCGAATGCCAATCGAAATCAGCGGGCTGTTGCAAAGACGCAATCAGATCCTTGGTATTGATAATACCGACAACCTCGTCCATGCTCACTTTGTATACCGGCAAGCGGGAATAGTGAAGCTCTTCCACTTTCTTTATCACGTCAGAGAAGGATGCATTGTAATTGATACCATTTACTTCAAGCCTGCTCCGCATGATCTGCTTCACAGATATGGTACCGAATTTTATAATGCCTTTCATGATATTCTTTTCTTCAGGGGATGCTTCTTCATCCGTTTTTATATCAATCGCTTCATCCAGTTCCTGGATATTCACTGCTTCGGAACGGTTGGCGCCAAGCTTGCGGCCAACAGCATCGGCAAAAGAAACGGTCCATTTGCTGATACGGCGGAGAAAAAGATGCACGGCTTCCACTACGATCGCTGAACCATAAGCAAAGCGCAGGTTATTCTGTGTAGCCCACACTTTAGGTAATATTTCTCCAAAGAACACGAGTACGAAAGTGATCACAAACACTTTAGACAATAATTCCAGAATAAAGTGGATATGTGCGAATGAAATGAACTGACCGATCAGGAAATTGGTGAGCACGATAATGGAGATGTTCACAAAAATGCTGGCGATCAGCAGGGAGGCAAATACTTCCTTGGGTTCATCCAAAAAATTGATGATCCTCTTTGCTGCAGGATGCTGCTTTGTCTTCAGCATATTAATATCCTTATCGTTCAGCGAAAAAATTGCCACTTCTGCTCCGGAAATAGTGAAGGTAAGCAGCAGCAGGGCCAATAAAAGAATGACAAGCAGGGTTGTGCCCTGTGTATTGGCAGCAAGGAAAATAAAAGCAAAAGGATCACAGAAAAGTTGAATGACCGAATGACTCTCCAATGCAGTGTTTTTTTCGGTTTAATGATAAAAGCAGGTCAAAAGGCCTGCCTGTCACAAAATTATTTTTTTTACTACTAAAAAGGAAGGCTTTCCGACGGGTCGCCCAAAGATGTATCGGGATTGCCCATATTTTCGAGTCCGCCATCGGTATGGGGTGTGCTGCCATCCATCCTTTTATCCAGCATGATCAGATTATCCCCCACTACTTCGGTGGCAAATTTACGGTTGCCATCCTTATCTTCCCAACTCCGGGTGCGAAGACGTCCTTCTATATACACCAGGCTGCTTTTGTGCAGGTATTTCTGAGCCAGTTCTGCGAGGCCTCGCCACAATACTACAGTATGCCATTCTGTTTGGGATACAAGTTTCCCCGACCTGTCTTTAAATGTTTCCGTAGTGGCAAGGGGAAATTTGGCAACAGCAATATTGCCTTCCAAAAACTGAACATCCGGGTCTTTCCCGAGATTGCCGATCAGCATCACTCTGTTTACGCCTCTCATACGCTTGCTTTTTATCTTATTATTAAATCTCTCCGGCCTTTACTACTAAAGTTAATTTTTTTATATGGAATGAAAAAATATGCCAATTTCCCACGGAGAGGTTGTTTGGCTCCCACAAAGCCACGAAGACCACAAAGAAATAGTTGATTGAATGACGTTAAAGACTATTGCCTTTCCATATTTTTCTTTGTGGTCTTCGTGGCTTTGTGGGAGCCAAAAATTTAAAATAGACTTTGATGCGATTTATTTCCATTCAGGAATTGATTAATGAATTTGGGAAACGGATAATCCATTCTTTCCTTTTCCGTTACCCAAACAATACCATCTTGCAGATCCGGCTTCCTGTCCAGTTGCAATATGATGAACTGTCCTGCTATCAACTGGTGCGAAAGCTGCTGTTTAAATAAAGGAGAGACAGAGATCTTTGTATACTTTTTGGGTAATAACCAGGCTTGTTTTTCTGCCTGTGTCAATATATGCGCTGCATCCTGTTCGGCGCTGGTTTCAATTACAGGAAATTCATACAACTGATTCCAGATATCTTTTCCTGTGCGTTGCCGTATGGCTATTGTCCCTTTGTATTCCATCACCAGATAATAGAACCATCTTTTGCGGATGCTGATCTTTTTTTCTTTTACCGGCCATTCATTCACTTTGCCTTGCCGGTAAGCTTCACATTGGGAATTGAATACACAGGAAGAACAAAGAGGCAAAGCAGGTTTGCAAACAATAGCCCCGAAATCCATGATGGCCTGGTTATAGAGGCCTGGTTGTTTTTTATCCAGCAGGCCATCGGCCAGTTGCGTAAAATATTTTTTTCCTTCGGTTGAATCAATTGGTTTGGCAATACCAAATACGCGCGACAATACACGGAAAACATTTCCATCTACTACTGCATGGGGAAGGTTATATGCAAAAGATGAAATAGCTGCAGCCGTATAAGGGCCGATGCCTTTCAGTGCTTTGATCTCTTCATAAGTATCAGGAAAAATGCCTTCTCTCTCATTGGCGATGTAGCGGGCAGTAGCAAGCAGGTTGCGGCAGCGGGAATAATAGCCGAGGCCTTCCCATAATTTGAGAACTACAGTGTCCGGGGCGGCGGCCAGGTCGCTCACAGCCGGAAAGCGCTCTATAAAGCGGTGATAATAGTCCAGCCCCTGCTCCACCCGGGTCTGCTGAAGGATAATTTCGCTTAACCAGATCCGGTAGGGGTCTTTTTCGCCCTTCCAGGGCATTTTCCGCCTATTTTCCTCTTTATTCCACCTTAATAAAAGGGTTGAAAAACTATTTGTGGTATTCGTTGTTCCTGCTTTTTTCATGCTTTTGGACGGTCCCGGACCTAAATA
>DATAJQ010000232.1:0-4423 GCA_036262095.1 Chitinophagaceae bacterium | reverse complement strand
AATACACCAATGGACCTGAATGGTGATGGCAAGAATGATGTGTTGTTCTATTCCGGTTCTGCGCCTTCACCTATAAGTGGTGTAACATTTGTGAATGTATCGCCCAACCTGGCTAATGGTTCTGTTAATCCGCAGCGCCTTTCCAATGGCACCAGCGGTGAAATAACATGGCTGACTAATGTGACACGTAAATGGGAAGATAAAAAGTATCTTTACCCTATCCCTAACAACGATTTATTGATCAACCCCATTCTGGGCCAAAACCCAGGCTGGTAAAATAATAAGAACCTAATGAACCGTTTTTTTCTTGTACTGCTCGTAAGCCTTGCAGTTACGTTTAATTGTTATTCGCAAACCCTTACAGTAGGTACATTCAACCTGCGTTATGATAATCCAAGGGATAGCGGAAATCTCTGGAAAGACAGGGCGCCTGTTGCTGCTGCGCTGATCCGTTTTCATGATTTTGATATTGTAGGTACGCAGGAAGGCTTGAAAAACCAGTTGGAAGATCTGCAACAAAACCTGCCTGACTTCAGTTATTACGGTATAGGCCGGGATGATGGTCAGGCAAAAGGAGAGCACTCTGCGATCTTTTACAGGAAATCATTATTCAATGTGCTTGACAGTGGCAGTTTCTGGTTGTCGACCACACCTGATAAACCTGGTCCTGGTTGGGATGCAAGATTAAACCGGATCTGCTCCTGGCTTAAGCTGCAAACAAAAAAAGGCAAAAAGACCTTTTATGTGTTCAATGTGCATTATGATCACCAGGGAGTGGAAGCACGGAAAGAAAGCAGCAAGCTGATCCTGCAAAAGATACAGCAAATAGCAGGCAAACAGCCTGTAGTATTTACAGGAGATTTCAATGGGGATCATCAGAGTGAATGGTATCTGAGCATTAAAAACAGTGGTATTGTTAAAGATGCGTATACGCTGGCTGCAGATCCTTATGTGAACAATGGGAGCTTTAACAGTTTCAGGACGAATAACCCATCCAACGATATCATCGATCATATTTTTGTAACGGATCAGTTTACAGTAAGAAAATATGGCGTATTAACGGATACATATCATGGAAGGTTTCCTTCTGACCATTATCCGGTATTGGTGAAATTGGAGTTGAAGTAAGGCCGGCCCAGAATAAAACGGAGCGCAGCATTTTACTAGTGCTGCGCTCCGTTTTATTTAAATACAGTATTATATTCGCTAATGCGCCGCCGGTTCCTTGTATTTTTTGCTATTAGTAGCCTCCTTTCACTTTCTGCCTTTTCACAGGCAGAACAGTTGTTCGATTCCCTTGGCCGGCATTTTGCCAAACGTGATAGTCTTTTTTCTTCTACCCAGATCTATCTGCATACTGATAAGACCATTTATACGGGTAAGGAGAATATCTGGTTCACTGCTTACCTGCTCCGGTCGAGCCGGCCTCTTGAACAGTATCATACTCTGCATGTTTTTCTAAGCCATCGGGTCACTCAACAGGTAGTGGCTTCCCAGCAGTTTGTAATGGACCGTGGACTGGCAGCGGGATATATTTTTGTAGCGGATAGTTTTCCCCCGGGAGACTATAATCTAATAGCTTATACAAATGCTATAAGCGATGAACGCTATCCCCGGGTATTCCAGCAACAGCTATCCATCCGGTTCGGAACGGGTAATCCTTTTACTGTTGAGGTGGAAGGTGGTGCTTTTTCAAAAGACTCTATCGGTATTCTGGCGCATGTTACTAATAAAGAGATGTTGAATGCTACCGGGGCTTCATTTAATTATACCGTGTTTGCAGATGATAAACCGATGAAAAAGGGCCGTGCCGTAGTAAGCCCTTTCGGAGAAGTGCCTTTGATAATACCGCAGGATTCTACTGTCCGTAAGTTCGAACTGCAGGCGGCCATTCAAAAAGAAAAAGCTGCTTTTGCTACGAGAGTACCTATGTCTTTTCTCGAAAAGCAATTGTCTTTCCGCTGGTATCCTGAGAGCGGCGACTGGATAAGTGGTTTACCTACCCGTACCGCTTTTGAAGTGACCGACCGCTCGGGAAAGCCGGTCGCTGTCAAAGGTCAACTATTAGAGAATAATCACCCGGTTGCCAATCTTCGCACTTCTTCTGCCGGCTCGGGTATAATAGAGTTTACTCCGGTTGCTGGTAAAGAATATTCGGTTGTGCTGGATGATAAAGAAAAAAAGATCATGGCGGCACGTCTTCCTGTTGTAAAAACAAAAGGCGCTGTGATGCAGGTGAAGGAAGCTGTGGCCCATGACACCCTGATAATGAAATTACGCTGCGCAGCGGCCGGTAATAAATTCTACCTGCTCATTCATAATTACCGGGTGGTGTATGATCTCTGGCAATTGAAAGTTATGAACCCGGAGATCACGCTTCGCATCCCGATGGCAGGCCTGGAAACGGGCCTTGCTACGCTGACTTTATTCGACTCTGCTTTTCGGCCTTTGGCTGAACGGAGTTTTTTACGGGGCTATGATTCCCTGGCATCGGTCAGGATTATAGCCGATTCTACTGAATACCATCGCCGTTCGAAAATAAACCTGAGAATAAAGCTGAGTGATGCGGCCGGTAATCCGCTTGCCTCTACTTTTTCTATGGCTATGGTGCTCACTCAGCGAATTGATACTACCCGCTTCCAGGATATCGTACCATATTCTTTATTCAGGGATTATGCAGATATGGGGCTGATACCTCCTGTGCCTTCCAACGGTCTCGGTACAAGGGCCGACCTGGAAATGCTGCTGTTGATGCGTTGCTGGACAAGGTATCACGAACCTGTAGGAGACACTACCATTCCTGTATGGGCAAAAGGCCGGGAATTAAGACCATCGGGGATGGTGAAGACCAGTAACCGTAAATCATTGAAGAAGCCGGTAGAATTATCTGTGCTTACTAATAGTATACAAACAGTGGTCACCGACCCTGCGGGCCGGTTCGCATTAGACCCCAATATGACAGCACTGATGCCTGATGAGCAGATATCCCTGGTTATAAATGAAAAACACAGGGAAGATTTTGCTATTGAGATCCATCATGAGGCAGACTCGCTCAATAAACAACTGGCTACCTTATTTTATCCTGAGCCGGAAGGTATTAAAGCCATTATGCCCTGGGAAGAAGAAACGCTCAGCAAGGTGAAAACACTTTCGGCGGTAGTGGTCAAATCGAAATCGAACGATGGAGGCTATATGGGAGGGGAGACATATGAAAGCCTTACCTGCCATGATTATGTATGCATGTATAATATTCTAAACTGTCCGAATCATAAATCGGGGACCCCGGCCGTGGAAGGCGGCGTTTATAACTACCGCGGCAAGCAAGTCGTTTATCACTGCCCCGGCCGTAATATTGGCGGAACGCCCGTGGAATTACTGTATAAATTAAAAGGACGCTATTATTCCAAAGATTTTTACGTGGCTGATTATGCATCGTTCAATCCTCCTGAACCGGAAATGTTCAGTACCGTCTATTGGTCGCAGCAATTACTAACCGATGAAAAAGGCGAAGCCAATGTTTCCTTTTATACGAATGATCTTACCGGCACATTTTCCTGCATCATTGAAGGTGTTACCTCGAATGGGGTTGTCAGTGGCCGCCAGTTAATTCGCGTAGTAAAATAATAAAGGCTAATGGTAAAACCCTCTCCTCTTACCGTAATATCCGCCCCCATTCGCATAATCCGCGCCTACCGCCCACCAATCACATATATAAACATATTCGCGCTATTCGTACCAAAAAAGGAGCCCCTCCTCTCGGAAGGGCTCTTACGTTACTGTTATGAAAGAAAAAAAGTTGGGTAGGTGGAATCAGTTTAATGTCAATGGTTTTGATCAAAGCCGTTGATTTTCATCACAGGTGGACTTAAAAACGGGATTATATCAAAAAAAATAGAAAGTTGATAGTTGGGAGAGTGTCGTCTGGTTTTATCACAGGAATTGGAAATACTTTTCTGGACGGTTTGGACATTGGATAGAGAGGGAGAAACGAGTCATCCTTTGCTATCAACTTTCTGAAACAAAAATATATCCACATTGCCATGTGTACAATAGCAAGATTTCCCTATTTGAATAATACAGTATTTACGCATAGAATGGTAGATTACCTATTATCGTTTATCGTAAATAGACTAGGTGATAATGGTAGTATTTCACTTATAGCTCCGTAGCGGTACTTTCCACAAATACGAAATCAAGTATTTCTACTATGGTATATGTAAGCGGAATTTTCCATCTTGCACCGGAATAAATACATAGTCCGACTTTTTAATACCAATATCAAACCCATGAAAAATCACGAGACTAACTCAGTTATTAAAGTAGCGATTGCCGATGACCATGCTTTGTTTCGCACAGGTGTAAAAACCTCTCTTTCCAGCCGCAAAGACATCCAGATGGTGGCTGAAGCGGAAAACGGTATGCA
>DATAJQ010000231.1:0-3089 GCA_036262095.1 Chitinophagaceae bacterium | reverse complement strand
GTTATTTTCACGGCCTTTGGATTTATCTGCACAATATAAATAATTCAACTGGCTGTTGCAAGCATCGGAACAGCATAAGTTTTAATTTTGGCCTGTTATGCTAACAGAAGAAGAAAAGAAATTCGTTGCTTCCTGGGAAACGGAGAGGCTTCGTAAAAAGAAATTGCTGCGGCAACTTTCAGTGGGGTTGCCATTATCCGTTGTATTCGTGGTCGCCATTTTCGTCAATTTTTTTTCGGGCTGGTATAAGCGGGCTGATATGGAGATACGATCCAGTTCCTCACTGATCCTGGTGCTGGTAGTTGCTGCCTTGCTGATTGTTGTTTTTACGACCGTATTTTCCGTAAAGCACAAATGGGATCTGAATGAGCAGCGTTACCAGGAGCTGAAGGCTAAACAGGATAAGACTTGATTTTTTATTTCCTTGCAGCGTTTGCCCTATAAATTGGTCTTTATATCACAAGTACCTATATATTTGCGCTAATCTATCTGAATTATGAAGAAAATTTCGGTCTGGGCCCTTGCTGTTACCCTATTTCTCTCTGCTTGTAGTAAAAATAACGATAAATGTGAATATGATCAATGTGGCAATAAAGCGCCCCAGTCCGAGATCCAGGCGGTGGCAGATCATATCGCTGCCAAAAATATAACTGCTGTTCAGCACTGTAGCGGCGTTTTTTATACCGTTGAAAATCAGGGAACAGGTAAAAACCCGACTCCTTGTTCCAATGTATCTGTAAAATACAAGGGCTATCTTACCAATGGGTTCGTGTTTGATGAACAAAAATCTCAGGTGGATTTTAACCTGGGCGGGCTTGTTCGCGGCTGGAGAAATGTGCTGCCCTTGCTGCAAGCTGGTGGCCGGATAGTGCTCTATGTCCCACCAAGCCTGGGTTATGGCAGTCAACCTTATGGGTCGATCCCGGCCAATTCTATCCTGATATTTGAAATAGACCTGATAGCCGTGCAATAATCGTCAACCAATACCGCCTGCATATTAGCCTTGTACGTTATCATCGTGCAAGGCTTCCTTTTAAGTACGAATGCCGCGAATGAGGTGTTGGAGGGTGGAGAGGATAATGGGCCGCGAATGAGGTGAATGGTGTCTGACAATAGGGCACCATTCACCTCATTCGCGGCTTTATTTATTTCTCCTTCAATTACAAACGACTATTTGTGTGATTAGTGTTTGTCGTAGTTTTGCTTTATTATTAAAACTATATCTCTTGCCATACGAACCCATTTCTGTTTTTGATATTTTTAAGATAGGCGTTGGCCCTTCGAGTTCTCATACGCTTGGTCCATGGAGGGCGGCACAGCGTTTCCTAAAGAGTTTGGAACAAAGCGGCAGCTTGTCTGAAGTTGAGTCCATACAGGTTTTGTTGTATGGCTCGCTTGCCAAAACGGGTATTGGTCATGGTACTGATATCGCTGTCCAATTGGGTTTGGCAGGGAATGATCCGGTTACTATCCCGGTAGATACCATTCAGCCTAAGATAAAAGAGATAGCCACGCGGAAAAAGATTGAGTTGGATGGTAAGTATGAAATTGCATTCGATCCGGAAACGGATATAGGCTTTCTCAGCTCTGAAACGCTTCCTTTTCATTCTAATGCGCTGAGTTTTTTAGTGAAGCTTCGCAATGGGCAGTCGATTGCTGAAACATATTATTCGATCGGTGGAGGATTTGTTGTAAAAGAAGGCGAACAGGCATCGGGTGCATCATCAGGGGTGCAATTGCCTTTCCCGGTGAATACGGCTAATGATTTGTTGAGGTGGTCTATTAAAACAGGACTGGCCATTTATGAGATCGTGCTGGAAAACGAAAATGCATGGCGTCCTGAAGCACAAACAAGGGAAGGGGTGTTGAATATATGGCGGGTGATGCGCGACTGCATTTACCGTGGTTGTCATACCGAAGGTTTTTTGCCGGGAGGATTGAATGTGAGAAGAAGGGCGGCAGGGTTGAATAAGAAATTGCTGAAAGGTATAACCACTACTGATTATGAATCCTGGGTGAAAGCGATCAGGCAGGGAGGCATGGGCTTCAACTATGTGTTGGATTGGGTAAGCTGTTTTGCTTTGGCAGTGAATGAAGAGAATGCATCTTTTGGCCGGGTGGTAACGGCACCTACGAATGGGGCGGCAGGAGTTGTTCCGGCAGTGCTGATGTATTTCATATTATTTACAGAGGGAGAGGAGGAAGATAAAGTGATCCGGTTCCTGATGACTGCGGCCGAGATCGGCAGCATCTTTAAAAAGGGTGCCACCATTTCAGCAGCTATGGGAGGCTGCCAGGCCGAGATCGGTGTTTCTTCTGCAATGGCAGCAGCAGCACTTACTGAGGCCAGCGGTGGCAGTCAGCGACAGGCAATGATGGCTGCGGAGATTGCGATGGAACATCATCTTGGTATGACCTGTGATCCTATTGCAGGACTGGTGCAGGTACCCTGCATTGAAAGAAACACGATGGGAGCGATCAAGGCCATTACTGCATCACAACTGGCACTGCAAAGCACACCTGATTTTGCCAAGGTTTCCCTTGATGCAGTGATCAAAACTATGTGGGATACGGCACAGGATATGAATTATAAATACAAAGAAACTGCAGATGGCGGGCTGGCTGTGAATGTGCCTTTGAGTTTGCCGGAATGCTAGTGGGATAGGGCCGGTTTATCCCTGGCCGTGGATATAACTTTCGAGATGATTGATCGTTTCTTTCTGGTTTAGTATCGTTTCCTTCACCACATCGCTCATGGAAATAAGTCCGGCGAGTTTTTCATTTTCAAATACAGGCACATAGCGGATATTGTTTTTTGTCATGAGCGACATGCAATGCTCCACAGTATCTTTCGGTGTAACGGAAGGCAGATCAGACGACATGATCTCTGCTACCGTAGTATCATCTGAATGTTTGCCTTTCAGTATCACTTTGCGGGAATAGTCCCTTTCAGAAACGAGGCCAAGGTATTTGCCATTTTCCATTACCAGCACAGATCCGATATTCTTTTCAGCCATTATCCGAAGAGCGTTCAGTACGGTTGTTTGCGGGGACACACTGATCGTGTCAGTGCCCTTGCGGGCAAGAAT
>DATAJQ010000230.1:0-5627 GCA_036262095.1 Chitinophagaceae bacterium | reverse complement strand
TGCGGAGATCGCCGTTGTAAACTACTGTAGAGGTCATTTCAATTTTTGCCCTAAATTTACGTTATAAGCAAGAGTAAATCTCTTGGTAATTTTAATTAAATAGAAGAATCTGTGAAGAAACTCAGCCTCTCCGCCGTAGTTATACTGTTTGCGATTGCAGCCTTTGCACAGGACAGAAGAATAGAAAGGAATGAGAAAAAAGAAGCTAAACGCCAGAAGATAAATGAACTGATGCGTCAGGCTGAAGAAGGGGTGCTCGTTTATCACAAGCAAAGCACATTTGGCATTCAGCTTCGCACAAACGGTTATGGTGCATTTTATGAATTCGGTAAAATGAAAACCAGCCGTAAGACCAATTTATACCGGATAGATTTTGCTGAAATAAAAGAGAAGAAAGAAGAGAAATCACTGGGAGGAAGTTTCATATTTGGAAACCCATATATATACGGGAAAATTAATTACTTCTATCCCGTTACGCTCGGCTTTGGCCAGCAATATATTTTAGGGCAAAAAGGGAATAAGAACGGTGTGGCTGTTACAGGCGTTTATTATGCAGGCGTTGCCCTTGGTCTTCTTCGCCCTTATTATCTTACGGTAGATGATCCGCAACAAGGCCAAAGGGATATCAAATATTCGACAGCAGACAGTGCGCTTTTTATGGACCAGAGCGCCATTATTGCAGGCGGAGGTTTCAGCAAGGGATGGGGAGAGATCAAAGTGAAGCCGGGGGCCTTTGCCAAGATAGGTATGCGCTTCGATTATGGCCGCTTTAATGAAACGGTTTCCGCCCTGGAAATAGGCATGAGCGCTGATTATTATCCCGGTAAGGTTCCTATTATGGCAAGGCTGAAAGAAAGGCAGCTTTTCTTCCAGGGATATGTTGCCATTCTTTTCGGAAAGCGTAAATGAACCATCGGGGGATTGTATTCGTTATCTTCCATAATCCCTCGTATTTTTGCATTATGACCGAACTTCCCGTTATTGCCGCAACTAATGATAAAACCCGGGTAAAAAAGCCTGACTGGTTAAGGGTGAAATTACCCATCGGAGAGAGCTATAAGCATGTCCGTAACCTGGTTGATACCCACAAGCTCCATACGATCTGTGAAAGTGGCAACTGCCCCAATATGGGCGAATGCTGGGGTGCCGGCACCGCTACTTTCATGATCCTTGGGAATGTATGCACCCGCAGTTGCGGGTTCTGTGCCGTAGCCACCGGCAGGCCTGAGGCCGTGGATTGGGATGAACCCCAGCGCGTGGCCGAAGCCATCTACCTGATGAAAGTGAAGCATGCTGTGATCACTTCTGTTGACCGTGATGAGTTGAAGGACGGCGGCTCCACCATTTGGTACAATACCATCAAAGCAGTTAAAGCACTTAATCCGGATACCACCCTGGAAACCCTGATCCCTGATTTTAAAGGTAAGAAGGACGATATCCAACGGGTGATCGATGCAGCGCCTGAGGTAGTATCCCACAATATCGAAACAGTAGAACGCCTTACCCGCCAGGTGCGCATACAGGCTAAATACTGGCGCAGTATGGAAGTGATCCGCACCCTGAAAGAAGGTGGAAGAAGAACAAAGAGCGGTATCATGCTGGGCCTTGGCGAAACCCGCGAGGAAGTGATACAAACCCTGAAAGACCTGTATGATAATGGTTGCGATGTGGTCACCATTGGCCAATACCTGCAGCCTACACAAAAACACTTGCCTGTACAGCGTTTTGTTCATCCCGATGAGTTTGCTGAATATCGCGAGGTTGGTTACAACCTCGGCCTTGACTATGTAGAAAGCGGTCCGCTGGTGCGTTCATCTTATCATAGCGAACGTCATGTGTTCCCAGGGTTAGGGCAGAAAGAATGGGAAATGGCGAAGGGTGCTCCCATAATTTCATAATTATTTTCTGAATTAATATTTTTATTCTTTGTGCTCTTTGTGCCCTTGTGGGAGATAATTCCCACAAGGGCACAAAGAGCACAAAGAATACTTTATTTTGTGGAGACCCTATAAAATAAAATGAATGCCTGATGAAAAAAATCATTTGCTTCGCTCTGCTCATTCCACTGGTTTCTGCATTCTTTACAGTAAAAGCTCAGGAGAGAGCCTCACTGAGATGGATAAAGGCGGATTCATTGTTTGGATCGTTGCCATCTTCTGTTCATGTTTATTCATCACACGATCCACTTGATGGAAAGCCCAGTATCGCCTATTATGTGATCGCTGATCTTTCTGATAAAAAACTTCATTTCACTGTAGACACAACGCTGGGAAGAAGACTTACACCACTTCAATTCTATAAGAAAAATGAGCAGCCTGCAATAGTCGTGAACTGCACCTTTTTTTCTTTTGCAACCAACCAGAACCTTAATACCGTAATAAAAGACGGGAAACAGGTGGGATATACTATCCATACAATCGCAGGCAAAGGAAAGGATACACTTACTTACCGTCATCCCCTGGGCAGTGCTTTGGGTATTACTGCCAAACGCAAAGCTGATATTGCCTGGTTGTATACCGATTCATCATCCAGATGGCCTTCTGCATGGGATTATCCTGTAGCATTCCGTAAAGATTCCAGTGCGGCTTTTCATATTTCTTATAAGGAAATGAAAAAGATACCTCCTGCTGAAGGCAGTTGTGTTCCTTCGGGCAAAGTGTTTAAAAAATGGAAAATGGAAACCGCTGTCGGCGGGGGACCTGTATTGGTGAAAGACGGAAAGGTATGCATCTCCAACAATGCTGAACTGAAGTTTACAGGCAATGCCATCAACGACAAGCATCCGCGTACTGCCATGGGCTATACCCGCGACAACAAACTCATTATCCTGGTCGTTGAAGGAAGAAATCCCGGTATTGCAGAGGGTGCTACGCTGATACAACAGGCAAAGATACTTGCAGACCTTGGCTGCATGGAAGCGCTTAATCTCGATGGCGGCGGCAGCAGTTGCTTACTGGTAAATGGCAAAGAAACAATCTTGCCTTCAGATAAAGGCAATCAACGTCCAGTTCCCGCTGTATTCATCATCAAATAATTTTCTCTCAAATCAGCTTGGTACTCACTCCCAGACCAATGCGCTAGCTCCTAATATCGCCGCATCAGACTCCCTCAGATGACTGATCAGCAATTTCACTTTATTCTGGAACACCTGTATCAGGTTAGCTTCCATATGTTCGCGGGTGGGTTTCAATATGAGGTCGCCGGCTTTGGTGAGACCACCGAATAAGATGATCGCTTCGGGACTGGAAAACATTACTGCATTAGCCAGGGCCAGGCCAAGTATGCGGCCTGTGAATTCATATACGTGACGGGCAAGTCCGTCGCCCTGTATTGCCGCTTCATATACTTTTTTGGAATCGATCTCTTCCTGGGGAATATTGCGCAGCACACTGGGTGTATCGGTAGTTTCCAGCAGTTCCAGTGTTGTGTAGCGAACACCGGTAGCGGAAGCATAACTTTCCAGGGAACCTTTCTTGCCGGTGCCGGGGTGCAGTCTTCCGTCAGGAATGATGATCGTGTGGCCGAGCTCACCGGCAAATCCATCATGACCATAAATAAGCTGGCCATTGGCTACAATACCGCTGCCCACGCCGGTACCGAGCGTGATCATAATAAAATCCTTCATGCCTTTTGCAGCGCCATACATCATTTCACCGATGGCAGCCGCATTGGCATCGTTGGTGAGGGTAACAGGAAGTTTGAATTTGTTCTCGATCAGTTTAGCCAGCGGCACGATCCCTTTCCACGGCAGGTTAGGAGCGTATTCGATAGTGCCGGTGTAGTAATTGCCATTGGGTGCACCAACGCCAATACCTTTCATCCGGCCAATGCCGCCCGCTTTGTCAATAAGCGCTGATAAAGCGGTATACAGCTCGTCTATAAAAGTACCGACTTCTGCATGCTTCTTTGTGGAGATCTCATCCGAAAACAAAAGATTACCATCGCGGTCCACGATACCAAACTTGGTGCCTGTTCCGCCAATATCAATCCCGATTGAAAGAGGATGCAATGTTGAAGTTGATGCTGATTTAGCCGCTGACATGTTATTGGTTTTAAAAATAAGCCCCGTTAAATTACTAACGGGGCAATAAATGTACGAAGGAATGTATTAATGTCCACCACCACTCACGCTCACTTCTGCATCATAGTCGATGCCCTGGTCTTTCAGAATGCCTTTCACCTTCCATGCATAGAAGGCCAGGTAAGTAAAGCAAAGCACACCCACTATATAAGACCATTGAATGCCCAGCAGGTTATTGGAAGCCAGGACGCCTTGCAGGAGGCTGATAATGCCTCCGCCCATGATCATCATGATCAGGAAGCTGGCGCCCTCATTGGTATGTTTTCCAAGACCGGCAATGGCCAGTGTGAAAATACATGGCCAGAGAGTGGAACAGAAAAGACCTACACTGATGAATGCGTACACGCTGATCATGCCGTCGGCCAGGATACCGATCAGCAGGGCTGTGATACCAAGCAGGCTGAAGATAAGCAATTGCCTTGCAGGGTTGCCTTTGCTCAGGATATCACCGATAATGATGACCAGGATCACTGCAGCGTAGATAAAGAAAGGAGTAACATCGTGATTGGCAATCGTATTTACAAGAATGAAAACGCCAAAAGCTATATAAGGCATCAGGAACCGCAGGATCTGTTTGGCGCCTTTTGAAATATCAAATGCACCTACAGAAGCTGTCCACCGGCCGATCATCAGGCTCGCCCAGTAAAGCGAAACATAAGGAGCGATCTTATCGGTAGGCGTATTCAGGTGCTCTTTCATGAATTCAGGAAGATTGGCTGCCGTACTCACTTCCACACCTACATAAATGAATATGCCAAGCATACCCAACAGCAGTTGCGGATATTTTAACGGACCGCTGCGATGAGCCACTTTGCCGGAATCGCTTGCTTCTTCTTCCGCCACTTTGTCCAATTCTATTTTGTTGGGAACAGAAGAGAACCGGAAAATAACGGCTACGATCACGAAAGCGAGACCCAGTATGAGATAAGGTATTTTGATACTTTGAATGCTGGCTGTTGCAGTGCCGCCGGTTACTGAACCAAAAATGGCAAAGCTTACGATCAATGGGCCAATGGTAGTACCGAAATTATTAATGCCGCCAGCCATGCTCAACCGTTGGGCGCCTGATTTAGGATTGCCCATAATGATCGCTAGCGGATTGGCCGCCGTTTGCTGCAAGGAAAATCCAAGTCCTACTATAAAAAGCCCGCTGATAAAAAGCAGGAAAGAAGATGTTTGTGCAGCAGGGTAAAACAAAAGGGTGCCGAGTGCTGAAATGATCAGGCCAAGGGAAATGCCATTCCGGTAGCCGATCTGGTTAAGGATATCACCTCCTCTTGCTTTGCTGATACCAAAATAAATGAGGGAGCCAACAGTATAAGCAACATAAAAAGCAAAAGAAACCAGCTGGCTTTGTGCCTGGCTCAAATGAAGATTTTCCTTGAAAACCGGTATAAGGATATCGTTGCTGGCAGCAACAAACCCCCAGAAAAAGAACACGGTAACGAGGGTTCCGAATTGCGACCATTTTGTTTGCTGATTCATAGCAATCAAGAATTTTAAATTAATTAGGCCTCAAAATAGAAATAAATCAGGTAGCGAAAAA
>DATAJQ010000229.1:0-6668 GCA_036262095.1 Chitinophagaceae bacterium | reverse complement strand
AGTTCTTTAGCATGTGCTGCATAGTTTCGGCCTACACAAAAAATCTTCATAATTAGGATGGGTGTTTGTTAAATACATCGGATACCAGTTCCAGGGTTGTTCATCCCATATATTCAGGCAATCAGGAAGTTAATTGGATTTAAGGTTCCGGAGGTTCGGGGTGCTAAAATAAGTAATCATGATGATTAATCATAATGAAAAAACCTTATTATTTACCTGATTCATAGCAGTTGTAATGCCCTGGGTACCGAAGATTTCAATGGCGTCCACGGCCCCGTCGATTTTCAATTTAACAAGGGGTTCTTCTTCTTTTCTCCATTTTCCGAGCACAAAATCCGACTGGTGGCCTTTAGGGAAATTATTTCCTATGCCAAATCTCAGTTTGGGATATTCAGTGGTGCCCAATGCTTCAGCTATGCTTTTCAGGCCGTTATGGCCGGCATCGCTTCCGCCCGGCCGGATCCGTAGTTTTTCAAGGGGTAGAGCCAGCTCATCCACGATCACCAGGGTGTTTTCCAGGCTGATCTTTTCCTTGTCCTGCCAGTATTTTACAGCTTTCCCGCTAAGGTTCATGTAAGTAGTAGGGCAAACGCAGACAAAGGTCCTGCCTTTCCATTTTACGTCTGCAACATAAGCATGCCTGTCCACCCGGAAACTTCCGCCGTGTTTCAGTACAAAAGCATTTGCTACATCAAATCCAATATTGTGCCGTGTATGTGCGTATTCATTACCGACGTTGCCGAGACCGATGATCAAAAATTTCATGATTCAAGTATAGTTCATTTCCGCCTTTCATTGGCCGCCGTAGTAATACGAAGGCGGCAAGGCTTCATACTTACGCTAAAGCTTCAGCATGCAAAGAGCGAAGATAAGTATTGTCCTCGCTCCGCCTTCGCTAAAGCTCCGGCAGACAAGTTCGCTGCCCTTTAATGAAAGCAGGTTTATCCGCCGAAGCTTTAAAGCGAAGGGAAGGAAATAAAAAACCCGTATCGGTCAGCGATACGGGTTATATGTTGCTTTTGGCTCGTTATTATTTTTTGGCTGCGGCAGCAGGAGCAGCGGCTTTTGCAGGAGCTGCAGCACCTTTGGCAGGAGCAGCGGCAGCTTCTTCCTGTTTCAGCTGTCTTGTCAGTACTACTGAAGCAATGGGAATACGTGGGGAGTTCAGGATCTCGTAATGCTCTTCCTTCACATCTTCCACACGGATATTACCGTTCAGTTCCAGGTCATCGATCGCAACTTCGATCTGCTCTTTCAGGTGTTTCGGATAAGCTTTCACTTTCAGTGAATTGATCTTTGGAACGAACTTACCTCCTTCTTTTACACCTTTTGAAGTTCCTACGAATTTCAGGGGAATAGTAGCGATCACTTTTTTGTCCTCTACCAGTTCCAGCAGGTCTACGTGGGTGAGGAGATCAGTTACTTTGTCAAACTGGAGGTCTTTCAGAATGGTTCTGTATGATTTGCCATCCACTTTAACTTCTGCGATCTGGAATTCAGGGGTATAAACTAACGGCTTGAATGCCGCAGCCGGTGCATAGAAATTAACTTCCTGCGCCCCGCCGTAAATTACACCTGGCACCATTTCCTGAGAGCGGATCGCCCGGGTGGCTGCTTTCCCGAATCCGGTCCTCAGTTGTCCTTCGATTGTAATTGTTTTCATTGTATGTTTATTAAATAGTTACGTTTTTCAAAGTCAAAATGCAAAATTAAAAATTAAAAAGTTCAGATACCTGTTACTCTTTTTAGTTTTAAATTTTGACTTATTAATTCCTTACAGGCTCGGCCTTCTTTGCGAATGAACAAAGAGACTGGTTATACTTTTGTTTTCAAACGCGTTGCGGATTGCTACCGCAAACAGGTCTGATACAGATATCACTTTGATCTTCGGGCTTTCTTTTTTAAGAGGAATAGTATCACAAACCACCAGTTCTTCCAGCACACTATTCTCTATATTTTCGTAAGCTTTGCCGCTCAACACAGGGTGAGTGATCAAAGCCCGTACGCTCCGGGCGCCTTTTTCCTTTAAAAGAGCTGCACTTTTTGCAAGGGTGCCACCGGTATCGCATATATCATCAATGATCACAATATCTTTCCCGGTCACATCACCTATCACTACCATGCTGGCAATCTCATTAGCCCTTTTACGGTGCTTATCACAGATCACCATTTCCGCATTGAAATAGTTGGCTATCTCCCTTATACGGTTGGTAGCGCCTACGTCAGGGGCCGCAAAGGTAAGGTTTTCCAGCTTCAGATTCTCAATGTAGGGGATAAAAACTGCGTGGCTGTCCAGATGGTCTACCGGTATGTCAAAATAGCCCTGGATCTGGGGAGCATGGAGGTCCATGGTGATCACCCGATCCACTCCGGCTGCTACTAACATATTGGCAACCAATTTACTACCAATCGCTACCCGGGGTTTATCCTTCCGGTCCTGGCGGGAATAGCCATAATAAGGCATCACAGCGATCACTTTGTAAGCGGAGGCGCGGCGGGCTGCATCGGCCATCAGCAGCAATTCCATGAGGTTGTCACCTGCAGGCGCATAAGTACTCTGAACAAGAAAAACAAAATCGCCCCTTATACTTTCCAGGAACATAGGGCAAATTTCCCCGTCGCTGAATTTCTGGATTGCGATTTTGCCAGGTTTGGTACCGTACTTTTGGCAGATTTGATCGGCCAGTTGTACAGAACTGGTTCCGGCGAAAATTTTAGCAGATTGCATGGAGATAAAAATGCCAAAGGTGTAAAGGCCGGGCAGGCCCCTTTGGAGCCGCGAAGATATTACTATCGCAGGAAGATCGCAAGAAGAGGGACAGAAATGTTGAGTGGCGATTTAGAGTCGGGAGTCGATAGTCGGCAGTCGATAGTCGGCAGTCGATAGTCTGAGCTCCAAAATAATTTGTAGACGCATTTGGATATCGTAAATCTTAGTGGGCCTTAATGAAAGACCAGACTATTGACTGCCGACTATCGACTCCCGACTTCGTCAATGAACGACTGCAGCAGTAGAAACCTGTACAGGGAAACTGGCCGTTTTCTCAGCCGGAATCTGTTTGCCTATACTTACTGTATCTGAGTTAAGACTATAAAAAAGAGAAGAACAAATGAAAATAGAGAGAAATAATACTACTACATACATTACAGCAAAGAACAAAATGGGATGAAGAGCCCCCAACGAATTAGATCTGGATTTCATAACCGCCGGAATTTAGTTTTTCAAAAATTGGATTTTACAATAGACCCGGTAGCAGAACTACCTGAAAGTGGTATTGTGGCTATAAAAATATATGTTAATTTGAAAGGATGCAAGAGGAGAAGTACCCAATAAAACTATGGGCAAAAGACGATCAACCCCGCGAAAAACTACTCAGATACGGGCCTACCCACCTGAGTGATACTGAATTGCTGGCCATTCTGCTTCAATGCGGCACCCGTCAAAAATCTGCTGTGGAGCTGGCCAGGCAGCTATTAAAACACGGCAAGGATGACCTCCATGAGCTGGGCCGCCTCTCCGTCAAGGATTTTATGCGGATACCGGGCATCGGCAGTGCCAGGGCTATCAGCATTGCCGCTGCGCTGGAACTGGGCCGCCGCCGTCATGCCGGCCTCTCCTTGCAAAAGATCAGCATTCATTCCAGCCAGGATATTGCCCACTACCTCCAAACCCTGCTCAGAGATCACCACCATGAAGTATTCGCCGTTCTTTATCTCAACCAGGCCAATAAACTCAACCACTTCGAGATCATCAGCGAGGGCGGTATCACGGCCACCGTTGCCGATCCCCGCATCATTCTCAAAAAAGCCCTCGAACAAGACGCAGTCAGCATCATTCTCTGCCACAACCACCCTTCCGGCAATCTCCGCCCCAGCCGTGCCGATCAATACCTGACACAAAAGATCAGGGAAGCAGCCAATTTCTTTGACATCCGGCTAATTGACCATGTGATCGTAAGTGATGAAGGGTATTTTAGTTTTGCGGAGAAGGGAATGCTTTAGAAAAAGTCGGGAGTCTGACCAGAGTCGGGAGTCGATAGTCCGCAGTCGATAGTCTGAACAGGTGGAGCCTTGAAATTTAATTACGTATCGGATTTTGCTTATCACATAATGGGGTATTATAAAGAATTGATTGCTTTAAAAAAAAGCTTATAAGCTGGCAATGCGGATATTTCAGATCACAAAACGTTTTCCGGGAGAAGAGAAATATTCGCTTACTGATCAGATACGCAGGTCATCAAGATCTATGTGTGCGAATCTGGCGGAAGCGTACAAAAGAAGGAGATATAAGGACTACTTTATAAGGAAATTAAATGACGCAGAGAGTGAGAACCTTGAGACAGAGATCTGGCTCGACTTTTCGAAGATTGCTCTTATATAAAAAATGAAGAGCATACTTCCTTAACACTATTAAATACAGAAGTGGGCAAGCTGCTCTTCTACATGATAAACAACCCCATAAATTCACTTAAGCTTTACTGTATCAATTGAAAGCCTCAATCTATTTTGAACTTCATACTACCGACTACAGCTCAAGCTACGCTTGAGCTGTAGGTCCCCCAAAATTCATGGGAAACTGTGTCTCTTCCAGGTCTTTGATAGCACCATTGGCTGCTTCGTATTTGCTGATGTTTTCTGTAATAGCTTTCATGAAACGCTTGGCATGCTGGGGTGTGAGAATAATACGCGATTTCACTTTGCTTTTGGGAGTGCCGGGCATAACGTTTACAAAATCGATCACGAATTCGGCATGGGAGTGTGTGATGATGGCGAGATTGGCATAAGTGCCTTCCGCCACTTCTTCTGATATTTCGATATTGAGCTGATTGTTAGGTTGCTGATCGGACATAAAAAATATTTTACAATTCGGATTAAATACAAAGTAACGGCTTTTTATCTGAAGGAGCATTTCTGCAGCCGGATCAGCATTTTTCCAAAGAATGCCTGACATAACTGGCTTAATAAAAAAAGCATCAACATATAGTTGATGCTTTTTTTATCATTTCCGGCAGAACTGGAGTTTCTCATTATCGAAACATGTTCCGCTGGCAGAATTGGGCATTATTGTTTATCCCACCATACTCTTGAATCAGGAGTATCGCCACCGGTGATTTTGCCTGCTGCTGTATTGGTGTTGTCTGTGTTTACAGCATAAGCCAATGAACCGTAGGTTAAGCGGCGTGGTATCTGTTTGCTTGAATTGGTAGCAGCAGGTGTTGGAACCAGTGCAGGAACATTTGTTCTGCGCCAGTTAGCCCAGGCCTGTGTGCCATTAGGATAGAATGCAAAGTATTGTTGCAATTGGATCTTAGCCAAAGCATCTGTTGTGAGTGCTACATTAGGCTGAGTCATGTATGTTGCTAAAAGTGTAGGGTTCTTAATTCCCCATTGTCTCCATGATTCAGAAATACCCTTTTCATAGAGGGCTGCAGCATTACCGGTAATCCATCCGCGCTGTGCTGCTTCTGCAGCAGCAAGAAGAACGCTTGATGTTGTAATAAGCGGGAAGGCTGAAGCTGTTCCTCTGAAACCTGAAGCCAGGATCTTAGCATAGTTAGGGTTCGCATCGCCAAATGCAACCGCATCAGGCCTTGTCAAACCATAAGGGAAACCTACAGTAGAGCTTCCGAATGCAGCCTGCCTTGGATCTCCATAAGCAGCCATGAAGTCTGTCATCAGTTTTGATTCTGCAAAGTCAGTACGTCCGTTATACAGGTTGTAGAAAGGGTTCCTGAATGCAGATACGTTACCTGGGTAAGACAGGGTTACAGTTCTTGTGCTGTCATCGATATAACCATCGCTATCCGTGAAAGCTGCATTGAATTCAGTAGCAGCCCAATCTCCTGGATTAGGATAGATCTTACTTGTGCGGAGAGCGATCAGCATGCGAAGTGAGTTAGCAACTCTTTTCCAGGCAGCAGCATCTCCTTTGAAGAGGAAATCACCTGCAGGTTTGGTACCATTATCGAATTGATCACTTGCTTCTTTCAGTTCCTTGATAAGGTCTTTGTAGATTGACTCCTGAGTGTCATATACAGGTGTCAGGTCTTCAGCACCTTTCAAAGCTTCTGTGTAAGGGATATCACCCCATCTGTCGGTCAGGTTCCAATAAATATATGCTTTCAGGATACGCGCGATCGCGATCTGATTGTTAGCGGAACCGAATTTAGCAGACAGGGGAAGTTTATCCGGATCTGTGTTATAAATGATGATATTCTGAAGATCATACAACAAACCGGAATAGTTTCCGTCAAAATCCAATTTTGGAAGTGCATAGAGGGAAACTTCGGTGTATTGTGTTTCTGAGAAATACTGGGCATACAGACCATCACGCGTCTGGGATGCAAAGCCTCCTAAACCGGATTCAACGTTACTCAGCAAAGCTGCCGTTGAAGGAGTGCTCGTACCATTCGGATTAATGTTGGTATCCCCAAACTTACTGCAGCTGGTTACCAACAGCGAAGCCGAAGCTATAGCGATTAAAGATTTTACTGATTTCATATTATTCTTTTTTCAATGAAATGAAAGATTATTAGAACCCGAGTTTCAGGTTAACACCAAGTGATCTTGTACCTGGGAATTGACCGTTCTCACCAAACACGTTACTGATCTCTGAAGGATCGAAATCTTTCGATTTCCTGTAGATCATCCATGGGTTACGTGCGATA
>DATAJQ010000228.1:0-8923 GCA_036262095.1 Chitinophagaceae bacterium | reverse complement strand
AAAAAGCATATAATTTTGTCGCCGTTACTAAATACCTAAAAAACAAGATTATGAACAAAGCTGAATTAATTGCGCAACTTGCTGACGATGCAGGTATCACCAAAACACAGGCTAATGCTGCGCTGGATTCTTTTGTAGACGCTGTTACCAAAACGCTGAAAAAAGACGGCAAAGTTACACTGGTTGGCTTTGGTACTTTTTCCGTTTCAAAAAGAAAAGCCCGTAATGGCCGCAACCCTCAGACTGGTGCCGTGATCAAGATCAAAGCCCGCAAAGTTGCCAAATTCAAAGCTGGTAAAGAGCTTTCCGCCAAACTGTAATCGAACTATTCAACACATTAAAAGCTCCAGTGCTTAGTCAGTACCGGGGCTTTTTTATTAACTTCGCAACTAATCTGATCAATCTTTAAAACTTAATTATGGGCAGAGGAGATAAAAAAACCGCTAAAGGAAAACGCTTCAAAGGATCTTTCGGCAAAAGCCGTCCTGCTAAAAAAGCGTCACCCGCCAAAAAAGCAGCCGCTAAAAAGAAGGCTTAAAAGGACTAAAGGTTTAAGTGTTTAACAGTTTAGGCCGGAATCATTCGGTATAAACTGTTAAACACTTAAACCTTTAAATATTAAATTCCTCAGGGAGCCAATCTTTCCGCTTTCCAGCTTCC
This sequence comes from Chitinophagaceae bacterium, assembly GCA_036262095.1. Taxonomy (GTDB): domain Bacteria; phylum Bacteroidota; class Bacteroidia; order Chitinophagales; family Chitinophagaceae; genus Terrimonas_A. The sequence goes on along the minus strand of DATAJQ010000228.1, from coordinate 8,263 downwards.
ATTTTCCAGTAAGGAATATTCAAACCGGTCATGCAACCTGGAAGGACGTCCCTGCCAGAATTCGATCAACACCGGCGTTAGGATATACCCACCCCAATAAGAAGGCCTTTCAACAGCGCCATTACCCTTTTTCCTTTCCATCTCTTCATACTTTTTTTCCAGCCATTCCCTGCTTTCAATAATGCTGCTTTGCGGCGACACTGCTGCGCCTATCTGGCTGCCCACAGGCCTTGAATGGAAATATTCATCGCTTTCGGCAGCAGATACTTTCCTGATAATGCCGGTTATCCTTACCTGGCGCTCCAGTTCTTTCCAGAAAAAGACCAGGCAGGCTTTCGGGTTTTCAGTAAGCTGTTTGCCTTTGTAGCTATTATAATTGGTGAAGAAAACAAACCCTTCCTGCGAAAATCCTTTCAGCAATACGATTCGTGCAGAAGGAATTCCGTCAGACGAAGCAGTAGCCAATGTCATCGCATTCACTTCATCGATCTGCGAGTCCACGGCTTCCTGCCACCATTTGGCAAATTGCGCGATAGCATTCTTATCAATGTCTGCTTCTGAGAGGCTTTGGCGGGCGTAAGTTTTGCGGATACCTGCTATATCTGGTTGCATAGAAGGGGGTTTGCGCGCAAAGGTACAAGCTTATTTCCCACAAAGGGATTATATGTTTTTCCCTCAAAGCCACGAAGAGCACAAAGAGATTATCAAATCTATTCTTTGTGCTCTTCGTGGCTTTGAGGGAAAATAAAAAAATCCGTCTTTGAGGGAAACTCACGAGAAGGGAGGGTGCTGCGATGATTGTTGTTTCTGCATTAACTGGTTCCTCTCTTCCGATACCAGGTGAAGCATGCTTTCCAGCTCTCCGATACGCCTCAACTGCCCTTCCAGTTTTTTATTCGCATCGGAAACCTGTTGCAGATCGTTATTGATCTCTTCCAGGTACGTCACTTTCTTTTGCAATTGCTGGCGCTGAAGATTTGCTTCCCGCAGTTTATCTTCTGTGATATTCAACTCCTGCTGCAATTGCAGGTTTTCTGCGGTAAGCGACTGGCTTTTTTGCCTGTACCGCTCTATATCGCCGTTGAGCTTGATATGCTCCTCTTTCAGGTCTTCAAACTCCAGGCTTTGCATACGCGAAGAGGTGAGCTGCGCTTCCAGCTTATGTATTTTATCCTGTAAAATATTGAAGTCGCTGTATGCATGGTCGAGCATGGCACTCATTTCCTTGGTCAGCGTTTCTTTCTGGCGGATCGAATTGATCTCTGATTCCTTATCGGTCAGTTGCTGACGCATATAATCAATCTGGCCGGCAAGCTCTTCGTTTGTTTTGGCCATTTCCTGCTGCAATTCTTCTTTTTCTTTGATCACTTCAATATTTCCCAACAGCTCATTGATCTTTTGGTTATGTTCCAGCAAGGAGCGTTTCGCATCCATCAGCCGGTTGAGATAATCATCCTGCGGATGTGCCGGCTCTTCAACAGCCTGTTTGCCGGCAGATAATTCCTGCTGCAGTTGCTGGTTCTGAGCTCTCAGCTCTGCTATCAGGTGTTGCGCACTTTCATCCTGGCTGCTCGCCTGTCTCGACATTTCTATCAATTGCTGCCTCAACTGATCATTTTGTTCTTTCAGACCTGCGATCAGGGATTGATTGTTTTCTTCTTCGTGGTTATGCTGCTGTGCAGAACTCAGTTGCTGTTGCAGTTGATCATTTTCTTGTCTCAGCCCTAAGATCTGCTGTTCTTTACGATTGCTTTCAGCAAGCACCTGCTTTGCATAAGCTACTTGCTCCTGCAGGTCCCTATTTTCTTCTTTTAATGCTGTGATCTGTTGCTGCGTCTCTTCGTCCGGAGCAGTTGCCTGGCGGGTTGTTTCAATCGTCGATTTCAACGATCTGTTTGATTTCTTCAACTCTTCCAGCTCTATCGCAAACTCATCTGCATTTTCTTCAGCAATATTGACACGGTTGGTAAGGGCAGTTATTTCCCTGTCCTTTATTTCCATGTCATTAAAATATTTCAGCTTCCATTCGTTACGTGCGAGATCAGCCTTGCTTCCGGATTCTTCTTTAGGTATACGCAGATTTTTCCGGCTGGTGATAAAAAAGTGTATGGTGATGCCCAGGATGATCGCTCCGAGCAATAGCACGACAATTTCAACTACGGACAGGGTAAGACTGGCAGCCATAACATGGTGGTGTTAAGATTCTGAAACTATAAAAATTAAAACGGCGGATATGGCTTTTTTAATTTTTCACAAGAAGGGCTCACAAGATAATCGGTATATTTAATTAATAAAAGTATTCTTCTCAAAATGGTAAATTTCCGATATGTGACCCTCTTTACCATCCTCTTCAGCCTTGTCAGAATGGCTCCGGCACAGGATGCTTATTGGTATAAATGTTTTAAAGGAACCATTGATAAATATCCATTTACGCTGCATTTGCACAAACTGGACCACACTTATTCAGGATATTACTACTATAATAATATGCAGCAGCCGCTGTCTTTGCTGGGTGATGATACCAGTTCTTCCGGCCAGATAAGATTGCTTAGCTATTCGCCCCGTTTCGAAGCTGAAAATGAATTATTTACCTTAACGCTGCAGGGAGATTCCCTGCAAGGCAAATGGGAAAGGGACCCTTCAGCTTCCGGCAGAGGGTTACAGGTTAAAGCTGCCAGGGACCAATCGGCCGGTTTGCGGTTCGATCTGGTCTATACCTCGGGTAGTGAAAAGCTCCGCCCAAAAATGAAGGAATCGCCGGTAGCAAGCTATGAAGCTGCAACAGTTTGGCCCAAGGGAAGTTCTGCTGCAATCACAGCCCTGAAAAAAATAATCGCAACCGAGCTGGGAGCTAAAAACAATCCCGCTGATATCGGTCCTTATTTGTTGGCTGAAAAAAAGAGTTTTCTGTCGGAATACCTGAAAGACAATAAAGCGGTTCCTGATAGTGAGCTGGTAAATTTTTCATCCGGATACTCCCAGGACGTTACGACCCGGTTATTGATAGTGTATCACTCCCCTACTATTCTCACCCTGGCCGATTTCAATTATGGTTACACCGGCGGGGCGCATGGAAATTATAATACCACTTATATCAGCATTAACCCTGCTACAGGAAAGCAGTATACGCTGGTACAGGTGCTTAGCCCTGCCGGGAAAAAACAACTGAATGCTTTACTGGCAAAATATTTCAGGAAAGACAGGAAGCTTTCAGCCAATACCCCTCTCACCGAAGGTGGTTTGTTTGACGATAAATTGGAGGCTAATAATAATTTCTTTCTTACCGGCACTGGCATCGGCTTCAGTTATGCCCCTTATGAAATAGGGCCATTTGCCATGGGTGAGATCATTATTTTCATTCCCTATTCGGAATTTGGGAAGAATTTGAACCCTTCATTCAGGAAGTAACGGGCTGGCCGATGTTCGAATGGCCGATGGCCGTTAACACGCAAATCAGGCGAATAATTCCTTTTCCATTGTCAACCCTTTACCAAAGTCCCTACTTTCTCACCTGTCACCACCCTGCGAAGATTTCCTTCCTTGTTCATATTAAAAACAATGATCGGAAGATTGTTTTCCATGCAAAGTGTAAAAGCTGTCATGTCCATCACGCGGAGATTTTTGGAAAGGCATTCCTGGAAAGTGATGGTTTCGTATTTAGTGGCAGTAGGGTCTTTTTCAGGATCGGCTGTGTAAATGCCGTCTACCCGGGTGCCTTTTAATATCACATCTGCATTGATCTCGATCGCTCTTAATGAACCGGCTGTGTCTGTGGTAAAATAAGGATTGCCGGTGCCTGCGCCAAAAATCACCACACGGCCTTTTTCCACGTGGCGGATAGCGCGGCGGCGGATATAAGGCTCTGCGATCTGCTCCATTTTGATAGCGCTCTGGAGGCGGGTGTAAACGCCTACTTTTTCCAGCCCTGCCTGCAAAGCCATGCCGTTGATCACGGTGGCCAGCATGCCCATATAATCGCCATGCGCCCGCTCAATACCTGTTTCCGCTTCGTTCATTCCCCGGTAAATATTACCGCCACCGATCACGATCGCTACCTGCACTCCCAGATCTGTAATGGATTTGATGTCCTGGGCATACTGGGAAATCACCGCAGAGTCCATCCCGAAATTTTTGTCGCCCATTAAAGATTCACCGGAAAGTTTCAGCAGAATACGTTTGTACTTAGGAAGCATGCAGTAGATGTTTTTGCGCTGCGAAGATAGGGGAATTAACACAGGCTTAAAAAAAGGGACCACCCCGGCCGGCGTTTTTACGGCTGGCTGTGCCCCATCTTTCCTGCAATTTTTCATAGCTGATCGCCAGTTGGTCAATATCTTTTTTTACAGAAGCAGAAAAACTTCCTGCACTTTTCCTGGTAGTAAGTTCAATGGGAAGGCCGCGGGACTGCAGGAAATATTTAGCACTAATGGGGTACACATTATGCATCACGTCCATTGTGTTCACAAAGAATTGCTGCACTTCAGCTACCTGCTTTTCACAGGCAGGATCAGCAAAATGAGTGGTTATCCAACTGACCAGTTCGGGCATAAAATTCCCCTGTATGCAGGAGAGGCCGGCACAGCCTGCTTTCAGGGAGGCAACAGCGTTCACCATATAAGCATCGTATAGTTCAAACGAAGGAAATCCGCCGGCGGCATTTATTTTCTCCTCTACAGAATGAATATCCAGGCTCGTGTCTTTATAATACACAATACGGCCGGTTTCAACAAGGCTTCTCAGCACATTTGCCGGCATTACCCGCTTATAGGGTGTGGGGCATTCATAAAAACCAAAAGGAATATCACCGGTCAATTGCAGTAATTCATGTGAACGCTCAAGCAGCACTTCATTTGTTTCATTTTCCCTGGCCAGTATGCTGGTAGTAGCCACCACGGCAGCGGCGCCGGTGTCGTAGATGCGTTTGCAAAAATCAGCCTGCTGCTTAAGTGATCCGCCAAAAGTTCCGGTGCTGAACACTGGCACAGCGCCCGCAGTTTCTTTCACTACAAATGAAGTGAGAGCGATACGCTCCTCTTCTGTAAGCTCAAACATTTCACTGGAAAGACAATTGGCAAATAAGCCGGTAGCGCCGGCTTTAAGATAATAGTCCGTCAGTTTTGCGAGACAGTTATAGTCTATTGCACCCTTTTCAGTGAAAGGCGTCAGCATTACCGGGGCGAATTTTCCTTTGCTTGGCATAGACTGTTATTTGAATTGAAAGCAGCTGCCTCGGTCCAAAATTCAGTTTAATTTCCAGGGCAATTTTCCCGTTATTAATACATTAACATACGATAATACTATAAGCAAAAAAGCTGCCCGGTTCAGGGGGCAGCTTTTACAATTTATTCTTTGTAAGATTAACCTAAGGCTACTCTTTTGAACTCAGTCACTTTCACATCGCCGGACTGCTTCAGGTATTCACCCACGCTGATACCAGCATCTTTCACAAAAGGCTGCGCAGTAAGGGTGTTTTCTTTGAAGAATGCGCCCAGTTTACCTTCAGCGATCTTGGAGATCATTTCTTCAGGTTTGCCGGCCATTTTAGGATCAGCTTTCATCTGGTCAACGATGATTGCTTTTTCGCGGGCAACGATATCAGCATCAACATTATCTGCATCAACTGCTACAGGATTCAGCGCAGCGATCTGCATAGCTACGTCTTTACCAGCGTCAGCAGCTTCTTTGTTCAGGCCAACCAACACACCAATACGGTAAGCGCCATGGATATAAGAAGCTACATAAGGAGCATTTACCCTTTCAAACTTAGTGATACCGATCTTTTCACCGATAGCAGCCAGTTTATCGTTAACCAGTGCAGAAACTTTAGTACCGTTGATAGATACTTCATTCAGCTCTTCAGCAGAGTTAACATTGTTGGCAATAGCAGCATCAGCGATGCTTTGTACGAAAGCAACGAAATCTGTGTTTTTGGAAACGAAGTCGGTTTCGCAGCTTACACAAACCACGATTCCGGATTTGTTGTCGGCAGTTGTCTGAGCGATCACCACACCTTCTTTTGCTTCACGGTCACTTCTTTTGGCAGCTACTTTCTGGCCATGCTTACGCAGCCAGTCGATAGCAGCTTCAAAATCACCATTCGTTTCAGTCAATGCTTTGCGGCAATCCATCATGCCGGCGCCAGTTGCCTGACGGAGCTTATTAATGTCCTGTGCACTTATTGTTACGGTGCTCATATACTCAATAGTTTAAATTAAAATAATTGGGTTAAGCCGGTTTAAGGGTTTAAGGCTTAAAAGTTTAAGGTTATCGAAATTCGGGATAACCTTAAACTTTTAAACTATTTAAACAATTAAACTTTTTTTATCTTTTACCACCACCGGGGCCACGGCCACCGGGTACACCGCCACCAGTCCGGCGTCTTTGACCGCCACCGGCTCCAGCGCCACCGCCTGTGTTACCACCACGTCCGCGTCCGCCGCCTGCACCACGACCACGTCCTGATTCAGCCTGAGCTTCTGCTTCGAGGCGTGCTGCTCTTTTTTCTTTATCGTCGTCAGTTGTTTCTTCTGCTTCGTCGTCTTTAGCAGCCTGGCGCTCAGCCAAACCTTCAGCAATTGCAGCAGTGAGGTAGTTGACAATGATAGCGATTGATTTGGTAGCGTCGTCATTCGCAGGAATAGCGAAGTCTACTTTATTGGGATCGCAGTTGGTATCAACGATACCAAAAGTGGAGATGCCAAGGCGTTTTGCTTCAGCCAGTGCGATATGCTCATGGCCAATGTCAACGATGAACAAAGCTGCAGGTACACGGCCCAGTTGAGCGATACCACCCAGTACTTTCTCCATTTTATCTTTATCGCGGCTCAAAGTGAGGCGCTCTTTTTTTGTGATGCTGTCGAAAGAACCGTCGCCCAGCATTTTTTCAATGCTCTGCATTTTCTTTACGCTCTTGCGAACAGTGTTGAAGTTGGTCAGCATACCACCCAGCCAACGCTCGGTAACGAAAGGCATGTTCACTCTTCTCGCACATTCATTCACAATGTCTTTTGCTTGTTTCTTTGTTCCAACGAACAGGATCTTTTTACCGCTGCGGGCGATCTGCTTCATGGCAGCTGCAGTTTCCTGCAGGCACTCAACAGTTTTGTTGAGGTCAATGATATGAATACCTTTCTTTTCAGCAAAGATGTAAGGCAACATCTTGGGGTTCCACTTCTTTTTCAGGTGACCGAAATGAACACCTGCTTCCAGAAGCTGCTGTTGTAAGGATGTATTATTTTCCATTGTCGTGTATTATAATAATTGATGATAGTTGTGAATACGGGTCGCAACCAGTAGTAAACATTAACGTTTAGAGAACTGATAGCTTCTACGGGCTTTTTTGTGACCGAATTTCTTACGCTCAACAGATCTTGGATCACGTTTCAGCAAACCGGCTGCTTTCAGTGCAGGACGGAATTCAGGGTTCAGTTCAACCAGTACGCGGGAGATACCCAGCATAGCAGCTTCTGCCTGGCCTTTCACACCACCGCCGGAAGCATTGATCTTTACATCAAATTTGCCAACCGCATCAATTGTTTTGAAAGGGCGTTCTACCTGGTTTTGCAGGTAAACAAGTGAAAAATATGTTTTGTAGTCTTTGTCGTTAACTGTGATCTTACCGTCTCCCTTTGTCAGGAACACCCTTGTCACAGCTTCTTTACGACGACCAACACCATTTTTTTGCTTTTCCATTATATATTATTTGGAATGTTTGAATTTTTGTTTGGGGATCAGAATTTCAACTCTTTAGGTTGTTGTGCAGTGTGCGGATGCTCAGCGCCGGCATACACAAAAAGTTTCTTGTACATTTTGCGGCCGAGGCGGTTTTTAGGAAGCATGCCTTTTACTGCTCTTTCGATCACCACTTCGGGGCGGCGTTTTTGCAGGTTGGCAGCAGTTTCTTCTTTCAGACCACCGGGATAACCAGTGAAGTGATCATAGATTTTCTGCTCCAGCTTATTGCCGGTAAAAACAACTTTCTCAGCATTGATCACGATGATATAGTCACCAGTGTCAACATGAGGCGTGTAGTATGCCTTGTTCTTACCGCGCAGGATCGCAGCAATTTTGGCACACATACGTCCTACGGTTTGATTAGTACCGTCCACAACATACCAGTCGCGTTTAACGGTAGCCTCGTTCGCATGTTTGGTAGTAAAATGTAATTTGCTCATTATGATTTCTTTTTACGCCGCCGCTATCCCGGCGACAGATTTAAAAATTCCCAAGGGTTGATTTGGGGCTGCAAAGATAGGTGTGAAGT
>DATAJQ010000227.1:0-2284 GCA_036262095.1 Chitinophagaceae bacterium | reverse complement strand
CCACCTCCTATCAGCAGGATGAGTCCGCGTAAGCTGAACAAACTGCTCCAGGAAAACAGATCAGCCGGCAATAACCCTCCTTTTGTGGAAATGCCATAACCGGCAAGTTCACTGGTCAATCCCGGATCAACGATCACAGGAGCGGGATTGGCCAGCCATTTGGACGCAAGCATAGCTCCCAGGAATATGCCTCCGATAAAGAAAAGGTTCCAGGCCTCCTTTTTCCAGTCGTACTGAAAAAAAGAAATACCTGCGGGAAAACACGCGGCGCAAACATGCCGCAGGTTAGCAGAAATACCAAAATGCTTATTGCCTAATAGCAGCAATAATGGAACCGTCAAGCCAATAAGTGGCCCTGCAATGTACCAGGGCCATGGATGTTTCAAAAAATCAATCATATCTTAATTTATAAAAGAGTGGTTGGGCAAACATATTCTGTTAACCGGAAACGATCTGTTTCTTTCAGCGCTTTAAATCCTCCCTGCACATCCACCAGGTTTTCATAACCGCGTGCGCGAAGGATAGATGTAAAGATCATTGACCGGTAACCTCCTGCACAATGAACATACGCTTTTTTATTTTTATCAATGGAAGGCATTACTTCGTTGACAAAATCTAACGGAGCATTCATCGCATCAATTACATGCTCACTCAGGTATTCGCTCCTTTTTCTTACATCGATGACCTGAACAGAAGGATCGGCCTGCTTGATATCAGCCAATGCGGCAGCACTGATGCTTTCTATACTATCCACCTCTTTACCTGCCTGCAGCCATGCATCAATTCCTCCTTCCAGGTAACCCAATACATTGTCATATCCTACACGGCTAAGACGGGTAACGGTCTCTTCTTCGCTTCCTTTATCTACAACCAGCAGTATTGGCTGGCGTATATCAGTGATCAGCGTTCCAACCCATGGGGCAAAAGAACCTGCAAGCCCAATATTGATGGAATTGGGTATGAAGGCTTTTGCAAATACTTGTGCGGCTCTTACATCAAGGATCAGGGCATCATGCTCATTTGCCATTGTTTCAAAAGCAGCGGGGTCCAATCCATGAAGCCCGCGAAGCAATACCTTATCTATACTTTCATAACCATGGATATTCATCATCACATTCGAAGGAAAGTAAGCAGGTGGTGCCACCAGTCCTTCTGTTACTTCTTTTATAAATTCATCACGGCCCAGGCCCGGACGCAATGCATAGTTCACCTGCTTCTGGTGACCCAATGTATCGGTGGTTTCCCGGCTCATGTTTTTACCGCACGCACTTCCGGCACCATGCGCAGGATAAACAATGACATCATCCGGAAGAGGCATGATCTTCTCCCTCAATGAATCATAAAGATAACCCGCCAGTTTATCCTGGGTGAGATCAGCATTCACTTTTTGCGCAAGATCAGGCCGGCCAACATCACCAATAAAAAGAGTGTCGCCGCTGAACAATGCCGTTTCTTTTCCATTCTCATCCAGCAAAAGATAACAAGTGCTTTCCATAGTATGACCTGGTGTATGGACCACACGGATCCTGAGTTTTCCTAATTTCAACTCCTCCTGGTCCCAGGCAGGATAAAAATCAAAAGCAGGTTCAGCCATCGGGCCATACACAATTTTTGCCCCGGTTTTTCTTGCCAGGTCAAGATGGCCTGATACAAAGTCTGCATGAAAATGTGTTTCAAGCACGTATTTGATCTTAGCTCCATTGTCCTCCGCCTTTTTTATATAAGGCGCTACTTCCCGAAGCGGGTCCACTATGGCAGCTTCTCCATCGCTTTCGATATAATAGGCTCCCTGGGCCAAACATCCGGTATAGATCTGTTCTATTTTCATATTATTTGTTTTAAAGTTCAAAGTTCCGTTTACCGATCTGCATCATCTATGACATTTGTCACTTTAGGATCACTATTTTGTCAGCTCTACCAACAGGATATAAATCCCCATGGCCAACACAAACCATCCAAACCCTTTTTTCAATTTCCATGAGGGAATAAAGCGGCTTAGATACATCCCGGCAGCCAGGCCGGAAAAAGCGATAGCAATGATCCTGATCAATAACCACCAGTCAAACTCAAAATAGCCGAGATCAGATACGACCCCAAAGAAAGAATTAAGCGTGATGATCATGAGCGATGTGCCTACGGCCACTTTCATCGGCAGGCGGGCAAAAAATACCAGGGCAGGAATAAGCAGGAAACCTCCGCCCGCTCCCAATACACCTGTCACCAATCCTACCGCCATTCCATAAACCATGAGCCATAGCGGGTTCCTTTTATCAGCATCCTGCTG
>DATAJQ010000226.1:0-14434 GCA_036262095.1 Chitinophagaceae bacterium | reverse complement strand
CTGGGATGCCGCACTAACTTGATTTACCCGTTGCAAAGCAGACTTGTGAATAACTTTTAACTTCCCTGCCGCTATGAGTGCAAGATGCATTCAGATGGAAAGGATTCCTTGAGAAAAAAACGTTTTTTTTATGTGTTTTTCTTATTCAGCTCTTCCGCTTGCCGCATCAATATTCCTTCCAAAGAATATCGCATTCATGAACAGCTTGCTGCCGCCCAGCCAGAATGCCCTGAAATTAGGATTATCTGCTATGCTGATCACCCTTCCGCCTCCTACTGTATTCACTACTACTGCTGCGGAATTTTTGATAGCATCCAGGTTCTCCCGGCTTACCCAGCCACTCTGCATCGGCTTACTTCCATAAAAGAATGGTGTGGCATAGGGATTTTTGCTTTTCTCCATAAACACCCTGTTGGCTTTGAACAGGCTGACCATTTTCTGGTTATATCCATAAGCGAGCGGATGCGTAAGATCTACTTCAGCTCCGAAAATAGCACCACTCACCCGCTGAGCTCCGTCTACCTGCTCCCTGTCTACATACGTTGCTTTTTGCGTACTGTCAACCGGCGCTTTCGTTCTCTTGAACGATACATTGCTGATACCATTCTGCGCAGCCCAGGTTACGGCTTCTTCTGTAAGAATTAAAGTACCGCCTCCCTGCACCCAGCTCTTCAATTTTTCCTTGTTCAGCTCGCCATAGTTCCCTCCTACCATGATCAGGGTATTGTATTGATCCGCCTGCACCCGGTTGAATGCTGATGGCTCCAGGTGGGTTGCAGGCATATTCATCCGCTGATCAAGCAGGTGCCAAACCTCGCCTGCATCTGTTGCATTCACTCCGGAACCTGTGATCATAGCGATCCTCGGTGTAGCAACCGGCGCAAATTTGCTGCTGCCCAGATCACTGCCACTGCTTACGTTTCCTCCGCTTACAGCCCACACTTTTATATAACTGCGCTCGGCCACTTCTTTCATCAGCTCAGCCAATTGGCTGCTGCTCATTTTCTGTGCTTTTACCGGCACCATTATCGTTCCATAATCGAATGCCAATGTTGTATTACCTATCGGCATGTCAAATTTGTTGGTGGCCACTTTTGCCATAACGCCTGCCTGCTGCAATTCATACAGCGCACGCGGTGCATACAGATCATCCCATGCAAAGAGGTAGGCATATTCGCTTTTACCAGTCACTTCCCCGGCAGGTTTGGGCAGATCTGCCAGTTTATCCCCGGCAGCACCTGCATACTGCGCAGCATTCAATTCTGCTGCAGGCAAACCAAATGCCAGCGGCATGGTCCAGGAAGTGATATCATAGAACAAACTGTCTTTATACTGGAATGTTTTTTCAAAAATGGTCCTGATCAGCCTGTATTGCGGTTGATTGGTCGGTACCACATAAGCAGTGCCGGGCTTGAATTCATTTCCATCAGCACTGAGCTTATTCTTTACTGCCAGTACCTGTATCTGGTGGCGGCGCAGCATTTCTGCAAAATGATAGGTTTTCGCTTTATCCTGTTCATCACCGAACACATATCCTTTCACAGGCGTTGCTGCCGATTCCGTCATGGCTGTTTTATAAAAGTCCCTTTGCCATTGCAGGAATTCTTTCCGCAAGGCTTTTGCTCCTTCCAGTGTTGACAGGGCTGTCACAAACTGGTTGCGGATCGTAAAGGGAAAAGTCAGCAATCCATTGGATGTTTGCTGCACATGGCCTCTTGAAGATGCCTGTTCGAACAAGATACCGATAGCACCATTCACATCAGGATAGGTTGAACCCTTTCCATAATAGAAATCATCATAATTCTCTTTGGTAAAATAAAGCGAACCGATACGGTCGAGGAATGCCGCATGGAACTTAGCCAGCTTACCGGTCAGCTCCTGGTTTTTATCCGGCGTCAATGGGTTGACCCTGGAAGGCACACCTGGTTGAAAAAAGAAAGTAGCATTGCTTCCCTGCTCGTGGTGATCAGTAAGGATATTGGGTTTCCATTTATGAAACCATTCAAGGCGGTTCTGGCTTTCCACATGTATTGCCGGCAGCCAATCGCGGTTCAGATCGAACCAGTAATGATTGAACCTTCCGCCAGGCCATACTTCATTAAACTCGCGGTCGTTGGGATCGCTCACCAGGTTCTTGCTGCGATGTTGGTTCACCCAACCGGAAAAGCGCTGCATACCATCGGGGTTAAAGGAAGGATCAAAAAGGATGACTGTATTATCCAGCAGTTCATCAATTTGTTTTCCCTGTGCTGCTGCCAGGTAATAGGCACTTACCAGTGAAGCATTGGTGCCGCTTTGCTCATTACCGTGTATCGAATGCCCGATCCAAACTACGATAGGCATATTGTCGATATTGAGTGAGCCGGAGCGCTCGGGGTCTGTCAACTGCACATGTTGCTGACGGATCTCTTCCAACCGCTGATGGTTTTTAGGAGAAGTGATGATCAATAATACCTGTGGCCTTTTCTCATATGTAAATCCCATGATTTCCAGTTTCACCCTGTCCGGTGCAGCGGCAGCCACTGCTTTCATGTAATTCACCAGCCGGTCGTGGGTAACGTGGTATTCACCAACTTCATGGTAAATAATGTCCTTGGGTTTAGGAATGGCCGGGTTGTAGCTGATGCTGTCCGGCAAATAATACTTTAAGTCCTGAGCTATGCCCGCGCAAGACAGGGCCAGCAAGCAGGTAATCAGAGCTAGTTTTCTCATAAGCAATTGTTTGTTAAGTGTATGAGCGAGGAAGATACAAAAGTTGCAGTTATTTGGGGATAATTGTTCCGTTGCCAGGGTGATCGTTGACCGAGTGGCGGAGATACGCAGGTCGGGGCCATTCGGTCAACGGACAACAGTCAACGATCTCTCGGCCAACGGACAACAGCCCCCTCCCAACTCCAGCTTAAATCGTATCTTTGCTGCTTGCAATTTTTTAAAAATTATGAGTCGTAAAGGAAAAGTGCTGGTTGCCATGAGCGGCGGTATAGATAGCACCGTGGCTGCCCTCATGCTCAATGACGAAGGGTATGAAGTGGTGGGGATCACCATGAAGACCTGGGATTATGCTGCGAGTGGCGGAAGCAAAAAGGAAACAGGCTGTTGTAATGTAGACAGCTTTAACGATGCCCGGCAGGCAGCCGTTGAGCATGGTTTTGCGCATTATATTCTTGATATAAGGGAAGAGTTCGGCGGTTTTGTGATCGAGAATTTCGTGGAAGAATACCTTGCCGGCCGCACACCCAATCCCTGCGTGCTTTGCAATACACATATCAAATGGAGGGCTTTGCTGAAAAGAGCCGATGCCCTGGGCTGCGATTTTATCGCTACCGGCCACTATGCAAAGATCAGGCAACATGATAATGGCCGCTACGTAGTAAGCAAAGCCATTGATGAAACAAAAGATCAGAGCTATGTGCTTTGGGGCCTGCAGCAAGACCTGCTCAGCCGCACCCTGTTACCCCTGGCCCCCTATCGCAAAACAGAAATCCGCGATATGGCCTTGCGGTATGGCTACCCGGAACTGGCTAAAAAAAGCGAAAGCTATGAGATCTGCTTTGTGCCGGACAATGACTACCGCGGTTTCCTGAAAAGAAGAGTGGAAGGCCTTGAAGAGAAAGTAGCCGGCGGCAATTTCATTGATAAAAATGGAAAAATACTCGGCCAGCATAAAGGTTATCCGTTCTATACAATCGGCCAGCGCAAAGGCCTGGACATTGCTTTCGGAAAGCCGGTATTCGTTACAAAGATCGATCCTGAAAACAATACAGTGATGCTTGGTGATGAAGCCGACCTGGAACAGAATGAAATGACGGTGGGCAAACTGAACATGATCAAGTACGATACCGTTACACCCGGAATGGAAGCCATTACCAAGATCCGCTACAAGGATAAAGGCAGCCTTTCCAATATCTATCCCGAAAACGGCCAGATGAAAGTCAGGTTTTACGAAAATGCCAAAGGAATTGCTCCAGGGCAAAGCGCGGTGTTCTATGAGGGGGACGATGTGATTGGAGGGGGGATTATAGTCAGGAGTCTTTAGTCGGGAGTCTGAAAAAGGTGCAAATACAAGTTAAAGAAGATAAGAATCGGGGTTTCTCAATGTTGAGAAGGACTAAGGAACAGCCATGGCAATAAAATTGTTCCTGTTTCGTTTATATTTTTCAGGTCTAACTAACTGTGCCTGAGGATTTAACCATATCCTGTAATAACTGGCCTCTTATGAGAATCTTGACTATCTGCCGATTTACGCTTTTTGTTGGCCTGGCTATGGCTGTTTTTTCCTGCTCCGAAGAAAAAGAGGATTATGTGGCCGGAGAGCCAATATCGGACTACCTGCCGTTGCAGGTCGGAAAGTATATTACCTACCGGGTAGACTCTCTTGTTCCCAATGCTTTTAATACGATGCTTGAAACACGTAGCTACCAGGCAAAGCACGTTGTGGATGCAGAGATCACCGATAATCTTGGAAGGCCTTCTTACCGCATCATCCGTTATCGCAATGATATTACTGCTTCAGGCTCATGGGTGCCTGATGGCACTTATTTTATAACTCCGTTGACCAACCAGGTGGAGGTAGTGGATGACAATCTCCGCATCATCAAACTGCGCAATCCTGTCAGGGAAGGTCTCAGTTGGAGAGGCAATTCTTATCTTCCCCCGGATCCCTTTCCTTATAATTTCAGTGTCGATAATTCAATGGGAAGCTGGGATTATACATATGATCTTTTTGAGCCCAGCACAGAAATCAATGGCGAAACTTATAATGATGTATGGACAGTGGAACAAATAGATGAGCAAAAAAGCGATCCTGCACTTTACCCAAGCGATTATGCCAATAAGATCAGATCAGTTGAAAAATATTCAAAGAATATCGGCCTTGTTTACCGGCAACTGATATTATGGGAATATGAAACAGCGTCCACAACCACTCCTACGTATACGGGTTTTGGCATCACTATGTGGATGATCGATCATAACTGATCTTCTTCAATACCCGCAGGTTTTTGCAGCAACGCAGCAAACAAAGTATCCGCTTTGCTTTCATATCCCTTTAATAAGGCAGACCTTATTAGTTTCAGATTGGTTTCCTGTTGAATGAACTCTACGACTTCTGTATTTTCCTGCTGATATACCGAACAGGTGATATAAAGAAAATAACCGCCGGGCCTTAGATGCGGCAATGTATGCAGAACTATCTTTTTTTGCCGGGCCGCATATTCCTTTATCTTTTCTTTCTTGAAAAAGAATAATTGTTCCGGCGTGCGTCCCCAGGTACCGCTGCCGGTGCAGGGAACATCAGCAATGATGAGATCAAAGGAACGGCCGGGGTTTACAGGATGGCTCAGATCAGCCACAAAACTTTCATAGTGTTTGATCCCTGCTTCTTTAAATCGCTTCGACAGGTTAGCCAGTATATTCTCCCGCACATCCGATACCATCAGGTTTATCCGAGGATATTGATCAAATACTAAAAGGGATTTACCTCCGCTTGCGGCACAGCAATCCCAGGCATGCTTTGGCAGGAACCCTGTAGGAAAATGCAGAAGTTCTCCCACACGCTGCGAGCTGTAGTCCTGTATCACGGCTTCTTTATTGATCACGATCACATCATCCAGCTTTGAAGAATTTGGTAAAGCAAGACAGCCTGGAGAAATTGCATTGAAAGGAATTTCAGCTTCAGTAAGTTCAGCCTTCACTTTCTCTTCCCATCCCGGTCTCAACCGTAAAAAAAGGTCCGGTTGCTGAAAATGTGAAAGTACAAACGCGTTTACATCCATCTCTTTTTCCAAATGGTTCAATGCCGGAAATACTGCTGCAGGAGAAAATGGGTAGGCAGCCAACAGTAATTTCTCTTCAGGCTTCAGTGCCACCTGTTCATTCCATTCGGGTTTGATGGCCTGCAACAGAGCATCCGGCTCTGTGGTGCAAACAAAAAGCCCCAGCAAGATCCTCTCCTCCGTGTCGGCACCGGCAGCCAGTTTTCCCAACCGGAAATAACTATAACACAAACTGGCGATCCTTTTCCTGTCTTTCGATCCATATTTCTTATCTGCTCTGAAAAAATCTTTCAGAAAAATTCCGAAAGGCTGCTGGCCTTTGTATTGCGTCAACACAGTTGCAGCAGTATGCAGATGGGAATAGTGTTTCATCTGGTGCAAGATACGTACAATGAGCTGCTTGTCCCGGGTTGCGGGCTATCCAGTCGGCGATCAGCAAAGCATCTCTCACTCAAATTAACTATCTTACCGTTTCATATTTTCTATACATGCCCGGACGGTTGACCATACTTCTTGTTAGTCTTCTGCCTTTTATTTCACGGGCTCAGATTAAGCCGTTTTCTTTCCATAACATCAGTATCAACCAGGGGCTTTCCCAAAGCAGCGTGGTGGATATTGCCATCGACAAAACCGGTTTTGTATGGATGGCCACACAGGATGGACTGAACCGTTTTGATGGAAAAGATTTTATTACGTTCCCCGGCAACTTTGATGATATTACCACGCCTACAGGTAACCAGCTTGGAAAACTTATTCGGGGTGAGCAGAATAAATTATGGCTTATCACTCGCAGCGGCAAACTTGAAAAGATGGATTTGCTTACCCAGCAGGCCAGTCCTTTTAAAAGTATTAAAGAGCAACCATTGCCAGCAGTGAGTTCTGTTTACCAGGACAGCACCCATCTTTTTATTGGCACAAGAAATGAGGGCCTGTGGATATTCAATCAACAGGAAAACCAATTGTTGCAGTTGAAACAGAATGCAACGACACCAATCAGCAACAATGAGATAAAAGAGATCTTCAAAGACAGTCGTCATCAATTCTGGATACTTACTTCCAATGGGGTGACTCGCTTATCGGCAGCTATTTCCAGTCCAGTATTTTTTCTTCATAACCAGGAACAGCCTGTCCGGAGCAGCGCCATTGCTGAAGACAACCAGCAGAATATCTGGTTGGGAACATTCGGTAAAGGATTGTTTGTAAAAAATAAAAACGCCGACTCCTTTCAACCTTTTACAGGGTTTGGGCATTCAGGTTTGCCTGCTGATCTCGTGATCGAAGCACTGCTGGCCGACAATGATGGGCGGATATGGATCGGGACATTCAGCGATGGCTTATATGTTATCGACAACAGGCAATCCATTATTCATCATTTTGTATCAGATAAAAAAAATCCCTCTTCTCTTGCCTATAATGATGTGTTGTGTATCCGGCAGGACAGCCGCGGTGGGATCTGGATCGGTACAGATGGCGGAGGCGTAAGCTACTATGACAAACGGCTGAGTAATTTTGAAACGATCACGGGGAATAATCTTCCGGAAAATATTTCCATCGAACAGGTGCGGGCCATTACTACCGATCAAGAAAACAATACCTGGGTAGGCACGTCCATCAATGGCCTTACATTGCTGGGTAAACAACCTGCTACCATCGGCAATTATAAAAAGATAGGCGCTTTGCTTACCGATAGAGATGGAGATATATGGGTAGGCACGCAGGAAAACGGGTTGGATATCCTGGATGGACGCACGCGAAAGCTTATCAAAAAAATACTTCCCGGCCAAACTATCTGGCACCTGCTGGAAGATGCAAAAGGTAAAGTGTGGGTCGCTACAAGGCAACAGGGTTTATACCAGATAGATAAAGCACAGGGTGAGCTTAATCATTTTGATGAACGCAGCACTCCATCCCTCTTGGAAAATAATGTGCGCGCGATGGTTTTTACGCGCGACAGTCTCCTGTATATTGGCTTTGAAAAAGCAGGGGTACAATTGCTTGATATAAGAGATAAACAACCGCCTCCGGCTTCCGGGCATTCTTCAGCTATTCTCAACAGTCCAGTATCTGTCCGCAGCATGTATTATACTCCCGCCATATTATGGATAGGCACATTTGGCAATGGTCTTATCGCACTTGAAACAGGTACGGGCAAATCAACAGTGATCACCGAAAAGCAAGGTCTTCGCAACAATACCGTATATGGCATACAACCTGATGGGCTTGGCTCACTATGGTTAAGTACCAATAAAGGTCTTTGCCGCTTACGGGTTCCATCCGATCCGGGGAAGATCAGCCGGGCTGACATGGATGCATTTACCGTGGAAGATGGACTGCAAAGTAATGAATTCAACACGGGTGCATATTACCGCTCGCCTCAAGGGCGCTTGTTTTTTGGCGGCATCAGGGGATTGACCATATTTGATCCTGCCAAGCTTTCGCACACAGAACAACCCTTATCAGTAGTGATCACACAGGTGCTGACCGACAACCAGCCACTGGATACAGATACATTGATCACCTATAAGAAAGTATTGCTTTTACCTTTCCGGCAAAATTCACTCTCTTTCAATTTTGCAGCGCTGGATGTTTTATCTGTTGGCAGGCTGAACTATTCTTATCAATTAACCGGTTATGATAAAGACTGGATGGAAGCGGGTAACAGGAACTATGCAGCTTATACCCATCTCCCTTCGGGCAAATATCTTTTTCATGTAAAAGCTTCCCATAATCTTTCGGGTGATAGCGCCCCGGTGGCTTCACTGATGATCATTATCAGCCCTCCTTTCTGGAGAACGCCCTGGTTCATTGCTTTATGTGTATTGCTGTTAGCGGCTGCTTTATACAGCATCTATCGTTACCGCATCAGCCAGTTGATCCGCTTGCAGAGGGTCCGTAACCGTATTGCATCCGATCTGCATGATGATATCGGCTCGGCGCTCACACATATCAGCATCTTGTCCGAGCTGAGCAAAGCCGGTGTTTCACCAACAGCAGAAACATCTGCTTTTCTTAATCGCATTTCAGAAGAAGTGGCAAGTTCTGGTCAGGCACTGGATGATATTGTATGGAGCATTAATTCAAACAACGACACAATGGACCAGATGGTGGCACGCATGCGCCGCTATGCTGCCGAAATACTGGAGAACCGGATAGAAAAATACATGATAGATTTTGATGACCGGTTTGCTCACCGCAAACTGAGCATGGAACAACGGCGCGATTTTTTCCTGTTGTTCAAAGAAGTGATCAATAATATTTACAAGCATTCAAAAGCCACACAGGTTGAGATCAGGATCTGGTTCGAAAGAAATGATCTCCATTTGCAGGTGAAGGATAATGGTGTTGGTTTTGATAAAAGCAGGTCTACAGAAAGGAATGGGATCAAGAACATGCAGGCCCGGGCCGAAAGATGGAAGGGCCGCTTTTTTATTCATTCTGAACCAGGCAAAGGCACGGAAACGATCATATCCATACCGGTTGTGTAAACCACACAAATGAGTGAGGATTACCGATTGATAAAACAGTAATTTTAAATTCAGGTTTGTGGTTTGGGCGCTGGATCTCCGATTGGCCGGAAACACCTGTTCTGCAAAATACAAACCAGCTTAATTAAAGAATATGTCTCCCAGAATAATCCTCTTTGAAGATAATGACAGGCTGCGGGAATCACTGTCTTATCTGCTTAAAATGAATGGCTATGATGTTGCCGGCGATTTCAGCAACTGTGATGAAGCGGCAAACATTGCACGGGTATATCAACCGGACGTAGTGCTGATGGATATAGATATGCCGGGTAAAACAGGAATAGAAGGCGTGTCCATGATCAAAGAAGCAAGACCAGAAACTGCTGTAATCATGTATACAGTCTTTGAAGAAGAAGATAAATTATTCAAATGCCTTTGCGCAGGAGCCAATGGATACTTATTAAAGAAAACGCCGCCCGCTAAATTATTTGAAGCAATACATGATGTGGTGGAAGGTGGCGCTCCCATGTCGCCCACAATTGCCAAAAAAGTATTGAGCACTTTCCAGGTGAAACAGGACCCCGGCAAATACAAGCTCTCCCCCCGCGAGATTGAAGTGTTGCAATGGCTGATAAAAGGATACAGTATCAAACTCATTGCAGCCGAAATGCAGCTTGCTTTCGATACCATCCGCTCCCACCTTAAAAACATTTATCAAAAACTGCATGTTAATTGCGGCAAAGAAGCGATAGCCAAGGCATTGAGTGAAAGGATAGTTTAAGAGCCTAACTTCCCCATTTCCCGACATTTTCTTAAATTAGTCAGCTACCCCTTGTAAACCAAAATCGCGTATCAAGCTATGTTCCTGACTCTTTCACCGGAAAAGCGGAAAATATGGGTGATGGTGCTGATGCTGGCTATTCTTCATTGCCTGCCGTTGTCATCGTATACGCAACGTCTTCTTTTTACAACCTACCGGCTTAATGAGAATTTGTATGAAGCCAATAGCGAGATCGTATCGGGTTATGTGAAAGTGATCTTCCAAACCAGGAATAAGCTGCTCTTTATTGGCACCAAATTCGGCTTTTGCATTTATGACGGAAACAAGTTCAGGAACTATACCCGCTTTGGCGGAAAATATATCGGAGCAGTCAATGATTTTGCTGAGTTGGATGATGGCCGTGTAGCAGTACTTTCCAACAGCCACGGCATTCTGACGCTCGACAGAAATACATTGACAACAATACCGGTATTACCCAAAACTCCGGCTACCCGTTTCATCAGCTTTCATCGCACTCCCGGCAATAAACTGCTTGTTTCAAGCACCAATGGTATTTACCGTTTTCACAAAGATCATTTCGTGAAAACACCGGTAAACACAGCTAACACCGATAATTTCTTTTATGATATTGAGAACATCAATGATAATCTGCTCATTGCGTCCAATTCTGATAATACTCCGTTCACATTATTCGATTCATCATTCAGGGTTATAAAAAACCACTCTATTACCGATGTGGTATATGATGTACAAGGAGATAAAAAAGGAAATCTCTGGATGGCCACTCCTACAGGGCTTAAACGTACACTTATCGGGGAATTGCTGACAGGGCGGTTGAAATTTGAATCAATGCCCTCTGCAATCGCCAGGGCCGGTATTGATGGAAAGATAGTGATCAGTCTTTATGCAGATCCTTATTCCAATATATGGGTAGGCACTGCCTTTGGCGGCCTATTCCGGATCGATTCGCTTTTTAATGTAACACAATTCCATTTCCGTAATGGTTTCAATTTCGACAGGATCAATTGCTTCCTGGAAGATGCAGAACATAATTTATGGCTGGGCACGGAAAACGGCCTTGTCAAGATTCCCGACCCGCGGATCGTAAAATATATTTCTGACGATGGGCTTCAATACAGCACCATTGCCGGCCTGTATTTATTTCAAAATGATCTGCTTGGCATAAGTACAGACAATATGTTCCAGGTAGATGCGCAGGACCATAAAAAAATAGTACTGATCGATACACTGCCCAATGCTACCGGTATTTTTTCAACAGATGCTTCGCTATATGTTTATTCCAGGCACAAGCTGCTGCAGGCAGATAAAGCGAAAGGAAAATATGTGTTGAAGAAAACGCTGCTTTCCGCTCCCGGCAATCTTTCTTTTAAAGGAGGAGCTTTGGCTTTGCGTGATGATTATTTCCTGATCCCCCTTGCAGCAGGAGGATTGTATGCAGTGGAAGGAAAAGCAGGCAGCCGTTTGCGCGGCATTGATTATATCGTGAATGCAATGTATTATGATAAGCCCAATCAATTGTTATGGGTATCTGAGCTGAATGCAGGCATGCGTATTTATCATACCGGGAAAAACCTGGAATTGGTTTGCATGGATAGTACTGTATCTAAAAATATATCAGCTATCACCAGTGATGGTCATGGCCGCCTTTGGCTGGCGACAAGAGATAAAGGCATTTTCCAGCTAATCAAAGAAAATGACCGGCTCAAAATACTGCAGCATATAGGCACAAACGAAGGATTGTCGTCCGACCTCTGCACCACCATTCTGCAGGATGCGCAAGGCAAACTGTTTGCAGGTAATACGGCCAGCCTTGATATTATTCAAAAGATCAACGGCAGGTATGTTATCAACCACCTGGCATCCCAATTGGGTTATTACAATGAGATGTATACGCTGGCCAACGATAAAATGGGCAATACCTGGGCAGGTGGTTTGAATGGCCTTTTGATGATCCCTTCAGATGCCAATCTTCTTTCATTAAATAAGACCGGTACTTTTATCACAAGGATAGAACTGAACGATAGCATCATCAATGCGCCGGAACCGGCGGTCAATCATCCGCTTACCTTATCACATAACCGGAATGATATCACATTCGAATTTGCCAGTCCCTACCTGAAAAGCGAATCAATGGTAAAGTATGTTTACCGTTTGCTCCGCGAAGGGGATACTACCTGGAGTTCTCCTTTTACCAATACATCGCTTGCGTTAAAAGATCTCCCGGCCGGTTCATTCACTTTCCAGGTAAAGGCTTTATTTCCTGACGGCTCAAGTGCTGAAAATATTGCGGCCGTTTCTTTCCGCGTCTTATCTCCCTGGTATAAAAGCTGGTGGTTTATTTCCTTATGTATTTTAATGCTCGCGGCATTATTATATGCACTGTACCGCTATCGCCTGCAGCAACTGATACGGCTGCAACAGGTGCGTAACCGCATAGCCAGCGACCTTCATGATGATATTGGCTCTACTCTTACCAATATCAATATTCTTTCTTCACTGGGGCAAAAGAACCTGCATGAACCGGTGCAGGCCCGTAAATTCCTCGATCGCATCACGGAAGAAGTGAACAGCTCATCACAGGCACTGGATGATATCATCTGGAGCGTTAATACCAATAACGACGGGCTGGAAGAAACAGTAGCACGGATGAGACGCTATGCTGCAGAATTGTTTGATGCCGGTAATGTCCACTATGAATTTCAGATAGACCCATCACTGGAACAAAAAAAACTAAGCATGGAACAGCGGCGGGATTTTTATCTTGTTTATAAAGAACTGTTGAACAATATCTCCAAACATGCGGAAGCCAAAAATGTCCGGATCAGCATTCATATTGAAAAAGCTTATCTCATCTTATCTGTAAAAGACGATGGCAAAGGATTTGATTGCTTTGCAGAAACCCATCGCAATGGCCTTAAGAACCTCCACAAGCGTGTCAGTCACTGGAACGGGAATATACAGATCAGGTCAGGGGAGGGTATGGGATCCATGATCATTGCGAGTCTACCTGTAAAATAATCATAATAAAGCGGCCATGAATCTCTTCATGGCCGCTTTATTATGATTACTGTGCTAAATTATTCTACAGTTCCAGGAGTGTCTTCACCGGGTCTTTACCGATCAGCAGTTGCTCAGGATTTTCCAGCAGTTCCTTCACTCTTACCAGGAAGCTTACAGATTCCCGGCCATCGATGATGCGGTGATCATAGCTGAGGGCCACATACATCATTGGTCTGATCACTACCTGGCCATTGATCGCCATTGGGCGCTCCTGTATCTTGTGCATACCGAGAATAGCGCTTTGCGGGATATTGATAATCGGCGTGCTCATTAAAGAACCAAATACACCACCATTGGTGATGGTGAATGTGCCGCCGGTCAATTCTTCTGTGGTCAGTTTGCTGTCGCGCGCCTTACCTGCAAGCTCAATCACTTTCTTTTCGATATCTGCCATGCCCAGGCTTTCCACATTGCGGATCACAGGTACAGTCAAACCTCTTGGAGTGCTTACAGCGATACTGATATCGGCATAGTCATGATACAGTATCTGATCGCCATCGATATACGCATTCACAGAAGGCCATTCAGCCAGCGCTACGGCACAGGCTTTGGCAAAGAAGCTCATAAAGCCCAGACCTACGCCATGTATCTCTTTGAACTTGTCTTTGTATTTGTTGCGGATCGTCATGATCGCCGTCATGTCCACTTCATTGAAAGTGGTAAGCATCGCAGTGGTATTCTTTGATTCCACCAGGCGGCGGCTGATGGTTTTGCGGAGATTGCTCATTTTCTCAGCCCTTACATTACGGCTGAACAGTTCAGCACCGGCAAACGCTTTTTTACCGGGATTGGACAGTGCAGCAAGCACATCATCCTTTAATATTTTACCCTGATAACCACTGGGAGTAACTGTTTTAGGATCTACTTTTTTATCAGCGATAATGGCAGATGCCACGGGTGTTGCCTTGATATCATTGGGAACAGAAGTAACAGGCGCCGTTGTGCTTGCAGGAGCCTTCGCTGGAGTTTCTGTTTTCTTTTCTTCTGCAGGCTTGGCAGCAGGAGCTGGTTTCCCTTCCGGCTTGGGCGCTGTTTCATCAATGCTCGCCATGATATCGCCGATCTTCAGTGTATCGCCTTCCTGAGCAGCGGTCTTTAATACACCGGCTTGCTCAGCATTCACTTCAAATGTGGCTTTTTCGCTTTCCAGTTCAGCGATCACTTCATCCCTCTCTACATATTCCCCATCTTTCTTATTCCATTTCAGTAAGGTTACTTCGTTTACTGACTCTCCTACTGTCGGTACTTTTATTTCAATCATAAATCGCTTATTATATCGCTGATAAATCTATTTAATCGTAAAGGTAATTATATACTGAATGCTGTTTCCACTA
>DATAJQ010000225.1:0-20991 GCA_036262095.1 Chitinophagaceae bacterium | reverse complement strand
TTCCAATAAGCAGCAAAGGGCTTAATAAAATCTGATACCCGGTTGAATAAACCTAATCCGTTCTCTATTGGTACTCTCTATTTCTCATAGTATACAATTTTATTAATGTCCCTTTGCTGCTTATTGGATTTTTTTTGCCCTCCTCTAAACTTCACGTAAATATCACCCTTTGGGGGGTATCATATTCAGAAAAACTATCTTATATTAGATGACCATTTCCCGCATGGAGTTACAAAATCAACAGGGGGCGGATACCGAAAAGCCTTATGAGTAGGTTCAACTCTAATCAACCATTTTGTTATGGAACAACTGAACTTTCACAAGCAGAAATTATATTCTCTCATTTTTGCAGGCGTTGCATTGATCGCACTGTTCCTGCCATGGGTGTCTATCAGCCTGGGAATATTTGGCGGTGGGTCCGTCAATGGTTTCAGAAGTTGGGGCATCCTGTCTTTCCTGGGTGTGCTTGGAGTAGCAGCCGCCTGTTTCCTGGGTAATAAAACACTACCCTTTGATGATACCTTTAAGAAAGTAGCTCTGGGTTCTTTTGGTGCCATTGCATTAGGCGCCCTGATCTTCTTTATCCGCTTAAGCGACGGCTTCGGTGCCAGCTCAGGATTCGGTCTCTGGATCACCCTTGTTGCCGGAATCGCAGGGCTTGTGTGGGTATTGGGAAAAATCAATTTACCAGATATCAATAAGAAGGCTTAAAGTATTATAAATTCAAAAGGGTTAATAGTTTAAGATTTGATATTCAATCTTAAACTATTAACCCTTTTGAAATTTAATCACAGCTCCGCTTCCAGGAACTTCGCTGTAAAGCTTTGCTTGTTCTTCACCAACTCTTCCGGTGTGCCTTCAAATAGGATCTTGCCTCCCCCATCTCCTCCTTCAGGACCGAGATCAATTACATGATCTGCCACTTTGATCACATCCATGTTGTGCTCAATTACCAGCACCGTATTACCTCTCTCCACCAATTTATTCAATACATCCAGCAGGTGGCGGATATCTTCAAAGTGAAGACCAGTGGTCGGTTCATCCAGTATATAAAATGTTTTGCCGGTGTCACGCTTGCCAAGCTCCGTTGAAAGCTTTACGCGTTGTGCTTCCCCACCGCTCAGGGTTACTGCAGACTGGCCAAGGGTGATATAACCCAGTCCCACTTCTTCCAGCACTTTTATTTTACGGTAGATATAAGGTACAGGCTGGAAAAATTCCACCGCTTCTTCCACAGTCATCTCCAGCACATCTGCAATGGATTTGCCTTTATAACGGATCTCCAGTGTTTCGCGGTTATATCTTTTGCCATTGCATTTCTCGCAATGCACATATACATCCGGCAGGAAATTCATTTCGATCACCCGCATACCTCCGCCTTCGCACACTTCGCAACGGCCGCTTTTCACATTGAAGGAAAAACGACCTGCGTTATATCCCCTGATCTTGGCTTCAGGGATGGATGCAAACAGCGTACGTATTTCTGTGAAGAAACCGCAATAGGTGGCAGGATTACTACGCGGGGTGCGCCCAATGGGTGACTGATCGATCTCTATCACTTTATCGACATGCTCCAGGCCTTTCAGTGATTTATATTCCAGCGGTGATACTCTTGAACCATACGCATGATGTGATAATACAGGATAAAGCGTTTCGTTGATCAGTGTCGATTTGCCGCTGCCGCTTACACCCGTTACTACAATAAATTTTCCTAATGGGAACTTAACGTCTACATTCCTCAGGTTGTTTCCTTTTGCTCCTTTCAATTCCAGGAACTTGCCATTGCCTTTTCTTCTTTCTTTGGGAACAGGAATAGTATTCTTTCCATTGAGGTATCCTGATGTCAGCGTATCAAGCTTCAGCAGATCTTTCGGCTTTCCCTCCGCTACCACTCTCCCCCCATGATGACCGGCTTTAGGGCCGATATCGATCAGGTGGTCGGCCGACAGCATGATGTCTTTATCATGCTCCACTACCAATACGCTGTTACCAATATCACGAAGATTCTTCAATGCTTCTATCAGCCGGTGGTTATCCCGTTGATGAAGGCCAATAGACGGTTCATCCAGTATATAGGTAATGCCTTGTAATTGTGATCCGATCTGTGTGGCCAGTCTTATCCGCTGCGATTCACCACCACTAAGGGTTTTGGACGAACGGTTAAGTGTCAGGTAGGTAAGTCCTACGTCAAGGAGAAATTTCAGTCGTTCACGTATTTCCTTCAGTATGTCTTTGGCTATCGTTCTTTGTTTGTTATCGATCCTCAATTCGATCCCATCGAGCCAGGCGGCCAGGTTGTCGAGGTTCATTTCGCTCAGCTCAGATATATTTCTTCCATCCACTTTAAACCAAAGGCTTTCTTTCTTCAGGCGTGCACCTCCACAGCTTTCGCAAGGCTGCAATTGCATATACCCTTCGGCCCATTCGCGAAGGCCTTCACTGTAGCCATTGTTGAACCAGCGTTTCAGCATGTTCACAATACCTTCATAGGGAGCTTGCGGATCAAACTTCATATTCTCAAAGTCGATCTCTTCTTCTATTCCCTCTTCGTTGCCATACAATAAAAGGTTGAGTGATTTTACCGGTATATCCTTTACAGGTTTAGTAAGGGATATTTTATTCTTCTTCGCTATCTCCTGTGCCTGCCTGAACACATATGCATCCCTCTCTTCACCCAAAGGTGCAATCCCACCCTCACTGATGCTAAGTTCCTTATCCGGCAATACGGCTTCCATATTCACATGGAAAGTGGTGCCAAGCCCACGGCATACAGGGCAGGCTCCATAAGGCGAGTTGAATGAAAATGCATTGGGGGAAGGTTCTTCATAACTGATGCCTGTATCTTCACACATCAGCATCTTTGAATATTGCACCAGCGTATCAGCCCCACCATTTTCGCTGCTTTTTGTTTTCTTCTTTGCATCAGTTGCTTTACCGCCGGCCACCAGCAAGAACATCAAGTCCTTTCCTAAACGAAGGGTTTGCTGCACACTTTGACTTAGCCGTGCCCGGAAATCGTCCGTCACCTGCATACGGTCAACCACCAGTTCTATGTCATGGATCTTATAACGGTCGACCTGCATCTTCGGCACCAGGTCCAGCACTTCTCCGTCCACTCTTACTTTGAGAAAGCCTTTTTTACGGACGTCTTCAAACAACTCGCGGTAATGTCCTTTACGGCCACGTACCAGCGGGGCCAGCAGGCTGATACTTTTACCTTCAAACCTGCGGAAGATATTCTCGACGATCTCTTCTTCGCTCCATTTCACCATCTTTTTCCCGGTATTATAGGAATAGGCTTCACCAACCCTTGCAAACAAAAGCCGGAAGAAATCATACACTTCCGTGATAGTGCCTACAGTGGAGCGGGGATTTTTGTTGGTGGTCTTCTGTTCAATGGAAATAACCGGTGAAAGACCTGTGATCTTATCCACGTCAGGTCTTTCCATATCACCAATGAATTGCCGGGCATAAGCACCGAAGGTTTCCATATACCTTCTCTGCCCTTCTGAATAAATAGTATCAAAAGCCAGTGACGATTTACCGCTGCCACTTATACCGGTGATCACCACCAGTTGATTTTTAGGAATGGATATATCTATATTTTTCAGGTTATGCACCCTTGCTCCGAATACCTCTATGTTATCGTCTTTTTCTATCTGCTTCGCCATGGGCAATAAACTTGTTTTAATCTTGTTTTAGTAGGAGGAAGCGAAGATAAAACAAAAGAGGTCGTGGGTTCAAAGTAGATCTGGCGATACAATAAATCCCATATATTGCCCAGTTTTTCAGCCAATTATACCATCATCTCAAAAAAATCAGCCCCATTTTCCCCAAAAACAAATTTCTGGCACAATATTTAAAAGTAAAGGCTTGAAAACAAGACACAAATTTTTTAAAATAGAAACTTTATGAAAAAAACCGCTATGTTAGCAGGAGCAGCATTCATATTACTGACTGCTTCCGCAAACGCCCAAACCGACACCGTACCTAAACAGCAGACTACAACAACTACTACAGAAATGACTGCTGTAAGCAAGGATAAATACAATAACTGGAGCCCTGATACTTACAAACTCCAGCCCATGCCCGAAGCACTTACAACTGAAAAGATATTCCCTGTTATTGGTAAATACCAGGTAACAGATAAAGAAGGCGCTTCTTCAGAAGTAACAATTTCCCTTGATCCTTCCAATAAAGGACTGGTATGGGTTGAAGGCCTGCCTCAGGGAAGGATTAAAGCCCAGCTCAGAAAATCACCGGCAGTGTATAAGATCCCTGCACAAAAAATAGGTGATGATCCTACGGCAAAAGATGCAAAAGACGTAGCTGAAGGCGTATTGATCTATGATAAAGATGCCAATACCCTGAATGTATGCCTTGGTTGCACATATAATACAGAAAATCCTGCAGTAGCATTTGATGCATCAGCAGCAACAGAAGAGCCAGTAGCAGAAGCAGCTCCGGCTCCAAAGAAAACTGCAAAATCAGCAAAAGCAAAAGCACCAAAAGTAGTAAAGATCAAACCTGTTCGTTACTCTGGTACAAAGGTGATCGAGCAAACTGCTGCAGTTCAGCAATAATATAAATAACTACCAATATCACTAAAGGGGTTGCCGATCGGCAGCCCTTTTTTTATTAACGGCCGTTAGTAGCCAAGGCCTGAAAAATTAAATCTGATTGAAATTTGGGATTCCGGCCTGCCGCCTTATCTTTGCGCCAGTTCTTTGGATCCCGGATCAAGTCCGGGATATACTTATCAAGAAAGGCAGAGGGTTATGGCCCGATGAAGCCTTGACAACCTGTTTTTCCGCCATGGCGGAAAGGCAAGGTGCCAATTCCATCCCGGAAATCCCGGGGCAGATAAGTCAGACCTCAGCTTCGAAATACTGTGTACCAACATATTCAAAAGCTCATCTGATTTATCGGATGAGCTTTTTTGTTTATCAAAAGCACTTCCGGTAATTAACCTACTCCCCTCTCCTGGTAAGTACAGCCCTTATTGAATGATTGAGGATCATTCTCATACAGCCTGGCAATGACAGGCAAAACATGAATGTTAAGAAGCACCAGAAAATTTAACAAAGAAAATTTTGGCAGATGAAACGGAAGTCCACTAAATTTGTAGAGCACTCGATTATACATGACAACAGTACTCCATACCAATTTCCCTCACAATTACTCAGGTATCTGTTGCATTTGTTGTATGCCGTAAGGCATCATAATCACCTACCCCAAAGGGGCATACAGTCCCGTTTTCAAATCCGGTTTCTTTTTATTCATTCAACAAAATCATTTTTATGAGCAACAAGCTTCATTTCGAGACGCTGCAACTCCATGCAGGCCAACAAATCGACCCTACAACAAAATCAAGGGCTGTTCCCATTTACCAAACCACATCCTATGCATTCGACAGCACAGATCATGCTGCCGACCTTTTCGGTCTCCGCCAGTTTGGTAATATCTACACCCGGATCATGAACCCGACAACAGATGTTTTTGAACAACGTATTGCAGCACTTGAGGGAGGTGTGGCAGCACTGGCAACAGCTTCAGGCCAGGCAGCACAATTTCTTGCATTGAATAATATCCTGCAAGCCGGTGACAATTTTGTAAGCACTTCTTATTTATATGGAGGCACTCACAATCAATTCAAAGTATCCTTTAAGCGCCTGGGCATAGATGTTCGCTTTGCTGATGGCGACAATGTGGACAGCTTTGTTCCGCATATTGATAAAAATACCAAAGCTATTTACCTGGAAACGATCGGTAATCCCCGCCTGAACATTCCTGATTTTGAAAAATTCGTTGCCCTTGCAAAAGAATATGACCTGCCACTGATCGTGGACAATACATTTGGTGCAGGCGGTTACTTATTCAAACCACTCGAATGGGGAGCCAACGTAGTCGTTAACTCCACTACCAAATGGATCGGCGGTCATGGCACTACTATCGGCGGCGTGATCATCGACGGTGGTAATTATAATTGGGGCAATGGAAAATTCCCTCAGTTCACCGAGCCTTCTGAAGGTTACCATGGCTTGAAATTCTGGGATGTGTTTGGAGAAGGTAATCCGCTCGGCCTGCCCAATATCGCTTTTGCCATCCGTGCAAGAGTGGAAGGCCTGAGGGATTTCGGTCCTTCGCAAAGCCCGTTCAATTCTTTCCTTACCCTGCAGGGACTGGAAACACTAAGCCTGCGCGTGCAACGCCATGTTGATAATGCACTGGCCCTTGCGAAATGGCTGGAAGCAGATGATCGTGTTGAATTTGTTTGGTATCCAGGTTTGGAAAGCAGCCCTTATCACACATTGGCCAAGAAATACCTGACCAATGGGTTCGGAGGTGTGCTGCAATTTGGCATCAAAGGCGGAGTTGAAAACGGACGCAAGTTCATCAATTCATTAAAGCTGGTAAGCCATCTGGCCAACATGGGTGATGCAAAAACACTGGCGATCCATCCTGCATCCACTACGCATGAGCAATTAAGCGATAAGGAAAGAGAAGCTGCCGGTGTGTTGCCCAACCTCGTCCGCATCAGCGTGGGCATTGAACATATCGATGATATAAAAGCCGATTTTGAACAGGCTTTTGAAAAAGTGTTTGCAAAAGAACTGGCAGTATAATTAAAAATTAAAAATGCAAAAGTCAAAATGCAGATAAAGCCAAGAATAAATAGCAAGATCTTTTGATTTTGGACTTTGAATTTTGCATTTTGATTTTTGACTTAAACTATGGTGACTGTTTTTAAATACGAGCATCCATTTCAGTTAGAGTCAGGGGTAACTCTTCCGGGTTACCACCTGGCTTATACTACCCATGGAAAACTTAATGCAGCAAAAGATAATGTGGTCTGGATATTTCATGCATTGACAGCCAACAGCAATCCTGCTGAATGGTGGCCCGGCCTTGTAGGCGATGGAAAATTCTTTGATCCCTCCCGGTATTTTATCATTTGTGTCAACAAACCCGGAAGTCCTTATGGAAGCATTTCTCCGTTGAGCACTAATCCGGAAACCAACCAGCCTTATTACCATGATTTTCCGGTGTTCACTATTCGTGATATCATCAGGACTTACCAGCAACTGAAAAACGAGCTGGGCATTAAAAAGATCCTGGTCGGACTTGGAGGAAGCACAGGCGGCATGCAATTGCTTGAATGGGCAATTGAAGAACCGGAATTGTTTGAACATATTGTTCCTATTGCCACCAATGCTGCACTATCACCCTGGGGTGTTGCCTTCAATGCATCTCAGCGCATGGCCATAGAAGCAGACAGCACCTGGCAGGAAAGACGTGCCGATGCAGGTCAGAAAGGGCTGGCAGCAGCACGCTCCATTGCCCTGCTTTCTTACCGGCACTACAATGGATATGATATCACACAGCCCAGGGATAAGGCATTCGTTCCGCTCGGTGGCGAAATAACTTATGCTGCTGACAATTACCAGCGCTACCAGGGATTGAAGCTTGTGAACAGGTTTAATGCTATCTGCTATTACCGGCTCACCCAAACTATGGACAGTCATGATGTAGGCCGCAACCGGATAAGCACAGAACAGGCATTGAAAAGCATAAAATCTGCTACGCTGGTGATCGGCATCCGTTCAGATGTGCTCTACCCCATCGAGGAACAGGTATACCTGCAGCAAACTATTCCTGGTGCCAAACTGTTAGACATAGCCAGTGATTTTGGCCACGACGGTTTCCTGCTCGAATATGAAAAAATAGAAACAGCCCTAAGGGAATTCATCCATATAAATACATCGCATCATTTAAAAATTGTGAATCAATAAAAACATGGAAACACATAAACAGTTAACGATCGGATTATTCGGATTCGGAGTAGTAGGTGAAGGATTATACAAGGTGTTGCAACAAACACCTTCTCTTAAAGCAAGCCTTAAAAAGGTATGCATCAAGAATCCGGAGAAAAAAAGAAATGCGCCGGCAGACCTCTTTACTACTGACAAAGACGTTCTGCTGAATGATCCCGAGATCAACGTGATAGTGGAAGTGATCGATGACGCCAACGCCGCCTATGAGATTGTGTCCACCGCCCTGAAAAACGGAAAAGATGTAGTAAGCGCGAGCAAAAAGATGATCGCGGAGCATCTCCACTCTTTACTTGAGCTTCAACAGGAAACAGGTCAGTCATTCTTATATGAATCGGCAGCATGCGCTTCCATCCCGGTGATCCGGAACCTGGAAGAATATTATGACAATGATCTTCTGCATTCGATCAAAGCGATCGTAAACGGATCCACCAATTTCATCCTGACCAAGATGTTTGAAGAAGGATTGGATTTCAAACAGGCATTGATCCTGGCGCAACAATTAGGTTTTGCAGAAAGCAATCCAAAACTGGATGTGGAAGGTTTTGATGCACTGAATAAATGGACATTCCTGCTGACGCATGCTTACGGCATCACTGAATCTCCGGATAATATTTTATTCAATGGCATCCAGAACATCCGCGGCAGTGACGCTACTGTTGCCAAGGAAAAAAACCAGCAGATCAAACTGGTGGCCCAGGCAAAAAAACTGCAGAATGGAAAAGTAGCCGCTTTTGTTCTTCCACAATTTGTAAAGCAGGAAGATCCATTATCCTTTGTAAAGAATGAATACAATGGGGTGGTGATCGAAAGTGGTTTTGCCGATAAGCAATTCTTTTATGGAAAAGGTGCGGGCAGCTTCCCCACTGCTTCTGCTGTGCTGAGTGATATTTCTGCATTGCGTTATCAATACAAGTATGAGTACAAAAAACTGTACCATCACCATCCGCATGAATTAAGCAATGATGTATTCCTTCGCGTGTATGTGAGCTTTGAAGACTGGCAATATATTCCCCGCGAAAAATTTGAATGGATCGAAGAATGGCATGCGCAGGAAGAAAGAAAATACCTGGTAGGTGTGATAGCGTTTGAGGAATTGAAAAACAATAACTGGTGGAAGGAAAATAATACCTCCCTGATCCTTACGCCTGATCCTGTTATTGAAGATGTGGAGATAAGGAAGCTGAAGAAGAAAAGCCTGGAGCTGGCAGGGATTGTATAAAGGTGTAGAGTATCGCAAAGTGCGCAAAGGATACGCAAAGAACGCAACGTTGCACACTTTGTGATACTCTATTTATTATGGAAGCATTTTATCTTCGATCAGCCTGTTGTGATATTGCTGAATAAAGGCTTTCATCCTTAATTCCAGGCTGTCTTTGGCTCCTGGCAATTCCTTCTGTAAATCTGTTTTCATCAACCGGTCTTTTTCATAATTGAAAAGGCCGGTTGTTTTTTGTCCATCAAACTGCAACAGGTGATCATCCTGTATCCATTGAAAACCGCCCAGGTAGCTGGCAGCAAAATTCTTTCTCGATGGCTGAAAGATACTTTCTCCAAAAGAGACCAGCTTACCATTATAATTAAGATAAGAAAGCACGCTTGGCATGATATCTATCTGCTGCACCACACTGCTGTCCACTTTCACTAATGAACTATCTCCTGCATGGTAAAAAGCAATTGGAATAGACAAATTGCCCCAGCCTGTCTGATATTCCGGAAACTCTGATACAGTCGCATGATCAGCCGTGATCACGAACAGCGTATTCTTAAACCATTTCATGGTAGAAGCAGTTGCAAAGAACTTGCGCAAAGCCATATCGGTATATCCCATACATTCATGAACCGGCAAATCCCCTTTAGGAAAAACGCCTTCATACTGCTTTGGCACTTTGAACGGATGGTGTGACGACACGGAAAAAATAGTGGAGAAGAAAGGTTGCGGTATCGTATCCAGGGTTTTTGCAAAGAACTGGAAGAACGGCTCATCCCAGATCCCCCACAGCCCGTCAA
Source organism: Chitinophagaceae bacterium (assembly GCA_036262095.1). Classification (GTDB taxonomy): domain Bacteria; phylum Bacteroidota; class Bacteroidia; order Chitinophagales; family Chitinophagaceae; genus Terrimonas_A. The sequence continues at coordinate 11,149 of DATAJQ010000225.1, read as the reverse complement.
AATCAGCATCGTTATTGTATTCGTCCTTGCCATAATAATGCTGGATATTTATCAGGTTGGCAAATGCTTTAAAGCCCATGGAGCCATTAGGTGCTCCATGAAAGAAAGAAGTATTATACCCTTTATCCTTTAAAATGGAAGGAAGGCTTTTCATTTTATTGGATGCATAGGGCGTCAGCACAAACGGTATTTCTCCTGCCGGAATACCGGCCAGTACGGAAGGCATGGCATCAATGGACTTACGGCCATTGGCAAAGGAATTCCAGCAGATGCGGCTATTGGAGAATAATGAATCCAGGAAAGGAGTGAACCCTTTATAGGTACCGCCTTTCAGGTCCCTGTTATAAAAGCCGATCCCTTCCCGGCCAAAACTTTCCAGGATAATGATCACTACGTTATCATAACGGAATGGCTTATCGGAGTTAAGCTGTTGCACCGGTGTATAGACCTGCTCCACCTGCTCATCGGTAAAAAAGTTTTCCTTTTTATAGAAGCGCTGGCCTGCCGTCCGGATAACGCAGAAAGGTGTATTCAGTACCAGGGGGATCTCTCCCGGATTGCTTACGTATTCGCCTGCATTGCTCATGGTGATGGGGCGGGTGCTGTATTTAAAATCACCCCGGATGCCGCCCACCATCAGTGTAGCGATCGAAGCCATTAATACAATACCGGATGGATAATAGATCCAGGGGTTGATTATCGCCGGCTTCCTGATCTTAACGCGATTATACAGCCAAACCATCAGTACTATCAAAGCCACATAGATCAGCACCACATACCAGTAATCCAGCAGGAACCTGAAAAAGAAACTGCCTCCCCTTCCCTTCTCATTGGAAAATTCCCTTAACACATCCAGCGTTGAGCGGCGAAGGGTGAACCGGAAATAAATAAAATCGATGCAATTGATAGCAAATGCAAGTGCATTGGTTATAACAAAAACAATTTTTGCTGCCTTCTGGTAAACAGCATTGTAACGGACCGGCAATGGCAGGATATAGAGCAGGATGAACAATGCATTCACATAAAACAAAGCCGCCATGTCAAACCGGAAACCGCCCCTCAGGATATGCATCCAGTTTTCAAAACTGATCCCCGGGAAAAAGCTCCTGTTCAAGCCAAAAAAGATGAACCGGCTTATCAGGAAAAGAAAAATAATGATTGCCAGCCTGTATAAAAGGGCTATGTAAATATTGGCCGTGAATGAACGGCCGACCCCCGAAATCTTTCCCATTCTTATTGATTTATCTTCTCATTATCCTTTACCGGCGATCGGCGTCCCTCCGATGCTTCAGGAAACCCTAAAAGTAAAACAATCTTTGTGAATCCAGGAAACAGCCAGGCAACCGGCCTCTAATGAGATTTTAATGCGGCTCCTGAACTATTCAAGCTTATTCGCTTGCATTTTCCCTGCTTATCCACATTCAAAAATATCTTTTCCGATTTTCCGTTTGAGATAGCCAAAAAGTCCAGGAAACCCCTATATTCACAGCTTTTAGACCCCGTGTAAAAAACATACATGAGCCGTAAGAAATTCTCTTCCTTCCGTTGGTCCGATGAAGTGGAACCACATAAAGCAAGGACTAAAGAAATTATTGCCAAACACCCGGAGATCAGGCAACTGATCGGCCGCAACCCCTACACTATACTGGTGATCATTGCTGCAGTAGGATTACAGCTCGCCCTTGCCTATATCGTTTCCCCGTTAGGTTTCGATCTTTCCTGGATATGGACTGTAGTGCTCGCTTTTTTTGCCGGCGCATTTCTCTGCCATACACTGTTCGTTTGCATACACGAAGCTTCACATAATCTCATTTTCAAGAATAAAACAGCTAATATACTTGCCGGCATCCTGTCTAATCTGCCGCAAGTATTCCCCAGTTCCGTTTCTTTTGCAAAATATCACATGAAGCATCATGCTTACCAGGGTGTGGAAGCGCTGGATGCGGACATGCCTTTTCGTTGGGAAGCCAAACTCATCAATAATGCGCCAATAGGTAAAGCTGTTTGGTTATTGTTCTACCCCATCTTCCAGATGCTCCGTCCTCTCCGTTTGAAAGAGATAAAATTATTTGACGGGTGGACTATTGTGAACTTGCTGGTACAGGTCGTCTTCATGGCAGCCGTTATTTATTTCCTTGGAGGAAAAGCGGCTATTTATTTACTGATCAGTTTTTTCCTGTCTGTAGGCTTGCATCCCCTGGGTGCAAGATGGATACAGGAACATTTCCTTACGCATGGCGATCAGGAAACAAAAAGCTATTATGGCCCATTGAACCTGACCAATCTTAATGTAGGTTATCACAATGAGCATCATGATTTTCCCTCTGTTCCCTGGAACCGCTTACCTAAAGTAAAACAGATCGCCGGCAGTTATTACACCAGCCTTGGCTATCACACTTCTTATGTAGGATTGTTATTCCAGTTCCTTTTCGACCGCAATATTTCTGTTTATTCCCGCACAGCACGGGAGAAAAGGGGAAAGCGTAGTGCGAAAGCACCGCATTTGCCCGCAGACATGGCAACGCCGGAAGAGCTTGGGTGACAACAGAAATGCATTCGGCCATCGGCCATTCGATCATCGGCTATCGATTTCACGCGTGCATCGCATACATGATAATGTTCATTCCGAACTTCGTATTATCTTCTGCCATAAAACGCTTGTTGCGAAAATCATAATCCCATTCGCAGCCATAATCCTTATTGCTGTAGAGCACAGCAATGCGGCCATTTATTTCAACAGCTTTTAAATAATCATGTATCAGGTCATCTCCCCATCCATTCAATTCAAAAGAAGTGGGGGGAGGCCCTTTTTCAAAATGGAAAAAGGAACGGTAGATCTCGTGATTGTTAGGGATCTTTTTTAGAGCCTGCGGCCCGAAACTGGCAGCCATCTGGGCTTCAAATGATTTGGCAAAAAGGCCGTCAATATCATGATTGCAGTCATCCACAAATACAAACCCGCCGTTCTGTACATATTTCTTAAAATAAGCGTTTTCCCGGGCGCTGAATTGCACCAGCTTATGGCCGCTGAGATAACAAAAAGGGGATAGAAAAAGCTCTTCACTGTCCAGCTCAACAATACGCTCCTGCGGATTTACAGGAACGGTAGTATACTCTACCAGTGAGTTCAATAGATTTGTTGGCATACGCTGGTCCGTATCCCAGTCGCCTGAATGATACCGTAATCGTGAAAATGTAAACCGGCTGCCCTTGATCATAGATGCTTTTGTCAGGAAATTCAAAAGTCAAAATTAAAAAGTAAAAAAACAAGATGCCTCTTGTTGGACGTCTTTTTGCCCTTTTACTTTTTAATTTTGAATTATATAAGGTATTCATTCTTAAAATTCCTGTTTTTTACCCACAGGCAAAAGAAAATAAAGGGAATGACGTCAAAATATTCGAACTTTCATTCTCTCGCAGGATAAGGTTCTGAGCCGGGAACGGCTATACGGATTGCTTCAAGCGATCGCATTATTCTCCATTAAAAAAACTGCTTTGGAACTGACAGAAACAAAAGTTGACCAACTATTGCAGAAAGTATCATCGCTTAAGCAAGAGATACAAAAAGTGATCGTGGGGCAGGATATTGTGCTTGAAGAAATACTGGTAGCCCTGCTTGCCGGTGGTCACTGCCTGCTTGAAGGCGTCCCTGGTTTGGCCAAGACCCTGATGGTGCGAACCATGGCCCAGGCCCTTCATCTTCCTTTCCGCCGGATACAATTCACCCCCGATCTTATGCCTACCGATATTATCGGCACTGAGATACTGGAAGATGATCCTGCTACAGGGAAAAGGATCTTCACTTTTACCAGGGGACCCATATTTGCCAATATATTACTGGCCGATGAAATAAACCGTACCCCCCCTAAAACCCAATCTGCCCTGCTGGAAGCCATGCAGGAGTTTGAAGTAACTTATGCAGGTAAAACTTACCTGCTCGACAGGCCATTCTTTATCCTTGCCACACAGAACCCCATTGAGCAGGCAGGCACTTATCCGCTTCCGGAAGCACAATTGGACCGTTTCCTGTTGTATGTAAAAATCGGCTACCCCTCCGAACGGGAAGAGATAGAGATATTGGCTAACACAACCGGCACACGGAAAAATAAAGTACAACCTGTGGTGAATGGTGATGAGATCAGGCAATTGCAGTCGTTGGTAAGAGAAGTATCTATCAATGACGATCTCACAGCCTATGCAGGAAAACTTGTAAGAGCTACACGTCCGGACACCACCACGGTTCCTTTTGTAAAAGAATGGGTACGCTGGGGTGCCGGCCCAAGGGCAGGACAGGCTTTGATATTAACAGCCAAAGCAAGGGCCCTGCTGTATGGCCGCTATGCAGTGACCACAGAGGATATTCACGCCATGGCTTATCCTGTTTTACGTCATCGCATACTGATGAATTTTAAAGCAGAAGCAGAAAATATAAGTTCAGATAAAGTTACTGATGAACTGATCAAAACAATTGAAAGGCCGAGAGCGCTGTAAATCCAAAATTTAAAAATCAAAATTCAAAAAACGATAAACCTTTTGAATTTTGATTTTTGACTTTTTACTTAATCATACGAAATGCCTTCTTTGCTGGACCCATACATACTGACATCCATAAAAGACCTGTCGCTGGCTGCTAAAACAACCATTGATGGCTTTATGAGCGGCGCCAATAAAAGTGCTGTGAAAGGAACAGGTATGGAGTTCAGCCAATACCGCACATACATGCCTGGCGATGATCTGCGCTGGCTGGATTGGAAAATGTTTGCACGTTCAGACCGCTATTATATCCGCGAGTCAGAAACAGAAACAAATATCAGCCTGCGGCTGTTGATAGATACCAGTGCTTCCATGGACCATCGCGATGGCAAGTACACAAAAATGGAATATGCCCGCTATCTCGCTGCCAGCCTGGCTTATCTTGCCAACATGCAGGGTGATGCAATAGGGTTGTACACCTTAAGAGAGGATGGCATTTTCTCACTTGCAGCCAGGCAGGGATTTCAAAATTTAAACCGCTTGTTCTATCAGTTGGAGCAAGCCGGGCCAAAAGGCAAATTCACTCATCCTGTTTATTATAAAGATATCTATTCCGGTGGCAGCAGAAGAGAGTTGCTGATATTCATCACGGATATGTACCAGGAGAAAGATGAAATGTACAAGCTGCTTGATCTGCTGAATGCATTGCGTCATGAAATAATTGTTCTGCACATCATGGGGCGCAATGAAATGGAACTTGATTATGCAGGTTACACTACACTGGAAGACCTGGAAACAGGAGCTACCATACAGGTAGATGCAGCCAGGGCAAAGCAGGTATACACCAGCCACCTGGATGAGCACCTGGCTAAGATCAGACATGATCTGCTGACAAGAAATATTTATTACCGGCTTCTGGTCATGGACCAGCCGGTGGATGAGGCTTTAAGAGATTTTTTATATAAAAGAAGTAAAGGATACTAAATATTCTTTTACTTAAAATGATTAGCAGGCTTGCTTCAATTGGTAAATCCCATAGCGCTTTTGGCTTTGTCAGCGGTGATCATACCGGTGCTGATACATCTTTGGAACGTTCGCAAAGGAAAAACATTTAAAGTAGGAAGTATTGCATTACTGGCTGAAAGCTCGAAGCAGCCAGCCCGCAGCCGGCGCATCGCCAATTGGCCGCTTTTCCTTCTCCGGTGCCTATTGCTTTTATTACTCGCATTCTTATTAGCCAATCCATTTTGGGAATCCAGGAAAAAGAACGGAGCGGCAGGATGGGTGCTTGTGGCCAGTGATCATTTGTCTGGTGCATATCAGCAGCACCAGGTTTTGATCGATTCATTGCTGAAAAAGGGACTTGAATTACATACGCTCTCGCCAGGGTTTGAAAAGATCAGTTTGGCCGATACAAGCTCCTTACATACATCCACTGAATCTCCCTGGGCATTGATAAGACAACTGGATGCAGGCCTGCCCAAAAATTTCCCTGTCTACTTGTTTGCCAGCAATCAATTGAAGGATTATTTTGAAGAAAGACCGGCAACGCAACTGGACCTTCACTGGAACAGTTTGTCGATGAACACTGATAAAGGCCTGAGTACTGCACCAGACACCAGTTCTATAAGAATCACTATTTATCCCGGAAAAAACGGGACCGACGCATATTATATAAAAGCTGCGCTTAAAGCTATTGGCCAATATACCGGCAGAGATATTATTATCAGTTCACAGCCAACCGGGGAATTGCAGGAACTGGTATTCTGGCTACAGGAAGAAGAACCGGATGAAAATATATTGTCTTCCCTTACTCCGTCAGGCACGCTTTTTCAATATGATCAGGGAGCGGGCATATCCATCTTCGCTCCTTTCAATAATGGATTGTACACTATTGACAACAACAAAGACAAGGCATTTTATAAATATACTTCCGGCCCTGCTGCAGGAAATTCCATCTGGACGCTTTCTGATGGTCGCCCCCTGCTTACAACAGAAACCAGGAACGGAAAAAAGATCATTCATTTCAAAAGCCGTTTCAATCCTCAATGGACAGACCTGGTGTGGCAGGAAGATTTCGTAAAAGCCTTACTGCCCTTTGTATTACCCGATGCTTCCAGAAAAGAAAGGAATGCACGGCAGATAGATCCTTTGCAGGCCTCGCCCCGAAAGATAAATGAGGAAGTTTATTACCATACAGGATTGTCGTTATTTGAAAACAAAAAAGATCTCTCCTCAGCTCTTTGGATCGCTATTGTCATTGTTTTTATTGCAGAACGCCTTTTAGCTCATCATCAAATTCAACAGAAAAATGGCTGAGCAAAAAGGTTTACATATCATCCATTCGCTCAGGCAAAACTGGTTGCGTAATTATTTGATGGCATCCTTGCTGTATGTGTTGGCAATATCTATTGCTATCGTTACCGCAGGGCATTTAGCATTCCATTGGCCATGGTGGATAATAGCACCTTTATTTATTGTGCTGGCCATACTTGTATACTGGGTAAAGCCTTTCCGTAAAATTTCCCCGCTGGATATTTCAAGTTTCCTTAATCATGCTTACCCGCAACTGGAAGAGAGCAGCCAGTTGCTATTGCTGCCTGCTGAGTCATTGCCTTTGCTTCAACAACTACAGCAACAGAAACTGGAACGTTCCATTCAAACCATTCCGGTTCCGGCAGCGATGCACCGCCCTCTAAAAAAAGCTTCCATCTTCCTGGGTGCTGCAATAGTTATTTGCATATTAGTAACCCTCTTAAAACCGTTGCTACAACATACAGGCGATACACAGGTCACTGGCACTAATGCTGAAACACCTGTAAAAGAAACCATTCTTGCTGGCATCAGTCAATTCAATGTACAGGTTATACCACCTGCTTACACACGGAGAGGGAAAAGACAGCAGGAACAATTCACCTTAAAAGTAGAAGAAGGCAGTGTGGTAACTTGGGAAATAAAAGCTAACAGGAAGGTTGCCGCGCTTCAATTAGCTTTTAACAACCGCGAACACATTTCGCTCAAACCCGTTTCTGCTGATAGCACAATATGGAGCTTGCAAAGAACTATCAAAGAACCCGGCTTTTACCAGGTGGAACTGGAAGGAAATTCATCACCCTTGTACACATTGGAAGTGATACACGACCAACCAGCAACCATCAATATCATCACTCCTCAGCAATACACTACTATCGAGCCGGGCCGCAAAGCCATTACTAGCCTGCAGGCCCGTATTGCGGATGATTATGGAATAAAAGATGCCAGCATTATTGCTACCAAAGCAAGTGGTAAAGGGGAGAGCGTCAGCTTCAGGGAACAACAACTCAATTTCCCTGTCCGCTTCAATGAGCAAAAGGAAATGCTTCTTACCCGCCAGCTCGATCTTGCGTCAATGGGTTTGCAGGGCGGCGACGAATTGTATTTCTATATAAAAGCTACCGATAACCACGGGCAGGAAAGCCGTTCCGATATGTATTTTATTTCCCTGCCCGATACCAGCGAACTGCTGAGCATGTCTGGCATGGAAGCAGGCGTTGACCAGTTCCCCGAATATTTCAGAAGCCAGCGCCAGATCATCATGGACACGGAGAAACTGTTGAAAGAACAATCCGGCATCAGCAAGGATAGTTTCAACAGCCGCAGCAATCAGTTAGGAATTGACCAGAAATTATTGCGGTTGCGATATGGTAAATTCCTGGGAGAAGAATCGGAAAGTGGAGGCCACAGCCCTGACGATGGTCATGATCATGGTGGTGAATTTGAATATGGCGATGTTCAATCCATGATCGACCAGTATACACACAAACACGATAACGCCGAAGATGCAACTTTCTTTGAGCCGGAACAAAAAGCACAATTGAAAGCGATACTGACAGAGATGTGGAATAGTGAGCTCAAGCTTCGTACGTTCATTCCTGCAGAAGCATTGCCTTATGAATACAAAGCCCTCCGCCTGCTGAAAGACCTTCAACAGAAATCAAGGGCTTATGTGGGGAAAACGTCCATTAAAATGCCGCCGCTGAAACCTGAAAAAAGGCTGACCGGCAACCTGGAAAAAATAATTCCTTCCAATGAGCCGTCAAAGAATCAAACCGGAGATGAATTGCAGGCAAACCTGCGAAAAGCAGTAGCCGCCCTGGAACAGCTAAGACAAAGAAAGCAACTGGCAATAGAAGATCAGCTTCTTTTATCTGTTGCAGAAAAAGCGATCAGCGAAAAAGCGATACAGCAACCTGGCGAGTTTCTGCCGGCATTAAGTGCAGTACGGGCAATTGGTCAGGCACCGGCCGCAGCCGCTAAACAAGATATAGTGAAAGCACAGGCCGCCCTGCAAAAGATACTGGCAACCACGACAAGCTTGCCGCAAAAGAAGAATGAGCGGGTTGGCGGACTGGCAAAATATTATTTTAAAAACCTGTCTGAATAAAACAGATGAAGCAGGAATATATCATCATTGCCTCATTGCTGCTGCTTTTCTTTCTTATATGGAAAGAAATAAAACGGCCTGTGCGTGCACATCTTGCATTGCGACTGGCTGCAAGCGTATTGGCAGTAGTAGCATTGGCCTGTATGATCGTCCCTATCACTTATTCAGTGTCTGCTTCCCGATCACCCTTTAACGAGATCGTGCTATTGACCACGGGTTCCCCAAAAGAAATTCCAGCGGCTTATAAAAATTCAAGAAAGATCACCACCGATCCATCACTAGCTTCAACTGCCATCAACTTTATACCTGATCTTTCGGTATTCCTTTCAACACATCCGGATATCAGCAACCTGCATATACTGGGCAATGGGATAACTGACAGTGAATGGGAAAGAATAACCGCCCGGCAGATCAGGGTTTCTTACCAGGCACCTTCATTGCCCTCAGGTTTTGTAAAAGCAGGATGGCCGCATGTTATCCGGCATGGCGATAAACTGGATGTCTATGGCACTTACCATAATATGGAAAATGATTCCATAAAGATTGTCCTGACAGGCCTTGGTACGGCAATGGACTCAACCATTATTCACGAAGATAGCAGCCAGCATTTCCAATTGCATTGCCTGCCGGCACATACCGGCGCAACGGTATATGAATTGCAGGCGTTCAAAGGAAATAAGCTGGTGGCAGAAGAAAAAGTGCCGGTGAATATTTTGCCCGGCTCGCGCACACGCATATTATTCCTTTCTTCTTCCCCCGGTTTCGAAAATAAATTCCTGGCCTCCTGGCTCTATCAAAACAATTACCCCGCTGCCGTCCGCAATACAGTAAGCCAGGGAAAATATGAGCAGCAATTCCTGAACCTCCCTGCAGTTGGCCTGCAGCACATCAATTCTTCCCTTCTGGAAAATTTCGATGTACTGATCGCCGATGACCTGGCCCTGGCTGCGTTGGGAAGCAATGAAGCTGCTGCTGTGAGAGCACAGCTCAATAAAGGCATGGGGTTGATACTGCAAACAGACAGTGCTGCTTCACTCAGTAGTTTCTCCCGGTCATTCTCTATAAAAAAACAAGCCGTGCAGCATGCTTCAACGCGTTCGCTTGTTTTGCCCGGCCCGGTAACCAAAACAAGATCATTACCTGCAGAACAATGGTTTTCCATTTCGCATGATCCATACGCACAGCCGTTGGTAACAGATGAGCAGGCAGCAGTAATCGTATCTTCCCGGCTTTCGGGCGAAGGCAAGATCATCCTGAATACGGCTGCATACACCTATAGTTGGATATTATCAGGCAATGAAGAAAATTATTCAGCCTTCTGGTCATTGCTGATCAATAAAGCCTCCCGGCAGGTAAAGCCCCAAAGCAAGTGGCAGCAGTCAGTTGCTTTTCCCACAGTTGATATGCCAGCAGGTATTGTACTCGAAACAGCCAGTGACCAACCACCCATCATAAAGACGGATGCAGGTGAACTTTATACCACGCAAACACCTTATCTTCCCGATACATGGATGGCCACCTGGTGGCCTGTGCACGCAGGCTGGCAAACCTTATCAGGTTCAGACACCGTCAATATGTATGTTTTTGAAAAAGGCGATTGGTATTCTGCCAAAGCCAGTGAACTGATCAGCAGGAATACGGTGCATGCAGCGCAGTATAAATCAGCTATAGAAAAACAAAGTGAAGTGGGACAGCAAAAGAAGCGAGTGCCGGTATTTATTTTTTATATCGCTTTTCTTGCAGCCTGTACGTATTTGTGGTGGGAGGGCAAAAGAGCTTAAGTATCTGTCATAATTTTTTAAATCACATATCACACACTAAAAAACAGGAGGGCCATACTTTGAAAAGAAAAGACTTTATTCGTTACACGGGCATGATGGGCCTGGGCTCATTGATTGTCCCGCAAATGCCGGCTTTCGGTCGTTCGATCGACCCGGCAGAAGCCCTGCAGGGCGTTGACGCAGCTCTCAAAAGAGAGCTTGCAGATGTTGCCCTGAATGCTGCAAAATCAAAAGGAGCTACTTATGCCGATGTGCGCATTGGCCGCTATCTGCGTCAGTTTGTAGCTACCCGCGATAAAAAAGTGCAGGGTGTCAGCAACACAGAGAACTATGGCATAGGCATCCGCGTGCTTGCCAATGGTTCCTGGGGTTTTGCAGCAACGCATGTTGTTACAAAAGACGCGATCGCCAAAGCTGCCGAGCAGGCAGTAGCTGTAGCAAAAGCCAATGCGAAGATCCAGGGTGAACCTGT
>DATAJQ010000224.1:0-1811 GCA_036262095.1 Chitinophagaceae bacterium | reverse complement strand
AGGAAACACGCCTTCCCAGTTGATTCTACGCATAAATTCGTTTTTAATTGATAATGCGCAAAATTATGACCCAGTCCTTCAAGTTTATTTGAATAAAGTAGCCGATCATTTACAGATTTTAACTTCATATCCATAAATGACGCAGTAAAGCAGGGGTAAAGACCTATATACCTTTATTTTACAGGAAGATCGGCCAGGTCTGTTCCTGAAAGCCTGATCTGATACGGCCATTGCTCATTATTCTCGTCTTTGCCAGACACTTCCCAATGTTCTTTTGGCGCTCCGCTTACTACCAGCCATAGGTATTCCGTATTGGCAGGCACTTTAAAACTGGCAGTTCCGTTTGCATCAGCATATTGTTTTCCATATTCGCGGCTGCCATCTTTTTTAACGGCCAGGAAGCCATAACGCCAGCCTGCCTTATCGGTTTTAATAGCCCTGTAGCCTGCAGCGCCAGCCAATCCTTTAAAAGATAATTTTACTTTCGTACCTGCAACCGGCACTTTCAATTTGATTCCATTGTAGCCATAGTTTTGCGGACAATTGCTTTCTGCGACCTGGTACCAGCCATCTTCAACCGGTTGAAAGGAGGTAAAATGCTGGTTGGCATATTTCGCAGCCACTTTTTCGATCCGCTTCATATCCCAGGTGATAAACCGGCGGCTGGCATCAAATATCTCATCATTGAATTGTTCCTGCGTCAGGCCATTTATCCTTTTATACGCTGTTACTACATCCTCTCCTTTTTGTATGTTGCGCAATAACCTGCCAAAGAAATCGATCCCATGCTTATTTGACCAGTACTCGATCACATAAGGAGAATGATACATGTTCGTAGGATGCAGGAAGGCAAAATGTGTTTTTTTCATGAAACTCACCAGGTGGTAATTTTCAAATGTCATCCATTCCGGGTAAACCTGCCATAACATATACTGGGCCGACATTTCCATGATCGCTCCACGCGGGCCGGTACCATTATCACTTGCCGCGAGATACTGGAAGGCATGCCCTAATTCATGGGCAAGCGCTCCATAAGGAGCTTTGCGCATTCTTACGGCTGGCGTCCATAAAATACCCACTTTATTTTCTTCTCCGCCTCCAAATGCGGTCTGTTCATCTCCGCCGATCACGTAAAACAGTACTTTATACTTATCTGTCAGGGATTTGCCTTTTTCCACAACCTTCAGTTCATTTACATAAAACCGGTAGAACCGTTCGCATTCAATCAATGCCTCATGAACGTTGAACCGCTTCAAAGAATCCGGGTTCTTCATAGGATCAGCGCCGAATTCTTTAGCCCAGAAGATCACTATATTGTCTGATTCCACTTTGCGGCTATAACTGTATTCACTTGTATCGCTGTTGTAATTGTTATTTTCCGGCACCCGCCACACTTTCGCCGGGATATACGTTTCCTTACCCGGGGCAGTTTTGGGAGCATACCGGGGCTGAATCCCGGTATGCGCTGAAGAAATTATCAAAAACAAAAGCGGCAGAACTATACTATTTTTCATAATGGCATTGAATGATATTAATTATATCCCGGATTATTTACAAGCAAAGGGTTTTTATTCATTTCGGACCTTGAGATGGGCCATAAATAATACTCTTCCCTGAACACACGGGTGCGGACAAGCTTAAGCTGATAAGTGAAGGTGTTGCCAGTCTTGGTTACTGAAACACCCATTAATGGTTTATTCTCTGTAACAGAAGCGATCTTCCAGCGGCGCACATCATAAATGCGGTGGCTCTCAAAACAAAGCTCAACCCTTCTTTCCTGGCGTATCCTGTCCTGCAATGCTGTTGAAGAT
>DATAJQ010000223.1:0-51224 GCA_036262095.1 Chitinophagaceae bacterium | reverse complement strand
ATTGTTTCATTCTTTAAAACTTCCTGCGCTTTGCTTAAAGGAAATTCTTCACGGGTCACAACGTTTTCCTCAACGCCGCCGAAATTTAGTTTTGCCATTTGTATTGTTGTTTAAAAGTTTAAAAATTATAAGCGTTTAGTTATTTACTGTTCTACATCGAAAAAACTTTCTCATTCTCATTCAGATACTCGTTCTCCGCTGCATTTTCTCCCGGCTCCCTGTATTCAAATTCTTTCAGCTTTTCATGGAAGCCATCACTGTCTTTTATGATAGCCACCCTGGCACTCCTGACAAACTCTATCAACCCAAATGGCTCCAGCACTTTGATCAGGTTGTCTGTTTCCTCGCGGTGGCCGGCCACTTCAAAAACAGTATAGTCCTTACGGATCACTACTGCTTTGGCACCATGCTCCCGAAGCAAACGTTCCACTTTCACTTCTGCCGCAATAATATCGGTAGGTACTTTATACAAAGCCAGCTCCTGCCACACGATCTCTTCGTTGGTGTTGTAATAAGCTTTCAGCACTTCCACCTGCTTTTCTATCTGGCGGCAGAGCTTTCTTACCACGTCTTCCGTTTCATTGATCACGATCGTAAAACGATGAACACTGTCCACTTCAGAAGGAGAGGTGTTCAAACTTTCCACATTGATCTTCCTCCTGGAAAAAATGATCGCGATCCTGTTCAATAAACCAATCTGATTTTCTGTATAAACCGTTATTGTATATTCCTGCTTAAGCATAACATTTCATATTTTAATTCAACTTCAAATTTTGTAAACCATTCGCCCCATTCGCGTTTATCAGACTTCTTCACGGGAAAGCACAATCTCCGCCACACCACGCCCCTGCGGCACCATCGGGAACACATTGTTCTCTTTCCCCACCATAACTTCCAGTAAGAAGCTTCCCTCATGGTCCAGCATTTCCTTCAATGAACTTACCAGGTCTTCGCGTTTTGAAATGCTTTTACCCGGAATGCCAAACCCTTTGGCCACCTGCACAAAATCAGGGCTGGTGATATCCACGAAAGAATATCTTTTTTCATGGAAGAGTTGTTGCCATTGCCTTACCATGCCGAGGAACTGGTTGTTCAGGATCAGGATCTTTACATCCGGTTTGAATTGCATGATGGTGCCGAGTTCCTGTAAGGTCATTTGAAAACCACCGTCACCGATAACAGCCACTGTTTTTCTTTTGGGGTCACCATACGCTGAGCCGATAGCTGCAGGCAATGCAAAGCCCATTGTGCCGAGGCCACCGCTGGTGATATTGCTTCTGCTGTTATTGAACTTTGCATAGCGGCAGGTTACCATCTGGTGCTGACCCACGTCTGTTACAATGATGGCATCACCTTTTGTAAGCGTATTCAATTCTTTGATCACTTCACCCATGGTAAGAATATCGCCGGTGGGGTTCAGTTCATCTTTGATGACCTTATCTTCTTCTTTTTGCTGAAATTCTTTGAAGCGCTGTATCCAGGAAGGGTATACTTTTTGTTCGATCAGTTCAGTCAGCAACGGTAATGTCTCTTTGCAATCTCCCCAAACAGGAACAGTTGCTTTCACATTTTTGTCGATCTCGGCAGGGTCAATATCAAGGTGGACCACTTTTGCCTGCTTGGCATATTTGTCGAGGCGGCCGGTAACACGGTCGTCGAAGCGCATGCCCACTGCGATCAGTACATCACATTCATTGGTGAGCACATTAGGACCATAGTTGCCGTGCATGCCCAGCATACCTACACCCAGCGGATGATCGGTAGGCAGGGCGCTCATGCCCATGATGGTCCATGCTGCAGGGATACCGGATTTCTCGATGAAATTTTTAAATTCTCTCTCCGCATTGCCGAGAATAACACCCTGGCCAAAGATCACAAATGGTTTTTCTGCAGCATTGATCAGTTTGGCTGCTTCGGTGATATATTCCTTTCGAACGATCGGCTTGGGGCGATAGCTGCGGATATGCTCACATTTTTTATATCCTTCATAATCGAATTGCTGCAATTGTGCATTCTTGGTAATATCGATCAATACAGGCCCGGGCCTTCCGCTTTTGGCGATATAAAATGCCTTGGCCAGCACAGAAGGGATCTCCGTAGCATCCGTTACCTGGAAATTCCATTTGGTAACAGGCGTAGTGATATTGATCACATCAGTTTCCTGGAAAGCATCTGTTCCCAGCAAGTGTGCAAACACCTGTCCGGTGATGCACACTACAGGAGTGGAATCGATCATGGCATCTGCCAGGCCTGTAACGAGGTTGGTAGCACCAGGGCCACTGGTGGCAAACACCACACCCACATCACCCGAAGCGCGGGCATAACCCTGTGCAGCATGAATAGCACCTTGCTCATGGCGCACCAGTATATGCCTGAGCTTCTCGTTATAATCATACAAAGCATCATAGATGGGCATGATAGCGCCGCCGGGATAACCAAAAATAGTATCCACACCTTCTGCAAGGAATGCTTCCAGCACTGCTTCACTGCCGGAGATTGATCTTGCTTTTGATTTGGTGTCTGCTTGTTGCTTTAATTCCAATGTTTCCATAAAACTGTTTGAATATTCTTCTGATTAATTTAAATTCACTGATCTGTTACACAGCCTTCACTGGCATCTTTTACACTTACTGCATATTTATACAAAACACCCTTCGTAGCTTTTAATGCCGGTTTTTTCCAGGCAGCTTTTCTGCGGGCAATTTCTTCTTCACTTACTTTCAGCGTGATCGTGTTCTTTATTGCATCGATTTCGATGAGGTCGTTATCGTTTACCAACGCGATCAATCCACCGTCAAATGCTTCAGGTGTGATATGACCTACTACAAATCCATGCGTGCCGCCACTGAATCTTCCGTCGGTGATGAGGGCTACTGATTTCCCAAGTCCTGCACCAATGATGGCGCCGGTTGGCTTAAGCATTTCCGGCATACCAGGTGCGCCGCGCGGACCGATATAGCGGATCACCACTACATCACCTGCATGCACTTTGCCGGAGGAAATACCTGCGATAAGATCTTTTTCGCCATCAAACACACGGGCTGTTCCTTCAAAGCGTTCACCTTCTTTACCGCTGATCTTGGCCACACTTCCTTTCTCTGCAAGATTGCCATAGAGGATCTGTAAATGACCTGTTGCCTTCAATGGCTCTTCCAGGGGTTGGATGATCTGTTGTTTGGAAAAATCGAGATCAGGTGCATCAGCTAAATTTTCTGCAACAGTTTTGCCGGTTGCAGTGAGGCAATCGCCATGCAGCAAACCTTTACTCAGCAAGTATTTCATTACAGCAGGCACACCACCATGCTGGTGCAGGTCCTGCATAAGATATTTTCCGCTGGGTTTGAAATCAGCCAGTACCGGCACGCGGTTGCTGATAGCCTGGAAATCGTCTGGCGTCAATGCCACGTCAACGCTTTTAGCTATGGCAATAAGATGCAATACAGCATTGGTGCTGCCGCCTAATACGGTTACAACAGTGATCGCATTCTCAAATGCTTTGCGCGTCATGATATCACGCGGTTTGATATCTTTTTCCAGCAGCAGCCTGATGGCTTTACCTACTGCTGCACATTCTTTTTGTTTGTCGGTACTTAAAGCAGGGTTGGACGAAGAATAAGGCAGGCTCATTCCCAAAGCCTCGATAGCGCTGGCCATGGTATTAGCTGTATACATTCCGCCGCAGGCGCCGGCGCCGGGACAGGCATGTTGCACGATACCTTTAAAATCGGCTTCGTTCAGGTTGCCTGCTATCTTTTGCCCCAATGCTTCAAAAGCGCTTACGATGTTCAGGTCTTCTCCTTTATAATGGCCCGGAGCAATGGTGCCGCCATACAGCATGATAGAGGGGCGATTCAAACGTCCCATTGCCATGATAGAGCCGGGCATATTCTTATCGCATCCAGGTACAGTGATCAGCGCATCGTAGTATTGTGCGCCGGCATTTGTTTCAATGCTATCGGCAATCACATCGCGGCTAACGAGACTGTAGCGCATGCCATCGGTGCCCATGCTGATGCCATCACTTACACCAATGGTGTAGAAGCGAAGACCCAGCAGACCTTCTGTTTCATTTACACTTTTACGGATATTGTCAGACAGATCGTTCAGGTGCATATTGCAGGGGTTGCCATCCCAGCCCATGCTGACAATGCCTACCTGTGCTTTCTGAAAATCTTCTTCTTTAAAACCGATCGCATAGTACATTGCCTGTGCGGCTGGTTGTGTTGCGTCCTGTGTTAATACTTTTGAGTATTTGTTTAGTTCTGCCATAGTATCGTCAATGTGTCGTTGAATAGTTCTTTATTAAGCCACTGCTTCCTTTGGGCTTTTTTGTTTTTGTTTGGTAAGGGGTTTTTCTGTTACGCGTTCTTTGTAAGCAGTTTGGATCTGCTTGCTTAATGAACTGTTCCAGTCTTTTTTGAATTTGGCATCGTCAAGGCTTTCCCATCCGATCACTTCAGCGGCTGTGCCACAGAAGAAAGCTGCATCGGCTTCTTTCATTTCGTCCAGTGAAAAAAGTGTTTCCTTAACGGGAATCTCCAATTCTTTGCATAGTTCCAGCACGGTTGCCCGGGTGATGCCTGGTAAGATATTTCCAAGGGAAGGAGTGAAGAGGCAGCCATTTTTTTCGTAAAATACATTTGCTCCGGGCCCTTCTGCAACATAACCATTCAGGTCTGTAAGCAATGCTTCATCATATCCTGCTGCTTTCGCTTCCTGGCTGGCGAGGATGGAATTCACATAATGCCCGCCGGCTTTCGCTTGTATATTAAAGCCTTTAGGATTGGGACGTTGATAGGATGATGTTTTTATCCGCAACAGCTTGTCGCCAAGAAATGGCTGCATTTCCCAGGCCTGTATGGCGATGAAAGATTCATTGTTCTTAGCAAAACTCATATTGGCAGGCGCATACACTACAGGGCGGATATAGGCATCCTGGATATTATTCCTTTTCAGTACCTCGTAATTAGCCGCTGTTAATTCTTCTGCAGACCATTTATAAGGCATGTTCATCAAACGGGCTGATTGTTCCAGCCGTTCATAATGCTCTTTTGCTTTGAAGATCCTTGTTTCGCCGTTGATATTCCTGTATGAACGGATCCCTTCAAACACAGAGTAGCCATAGTGAAGCGACTGGCTGTACAGGTCCATTTTTGCTTCTGAAGCTTTCACGATCTCTCCATTCAGCCAAAGCACGGTATGTTCATTATAATAAGAAGCCATGGTTATTTTTTTAGATACAGATATAAAAAAACCCGCCTCGGAGGAGGCGGGTTCGTATTTCGTTGTTTCGATTTTTACATACAATGTCCACCTCCAAGCGTTGCAGGAATAATAATCACCACCACAATAATAATCGCGGTAATCGCTGAGATGATGTTATGTATTCTGCTGTTCAACATGAAGGATGTCTGTTTTGTAAATATACATCCCTCACTTTAGAAAAAGAACTTTCTTAAAAATTAAAAAGTAAAAATTCAAAAATTAAAAAATCCGGACCTGTAATCGTTTTCCATTTTGAGGATTTTGAATTTTTACTTTTAATTTTTGACTTTATATAATGGTCGACTTTCTCGCTTCGATATTTTCCTGCTTCACGGAGCCGGGTATTTTACCACTTACGTAATCACTGATCAGCTCTCCCAAAGTGGAAGTGAAGTAGAAGTTGACCGGGTCAATATCCTTGGTTACAAATCCATTCTGCAAAGTCCAGTTCACTGCTTCTCTTACCAGGCCTGCTTCTTCCGTCAACCCGAAATGATCGAGCAGCATGGCCGCAGAAAGGATAGAGCCCAGCGGGTTCGCTATGTCTTTTCCTGCTGCCTGCGGGTAAGACCCGTGGATAGGTTCAAACAATGCAGAGCCACTGCCGATGGAAGCAGAAGGAAGCAATCCCAATGAACCGCTGATCACACTGGCCTCATCACTGATGATATCGCCGAACATATTTTCTGTGAGCACCACATCAAACTGTTTCGGATTTAAAATGATCTGCATGGCTGCATTGTCAACAAAAAGGAAATCCAGTTCCACATCACTGTATTGGTCAGCGATCTCTTTTACAACTTTTCGCCAGAGCCTGGATGTTTCCAGCACATTGGCTTTATCTACCAGTGTCAGTTTCTTTCTTCTTTTTTGTGCAGCCTGGAAAGCCAGATGTGCGATGCGTTCGATCTCATTTACGGAATACACACAGT
Source organism: Chitinophagaceae bacterium (assembly GCA_036262095.1). Lineage (GTDB taxonomy): Bacteria > Bacteroidota > Bacteroidia > Chitinophagales > Chitinophagaceae > Terrimonas_A. Next base: position 45,027 of record DATAJQ010000223.1, on the reverse strand, counting down.
CGTCAGAAGCCTGGTTGCCGTCTGCACTGATCTCTTTCTTACCAAAATAAATACCACCGGTGAGTTCACGGTAGATCACGAAATCAACATTCTCCAGGTTTTTTGCTTTTAGGGGAGAGAGATGCTGAAGTGCTGGGTAAGTTGTTACAGGACGGATATTGGCAAACAACTGCAATGATTTGCGCAGTTTCAATAATCCCTGTTCCGGTCTCACTTTGGCAGTGGGGTCATTATCATACTTGGGGTGGCCGATGGCGCCGAAAAGGATCGCGTCGCTGTTGAGGCAAACTTCGATCGTTTCATCGGGCAGGGGATTGCCTGTTTTGTCGATGGCATCTGCGCCCATCAGACAGTAAGTATACTTGAATTCGTGACCAAATGCTTCAGCCACTGCATTCAAAACGCGAATGGACTGTTTGGTTACTTCGGGGCCGATCCCGTCTCCTTCAATGACTGCAATGTTTTTGTTCATGGTAGTATGGCTTTAGTGTACTGGATTTTCAAATTGTTCAATCTCTGTTCGCATGCTTAGCAGATAATCAATATCATCATAGCCGTTCAGCAGGCAGGTTTTTTTATAACTGTTGATATCAAATGATTCCTGTTCGCCGGTTGAATTGATCCGGATGAATTGTCCGGGCAGGTTTACTTCCAGCGTGGTAGCAGGATCTTTTTCTATTGCAGCGAATATCTTTTGAAGAAATCCTTCTGATACAGTAACAGGAAGCAGGAAATTGTTCAGTGAATTGTTCTTGAAGATATCAGCAAAGAAGCTGCTTACTACCACGTCAAAGCCTGCATCTTTAATAGCCCATGCAGCATGTTCGCGGCTGGAGCCGCAACCGAAGTTCTTTGCAGCTACAAGTATGCTTCCTTTATAGATTGGGTTATTTAATACAAAGTCTTTTTTCGGGCGGCTTTCATCGTCCTGTTCATAACGCCAGTCGCGGAAAAGATTTTTTCCAAAACCATCCCGGCTTGTCGCTTTCAGGAAGCGTGCAGGAATGATCTGGTCAGTGTCCACATTTTCCATGTTCAGTGGCACTGCGGTGGATGTTAACGTATTGATTTGCTTACTCATAAATTATTAATTAGAAAGTAAAAATTCGAAAATCAAAAACCTTGGATATCTAACGGTTTTTCATCTTGTTTTTTTGAATTTTTACTTTTGCATTTTGAATTAATTCTTCTTCCAGTGTTCACGTACATCGCCTACTTCACCGGTGATAGCAGCCAGCGCTGCGGTTAATGGACTTGCCAGGAAAGTTCTTGCATTCTGCCCCTGTCTTCCTTCAAAATTCCGGTTGGAAGTAGAGATGCAATATTTACCTGCGGGAATTTTATCTTCATTCATTCCAAGGCAGGCGCTGCAACCTGGCTGGCGGAGTTGGAAGCCGGCTTCTTCAAATATTTTATCGATGCCTTCTTCTATGGCTTGTTTCTCTACCTGCTTGCTTCCCGGAACGATCCATACTTCCACATCGCTTGCTTTGCGTTTTCCTTTTACGAAAGAGGCTACCATGCGGAGGTCTTCGATACGGGAATTGGTGCAACTGCCAATGAATACATAATCCACTTTCTGTCCTTTGATGCCTGTTCCGGGCTGAAGGCCCATATAAGCCAAAGATTTTTCAAAAGATGGTTTTTCCTTTTCATCTATTTCTGTGAGTGAAGGAACATGTCCTGTTACTCCTACTCCCATACCGGGATTGGTGCCGTAAGTGATCATGGGTTCGATTTCAGCTGCATTAATATGCACTTCCTTGTCGAACACAGCGTCCGCGTCAGTATACAATGTTTTCCAGTAAGCCAGTTTTTCTTCCCATTCTTTTCCTTCCGGTGCGAATTTTCTTCCCTTGATGTAGTTGAATGTGGTGTCATCAGGAGCGATCATACCGCAACGGGCACCCATTTCAATGCTCATATTGCAGATGGTCATGCGTGCTTCCATGGAAAGGGAGCGGATAGCTGAACCTGCGAATTCAACAGCATAACCGGTAGCACCGCTGGCAGATATTTTAGAAAGGATATAGAGTACTATGTCTTTACTTACTACACCATCATTCAGCTTTCCTTCCACGTTGATGCGCATCAGTTTGGGGCGGCTTTGCATCAGGCATTGTGTTGCCATCACCATTTCCACTTCACTGGTACCGATACCAAAGGCAATGCTGCCAAATGCTCCGTGTGTGGATGTATGGCTGTCGCCACAAACGATGGTCATGCCGGGTTGAGTGATGCCGAGTTCAGGTCCTATTACATGCACAATGCCCTGGAACGGATGTCCAAGGCCATATAATTCGATACCATGTTCTGCGCAATTCTTTTTCAATGCTTCCACCTGCAGGCGTGACAATTCTTCTTTGATAGGAAGATGCTGGTTCAGCGTAGGCACGTTGTGATCTGCTGTGGCAACTACCTGTTGCGGGCGGAAAACTTTGATGCCCCGTTTGTTCAGACCATTGAAAGCCTGAGGGCTGGTTACTTCGTGAATAAAATGTTTGTCGATGTATAAAACGGATGGGCCATCTTCAATGGTTTTGACGACGTGTTTTTCCCAGATCTTTTCAAATAATGTTTTTGCCATATAGTTTAATAGTTCAACGTAGAGTAATGCTTGTTAAGTAAGAATCAAAAGTAAAAAGTAAAAAAGCGGACCGGGAAAGCTCTATTGTCAGCGGTTTTTAATTTTGAATTTTCATTTTTGACTTTAATTCGCAGTAACGCCTGCTGTTTCGTACGCTTTTGCCATTTCATGCAGGTCTGCATCTTCCACTTCTTTTTTGCGGTCGGCCACTTTCAGGAATTCAACATACAATACATCAATATCATTGCGGTTGAACTGATGTCCCAGTTTCTGGAAGCGGTGGGCGAGGGCAGAGCGGCCACTGCGCGCAGTGAGCACGATGCGTGAGCCATCAGCACCTACTTCTTCAGGGGCGATGATCTCATAGGTCTGTGCATTTTTCAGGAATCCATCCTGGTGAATGCCGGAAGAGTGGGAGAAAGCATTGGCGCCCACGATCGCTTTATTTGCCTGCACCGGCATGCGCATGGTGTCAGCAACAAGGCGGCTGAGCGGGTTCAGTTGTTGTGTTTTGATGTTGGTATAGTAACCCAGTGTTTGCTGGTGCTGTTTTAATATCATTACTACTTCTTCCAGAGAAGTATTGCCGGCTCTTTCACCCAAACCGTTGATGGTGCACTCGATCTGGCGGGCACCATTGATCACGCCGGAAATAGAATTGGCAGTGGCCAGTCCAAGATCATTATGGCAATGGCAACTGATAATAGCTTTATCAATATTGGGAACATTATTGATCAGGTAAGCAATCTTTTCACCGTATTGGTGAGGCAGGCAATAACCGGTAGTGTCGGGGATATTCACTACAGTGGCGCCGGCTTTGATCACGGCTTCCACCACGCGGGCCAGGTATTCATTTTCAGTGCGGCCTGCGTCTTCAGCATAAAATTCCACATCATCCACAAAGTTCTTTGCCCATTTTACGCACTGGATTGCGCGTTCAAGAATGTCTTCCCGGGTGGAATTGAATTTGGACTTGATGTGATAATCGGAAGTGCCGATACCTGTGTGGATGCGCGGACGCCTGGCAGGCTTCAACGCCTCGGCAGCTGTCTCTATATCTTTATACACAGCCCGGCTAAGACCGCAAATAGTGGCATCCTTTACCACTTTTGCAATTTCCTGCACCGACTCAAAATCACCGGGAGACGAGATAGGGAAGCCTGCCTCGATTATATCAACCCCGAGGTCTTCCAGGGCAAGGGCCAACTGTATCTTTTCTTTGGTATTGAGTTTGCAACCAGGCACCTGCTCACCATCCCGGAGAGTAGTATCAAAGATGTGGATTTTTCCTTCAGCCATAATTAATTGATATATTGGGGTGATTAAAAATTTCCCACTGCTTATTTTTGTATTCCCTGATTCCTGAAAAAATAGCCAGCGGTCAACTAAATTATCACCGTAATACGGCCGGATAAAACCAAAATCATCAAGATTTTACATTGCTTAAAAAGAGAGAAATCGGCTGAAACACTTACCAGTAAAGGATTCTAAAATATTTAAATTACGATGCCCAACCGCTCAACAGATGCCTTATTTCAATTGATAAAATCGCTCGAGAAGTCGGAAAAGCGGAATTTCAAGCTATATGTGAAAAGGAATTCCTCCAGTGATACCCTGAAAACCATACAGTTATTCGATGCCCTGGATAAAATGACGGAATATGATGAAAATCAGCTCCTGAAGAAAAATAAATCCATCAGCAAAGTGCAGCTTTCTAATATCAAAGCAGCGCTTTATAAACAGATCCTTTCCAGTCTTCGCATCATAAAAGATGAAAATAATATTGATATTCAGCTACATGAGCTGATGGACCAGTCACGGATATTATTTAATAAAGGCCTTTACCTGCAAAGCCTGAAAGTGCTGAAACACCTGAAAGACCTTGCCAAACAGCATCACCAGATCACTTATCTGGAGCAGGTATTGTTTTTTGAGAAAAAAATAGAAACGCTTTATATCACGCGCAGCATGCGCGACCGTGCCGACCAGCTTAGCCAGGAATCGGATGAAGTAACGGAAGCATTGGTGCTGGTGAATCGGCTGTCCAATCTTGCCCTGCAATTGTATAGCTGGTATATTCAACACGGGCACGCGCGGAATGAAAAAGATATGCATAGCATTCATATGTTTTTCCAGGCGCATTTGCCGGTGGATGCTGCTTTGAGGGCGCAGGGATTCTATGAAAAGTTATACCTGTATCAGAGTTATTGCTGGTACGCATTTATCCGGCTGGACTTTCTTCAGTACTACCGCTATTCACAGAAATGGGTTGATCTGTTTGAGCAATACCCTGAAATGCTGCCGGTAGAAGCGGCCAACTATATCAAAGGCATGCACAACCTGATGGGCGCACATTTTGACCTGCTGAACCATAAAAAACTGGCAGAAACCATCAAGCAGTTTGAGCAATTTGCCCGGCACAAGCTAGTGACGCATAACGATAATAATCTTATTCTTACTTATCAATATCTCTACACGGCAAGGATCAACCTGTATTTTTTACAGGGTACATTCGAGAAGGGACTGAAGATGGTGCCGCATCTGGAAGATATGCTGAAAGAATACGGGATCTATCTCGATATACACCGCGTGCTGGTATTTTATTATAAGATCGCCTGCCTGTACTTTGGCAGCGGTGATAATGAAAAAGCGATTGATTATCTCAACCGGATCATCAACCAGAAAGCGGACCTGCGCACCGATCTGCAATGCTATGCGCGGCTGCTGCACCTGATCGCACATTATGAGCTGGGCAATTTTGATTTGCTGGAATACCTCATCAAATCAGTGTACCGCTATATGGCAAAAATGGAGAACCTGAGCAAGGTGGAGGAAGAGATGTTTGCGTTTTTGAGACGTTCCTTCCGGGTGGGTGCACATGCCCTGAAGCCGGAATTCCAGAAATTGCTGACCAAATTGAAGAAGTATGAGGGCAATCCACTGGAAACCAGGGCTTTTGCCTACCTGGATGTGATATCCTGGCTGGAAAGTAAAATACATAATGTGAATGTGCAGGACGTGATCAGGGAGAAATATAAACACAGGAAAGGTCCGGGTATGAAATAAGTTTCAAAATCAAAAATCAAAATTCAAAAGTAAAAAGTAAAAAGCTACCCGGAAGAGCATTAGTATCCCGGTAGCTTTTTACTTTTTACTTTTGAATTTTGATTTTGAAATTGTGAATATTTTCCGGCCAGCGAAACTATTTCGTCCGTACCTTTGCGCGATTTGTTTAACAGGTAACCCCTCTATATTAATGTCAGCAAAACAATTACCCGCAATCTTAGTACTGGCCGACGGAACAGTGGCCCATGGTAAAGCATTTGGCGCTATCGGTACCACTACCGGCGAGATATGTTTCAATACCGGTATGACCGGCTACCAGGAAGTGTTCACTGATCCCAGCTATTACGGACAAATATTGATCATGAACACGGTGCATGTGGGTAATTATGGAGTGAAGGATGAAGATGTGGAATCAGACAATGTAAAGATCAGAGGGCTGATCGGTCGCAACCTGGAAGAAACCTATTCCCGCAAATTGGCCAAAGGCTCAATGGAAGATTATCTCAAAGCCAATAATATCGTTTCTATTGAAGGAGTGGACACCCGCGCACTGGTGGCGCATATCCGCACCAAAGGCGCCATGAACTGTATCATCTCTTCTGAGATCACTGATGTGGAAGCGCTGAAAAAGAAACTGGCTGAAGTGCCGAATATGGACGGACTGGAGCTGGCATCGCATGTGAGCACAAAAGAAGCATACGAAATGGGAAATAAGAATGCAGATGTAAGGATCGCAGTAATGGATTATGGAGTGAAGAGGCATATCCTGCATTGCATGGTCGACAGGGGCGCTTATGTAAAAGTATTTCCTGCTAAAACCAAACTGGAAGAGGTAAAGCAATTCAACCCGGATGGTTATTTTATTTCAAATGGCCCCGGCGATCCTTCTGCAATGGACTATGCGATCGCTACCTTGAAAGAAATACTGAAAGAAGAGAAGCCAATATTTGGTATTTGTCTTGGACATCAGTTGCTGGCTTTGGCCAATGGTATCCCTACTTTCAAAATGCACCATGGCCACAGGGGATTGAATCACCCGGTGAAGAACCTGGTAACCGGCAGATCGGAGATCACTACACAGAACCATGGGTTTGGCGTGGATCCCGAAGCGGTAAAAAAATCCAGCCATATTGAAATAACCCATGTAAACCTGAATGATCAATCTATTGAAGGGATAAGAGTGAAAGGAAAACCTGCTTTCTCTGTGCAATACCACCCCGAAAGCACGCCTGGTCCGCACGACAGCAGGTACCTGTTTGATCAGTTCATTGATATGATCAGGAAATCCTAATCATTTTTATATGCGCAGCTACCTTCTTATCTTATGTGGTATTGTGTTGTTAAGCGCCTGTTCAGCCAATCGTGTTACCAACGCATCAAGGATCGGACTGGTGCCGCTGAGTAATTATTTTGTAAAGAACACTGTAGCGCTGCCTGATGAATACAATTATAAAGTATTGGTAAGCCAGCCTGATTTTGATCAGGCATTCGGAGGGGCGGCAACCATGAACAATTCTATCATAAAGCCCGATTTCAGCGGACAGATGGTTGTAGCCGTAATAGGTAAAACTTCTTCACAGCAACAGGAGATCAGTTTTGACAGGGCTACAATAGGAGGCAAGGACCTTAATGTTTATTATAATGTGAAGAAAGGCAGTGAACAGAGCTATACCTCTACTGCACTGGCATTGGCTACTGTTCCTAAATCCGGCAGCGTTAAGAGAGCCAACTTTTACCAGGACAGCATACTGGTGAAAACAATACCAATCGGCTTTCAGTAACGGCCCAGCAACGCAGTTTTCCGTAAAGCATTTTATTTGAATTATATTCGGGGCATGAAGATCGCTATCATCAACGGGCCTAACCTGAACCTGCTGGGCAAGCGGGAACCGGGTATTTATGGAAACCAATCGTTTGAAGAATTCTATGCTTCGCTTCAGCAACAATACAAGCAGGTATCTTTCACTTATTATCAAAGCAATGTGGAAGGCGAACTGATCAATGAACTGCAGCGGGCAGGATTTGACAGTGATGGTATCATTTTTAATCCTGGCGGCTATACACACACATCTGTAGCGATCGGTGATGCTATAGCCTCTATTAAAGCACCGGTGGTGGAAGTGCATATCTCCAATGTGCACGCCCGGGAAGAATTCAGAAAGATCTCCCATGTGTCGGCTAAAGCAGCAGGCAGCATTATCGGTTTGGGAATGAAGGGATACGAACTGGCCCTTGAGTACCTGCTCTCCTTATCCGGCAAAAAATAACAGGGTACAGGCCCGATATTTGAGACATACTCCGGGCGGGATTTTTTCGTTAATAACTAAGTTCCCGCTATGGTTAAATGTATCTGATATGAAATGGTTATTATTTGTTTCCTTCTTTATCAGCACCAGCAGTTTTGCTCAATGGAAAAGCTTTATCATCGGCGTGCGTGGTGATACGCTGAACCGGGTAGATATGAATGGTAAAAAGCAAGGCCCCTGGGTGGTGCATGTGGATGCATTGCGCGGTGAGCCTGGCTATGATGAGCAGGGTTATTATGTGGATGATAAAAAAGTGGAGAAATGGGTGCGCTTTTCGCTGATGGGCGATAAGATAGCAGAAGAGAATTACCGCTGGGGCAGCCTGGATGGTAAAAGCCGGTATTATACAAGAACAGGTGGTTTGCTGCGCGAAGAGAGTTGGCGAGCAATAGAGCCTGGTAAAACCTTTGATACCGTGGATGTAAGGGACCCAAATGATCCAAGCAAAGTAGTGGACAGGGTAGTAGTGAAAGTAGAGGGATCAACAGCACGCCATGGCACCTGGACCTATTATGATCCTGAATGGGGGACTATTGTAAAAACAGAGGATTGGTGGATGGATAAGATCAAAACAGGAGAAGGGATTCCGAAAGAAGGAGATGATGAGTTGAAGCCGATCGATCCCGCCGGCAAGAAAACAAAAGCAACAGCTAATGCTGATACTGATAAAAAGGAAGCTGCCAAACCGCAGGCTATCCTTGAATATGAAAAGAAGAATAAAGGAAAAAAGATAAAGGTCCGGGATGGAAGAACAGGGCAGTAAGGACGGTTAGCTTTCAACCGTTTTCACCGGTTGCCTTTGCATTTATTGGTTCATATATTTTTAAAGTCTTTGTGCTCTTTGTGTCTTTGTGGGTGATTATCCCACAAAGACACAAAGAACACAAAGACTTTTTCTTTAAGGAGAAAAACTTCTTTGTATGAAAAAACTTATATACATTTGATATCAAATTGATATCATTAAATATTGCTTATGGAAAAGATAGTAAAACCCATGTCAGGCTACCTAGCCCTGTTATTATCCCTCGTGTTGCTTGTATCCGGGATCTTATTTGCCACCCAGATCAAAGAAGGCGGCGATTTATATATACTAGCCATGCTGGTCTCTTTTATCGCTTCGATCTTTATGCTGAAAGGATTAATGATCGTGCACCCGAATCATTCCCGCGTGCTTAACTTCTTTGGAAGATATGTGGGAACGGTGAAGGAGAATGGTTTGTTTTTCGTGAACCCGTTGTATTCCGCTTTAAAGGTCAGCCTGAGGGCCGATAACCTGCAGGGGCAAACCCTGAAAGTGAACGATAAGATGGGTAATCCCATCGAGATCGGCGCAGTGATCGTATGGCAGGTCGGTAACACTTACAAGGCAGCATACGATGTAAAGAATTATGCTGACTATGTAAAAACACAGAGTGAAGCAGCGGTACGCCATCTTGCCAACAGCTTTCCTTATGATAACCTGGAAGATGAAACGGCTGCAATTACCTTGCGTGAAGGTGGCGTGAAAGTGAATGAGATACTGGAAAAGGAATTGCTCGATCGTCTTTCTCCTGCAGGTATCGTAATACTTGAAGCAAGAATCAGCCACCTGGCTTATGCTCCTGAAATTGCCGGCGCCATGCTGCAAAGGCAACAGGCCACTGCGATCGTTGCAGCGCGTACCAAGATCGTGGAAGGAGCTGTAGGCATGGTGGAAATGGCACTTGATATGCTGGCGCACAAACAGATCGTGCAACTGGACGATGAAAAGAAAGCAGCGATGGTAAGCAACCTGATGGTAGTGCTTTGTGGTGAAAAAGCCGCTACGCCGGTATTGAATGCGGGCAGCTTGTATCAATAAATCCTTTCAGCTTAAACTGAAACCAGTGAGCAGTCCCAAGAAAAGTTTTATCATCCGTATTGATAGTGAAATATACAAAGCCCTGGAGAAATGGGCGGCGGATGAATTCCGCAGTGTGAACGGCCAGATAGAATGGGCGTTGTCACAAAAGCTGAAAGAAGCCAAAAGACTAAAAGACAAAGATGAAAAAGGAAAAAAGCCTGATAGGTGAGTCGTCTCACCCATCAGGCTTTTCCTTTTTTAATTCTTAGTCTTAGAATCCTTTTTTCTCATTCGCTTTCTGCATCGGGTTTGGTGCAGGAGTGGCGGCTCTCAGTGTCGCTTGTTTTTGTTTAAAGATGGTGAACCGGGAAGGCGCCAGTGGTTTGTTCCAGCTATTATTGCTGGGGTCGATATCAGCCGTTTCCCTTAGCGGATCGAGTTGAATCGAGGCCACCTCTTTTGTTTTGATAAAAGTTTTGACCACCTTCTTTTCATTAAGGCGCCAAACCTGGGCCGGGATCCGTTCTATTTCCTTTGTGCCGTCTTTATATGTCCATTCAATGATAATGGGCATAACAAGACCGCCTTTATTGCTGAAACTGAGTTCATACATATGACGATTTGCATAGGCGCTCTTTTCTTTTTCCTCCAACGGAGTGCCTTTATTGGACATGACCCTGTACGTTATGTTGGAAGAATCATACTGTTCTTCTCCTCTTGCATAGCGCCAGTAAAAATCGCGCAATGCTGTGTCTTTATCTGTCTGGAAGGAAATGTTTTTATTTTCCCTGTTCCTGATCTTGGAAATATCATCGTATGGGGCTAGCATAGGTCCTTCAATCCTGCGGGTGGTATCCCTGTCGTTCGATCCTGCAGGAAGTGCTGCCAGGTCAGGTACTGCATGTTTTACGGAATCGAGCGAAATATCGCAGGGGTCAGTTCCATAAAACCATCCGCGCCAGAACCAGTCAAGGTCTTCACCGCTGGCATCTTCCATTGTACGAAAGAAATCAGCCGGTTCGGGATGTTTGAAGGCCCAACGCCGGGTGTATTGTTTGAATGCGTAATCAAACAGCTCACGGCCCATAATGGTTTCGCGCAGAATGTTCAGGCCGGTAGCCGGCTTGGTATAAGCATTAGGGCCAAAACCAACAATGTTTTCTGAATTGCTCATGATGGGTTCCAGTTGATCTTTTGGCAGCTTCATATAATCAACGATAGCATAAGCAGGGCCTTTCCCCCTGACCGGGAATTTATTATCCCACAACTCTTCGGTCAGATATTCAACAAATGAATTCAATCCTTCGTCCATCCAGCTCCATTGGCGTTCATCGCTGTTGATGATCATGGGAAAGAAGTTGTGCCCCACTTCATGTATTATCACGCCAAGCATTCCATACTTGGTAGCTTCTGCATAAGTGCCGTCTTTTTCTGTCCGCCCATAGTTAAAACAGATCATGGGATACTCCATACCATTTGCTGCTTCCACGCTTTGTGCAACGGGATAGGGATAAGGGATGGTGAAATCAGAATAAGTTTTGATGGTATGCGCTACTGCTTTCGTGGAAAAAGGGCGATACAGGCCATACGCTTCTTTACCATAAAAGCTCATGCACATGATCTTCTTGCCTTCTACCGTAACTGGCATGGCATCCCAGGCAAATTTACGGCTGCTGGTCCAGGCAAAATCCCTGACACTGTCTGCTTTGAAGGTCCATGTCTTCGTTGCCATGCTTTTATTCTTTTCGGCATTTTTTGCTTCATCGATTGTAACGATCTCAACCGGCTCAGTGCTGGTCTGTGCTTTTTTCCAGCGGGCCAATTGTACCGGGCTGAGATTTGTGTTGTAGTTGGTGCATTCACCTGTTGCGCCTACTACATGGTCGGCCGGCACGGTCATCTGTACTTTGAAATTACCAAAGGTCAATGCGAACTCTCCGCGGCCGGTGAACTGATGATTCTGCCAGCCCTGGAAATCGCTATATACACAGAGGCGTGGATACCATTGGGCCATTGTGAAAAGATAGTTGCCTTCTTCAGGGAAGTATTCATAACCACCGCGGCCACCACGGCCCATGCGGTCGGAGATCTTGTAATTCCAATCGAGCTTGAATACGAATTGCTGACCGGAGGTCAGATCTTTGGGAAGCTCTACCCGCATCATGGTCTTATTCACTGTATATTTTAGTGGCTTGCCTGCGGCATCGGTAAGCTTGACAATATTAAAACCGTAGCCATTATCTTTCTTGGCCTCGTCCATACGGTCTATCAGCGTGGTGCTGACCTGCGAAGACATCGGATTGCTGGTCTGGTAATTCGCGTTGTTCTGGCTGCTGTGCTCGTTCTCATCCATCTGCAGCCAGAGATAGGTGAGGGTATTGGGCGAATTGTTATAGTAGGTGACCGTTTCGCTTCCGGTCAATAGCAAAGCCTTTTCATCCAGCTTGCATTTTATATCATAATCGCAACGCTGCTGCCAGTACTTCGGCCCCGGAGCCCCACTCGCGGTGCGGTACTCATTAGGTGTAGGCATGATGGTGCCCAATTGTTCAAAACTGTTACCATGGTTGCTGCCAGGGTTGTTCTTGATGTTCTGTGCATGGACTGCTACAGCGATCAAGAGGATCCACCCGGCAAGAATGATTTTTTTCATGTTGACTTTGTTTTAAATTTCTATAATGATCCCACTCTTTCCAGCGCCATTTTCAATGCGAGGCTGAATACGGCTGCTGATAAAAAGATCACCCATTCACGGCGGTTGATATGAAGACCATTCACTATAAAATGCGATACAAATAATATCAGCAGAACCACTACTATCTGGCCTGCTTCCAGCCCAAGGTTAAAGCCCAGTAAGCCCGGAGCAAGATGCTGATCCCTGGCGAGCATAAACCGTATGGAATTGGCGAACCCCATTCCGTGGATAAGCCCAAAGAACAGCGCTATAAAATAGTTGATCCGGATAGATCGTGGAGTGAATTTCTTTTGGAAAAGGTTTGTTATGGCGGTTATTACAATCGTGCAGGGGATAAGGAATTCGACCCAATTGCTGTTGAGCCTTATTATGTCGAGCACGCTAAGGGCAAGGGTAAGTGAATGACCAATAGTGAACGCGGTCACCAGGATCAATACCTGCTTCCAGTCTTTCAGCAGGTAGATAGCTGCCAGTGCAGCAATGAATAATTGATGGTCCAGGGCATCGGAGCTTATAATATGTTCCCAGCCCAGGCCGAAATAAAATCCGAAATCTTGCATGTGATTGTGCCGAGGAAGCTGTGCTACCAACCTTCCCTTCTATTTTTCCGTCTGTATTGAAAGTTTCAAAATAAGCCAGACTTTTGTAATGATCAAAAAAAAGTATACCTCATGGCGATATGGCTCAATAAATGGTTTCTTCTTTTATGCACCGGCCTGTTTACCGGCCCAGTGTATACCCCTACTGGTATGGTCCAGCCTCCCGTTGCCGGCCTGCACCCTATTCATGTAAGCGTGACAGAGATCAATCATAATGCGGCCGAAAAAACACTGGAAATCAGTTGTAAACTTTTCACCGACGACTTTGAAAGAGTGCTGGCACAGAACTACAGAACGAAAGTGGACCTGACCAATCCGCCCGACAAAGCCCAAATGGAGAAAATAGTAAATGATTACATACATAAACATCTATCTATACAAGCCGATGGCCAGCCAATCAGCTATACAGCCCTCGGTTTCGAAAAAGACCAGGATGTCGTATACAGCTATTTCCAGAGCGATAACATTAAAAGCGTTAAAAATATCACCATCACCAACACGTTGATGTACGACTTATTCAACGACCAGATCGGTGTAATGCATATAACGATAGGAGGAGTGCGTAAAAGCGGGAAGGTGGATTATCCAGCCAAAGAGCTCGCACTTTCTTTTTAGATAGGTATCATATTATTGTTCGTCTTCCATTTCCTGCCGCAAAGTCTTGCTCAGCTTCACCAGCACCTTATCGATCCTGTGGCCGTCCATATCAACGATCTCAAGGGTGAATCCCTTCCATTCCAGCTTATCGCCGGCATGAGGGATGCGTTCCAGCTCATGCAGTATAAAACCTGCCAGCGTATCAAATTCCTGCTCACCTTCATTCATCCATTCTGCTTTTTCAAAGCGGGTAAGGAAATCATAAAAAGGTATCTGCGCATCTACGAGGAAAGTGCCGTCTTCCCGCTCAATGATCTCGTAGTCGGGAACATCGGGCTGAGGCATATCGCCGATAATGGCCTCGAGAATATCGTTCAGGGTGATCATGCCCAGTATAGTACCGTATTCATCCACGATAAAGCAGGAATGCAGTTGTGATTGTTTGAACTTTTCCATTACCTGGAAAGCCGTATTGTTTTCCGGAACGAAAAGCGCAGGCTGCATCAGTTCTTTAAAAGGCCTGTTATCGGGGCTCACATATAGGTCTTTAATGGAAACGACGCCTTTGATATTATCTATTTCCCCATCGCAGATCGGGTAAATGGAATGTGGTTCGCTGGTGATCTTTTCCTTGATCATCTCCTCTGTATCGTCCAGGTTGAACCAGATGATATCACTGCGGTGAGTCATCAGCGAAGTGATATTCCGGTCGCTGAGGTGGAATACCCGCTCAATGATCTCCTGTTCTGTTTCTTCGATCGTGCCCTGTTCCGTGCCTTCACTGATAATGGCTTTGATCTCCTCTTCCGTCAGTTGATTATCTGCAGGCTTAAGGCTGAATATTTTTACAATAAGATTGCTCGACTTGCTGAGCAGCCATATAAAAGGATGGGTAACTACGCTGAGTATGCGCATTGGCCGGGCTACTACTTTGGCTATGCCTTCAGGTTTGGAAAGGCCGAGGCGCTTGGGTACCAGCTCGCCGAAAATGATCGAGAAATAAGTAACGATAATTACGACGATAGTTGTGGCAAGACCATAACTATATGGCGCGATAGCCGGCCATTGTTTAAGAAAGGCCGCAAAATCGTCCGTGATCTTTTCACCGGAATAAATACCGGTGAGGATACCGATCACGGTAATACCCATTTGTACGGTAGAAAGAAAAGTTTCAGGTTTGCTGGCCAGGTTGAGTGCTTCCCTGGCCTCTTTATCTCCTTTATTTGCCTGTGCTTCCAGCCTGGATTTCCTTGCAGAAACCAGGGCTATCTCAGCCATTGAAAAAAGCCCGTTTAGCAGGATCAACCCTGCTAATATGAATAATTCCATTAAGAGGATATCGTTGGTTGGGTATCGAAGATAGCAAATCCGTGGCGGTTATTGAACAGGTATCCGGTCAATGTGCCAACCAGCAGGCCCAGTAAGGCTCCGCCAAGAATATCAAGTGGATAATGAACGCCGACATATACCTGTGCATAAGAGATCAGGCCTGCCCAAACCCATCCGATGACTGCCCATCTTTTGAGTAAAGGCCTGGTCGTGATATAGAAAAAAGTGCCTATACCAAAATGGTTGGCAGCATGGTTGGACGTAAAACTGAAGCCGGTAGAGCAATGGTCGACCAGCAAACGGACATGCATAAAGAAATCCGGATCACCACAGGGACGGATACGCTGGAAATTATGTTTGAACCCGTAATTGCCGATCAGATCGGTGAGGGCAACAGTGATGATGAAAAAAAGGATCCACCAGGCGCCCTTTGCCCTGAAATTGAGCAGGGCGAATACGATCAGGAATAAATAAAGCGGTATCCAGTTCATTCCTTCGCGCATGAACGGCATAACGGTATCAAAAACAGGATTGGTGAAATGGCTGTTGATCTGGATGAACAGCCACTGGTCCATTTTTTCGAGCTTTTCCCAAATAGTGGAAGCGAGTAGAAACATAAGCTCAAATGTACCCAAAAAATGGATGCTGCCGCTTATGGCACCGGGGGGAGTCCCGCTCGTCATCTCTTCCTTGTGAATCTCGTATAATTTTTCTTGCTTTGCATTCCCCATGCTTAAACGCTATAAAGTGCCCAAGACCATTCTTTGGGTAATCAATTTGCTGGTCATTTTCTTCCTGATCTTTACGTTGTTCAGGCTGGCAACTTATTTTGCTTTTAAGCCAAGAGGACTTTCTTTCAGCGACCTGCTTCCTTCTTTCCTGATGGGTGTGCAATATGATCTCCGGTGGATCGCTATCATTCTTTTACCGGTAGTGCTGTTAAGCCTGTGGCCGCAATTTTCGCCTTTTTATTCTGCGCGCAACAAAAAATGGTGGAGCTGGTACCTTGTTGTCATCACTTTTATCGTTTTCTTTTTTTTTGCGGCTGATTTCGGGAGCTTTTCTTATAACCGTACCCGCCTCGATGCAGGAGCGATGAACTTTGTAGAAGATCCGGGCATTTCACTAAAGATGATGTGGCAAACTTATCCGTTGTTCTGGATGCTGTTGGGTTTGCTTGTGGCGGTGCTGGTATTCCGCTGGATGTATCACCAAAGCCACTGGAGAGTGATCACGCAAACAAACGGGTTAAAAATTCCGTATAACCGGAAATATTTTATTGCCAGCCTGCTTGTTCTATGCCTGCTCATTTATGGAAGGTTTGCGGCAAGCCCGCTTACCTGGAAACAGAGCTTTGTGTTCCAGGACAATTTTAAAACCTATCTGGCATTGAATCCCCTGCAGAATTTTTTTACCACGCTTGGGTTAAGGAAGCCGGAGTTCAATGAACAGAAGGCAAGGGATGTGTATCCACTGATGGCGGAATGGATGCCGCTGCAGGATAAAAAAGGATTTTCCTATCGCCGTGTGGTATCTCCCGGCAGCAATGCGCTGGAAAGCCGCCCCAATGTGGTGTTGGTGATCTGCGAATCGTTCAGCATGTATAAAAGCAGCATGAGCGGCAACCCGCTGAACACAACGCCTTTCTTTGATTCGCTGACTAAAAAAGGAATTTTCTTTGAGCGTTGTTTCTCTCCTCATTTTTCAACGGCAAGAGGATTGTTTGCGATCATTACCGGCATACCTGATGCACAGTTGTTCAAATTCTCTACCCGTAATCCGCGGGCTATTAAACAACATACCATCATCGACAATTTTGAAGGCTATAGCCGTCATTATTTTCTGGGTGGAAGTCCGGGATTCAACAATTTTGCAGGCCTGGTACAAAATATCGATGGATTGCAGATGCATACAGAAGGAAGTTTCCGGTCGCCTAAGATAAATGTATGGGGCATCAGTGATAAGGACCTTTTCCTGGAAGCTAATGAAACATTCAAAAGGGAAAAGACACCGTTCTTTTCCATAATACAAACATCCGATAATCACCGGCCATATATGATCCCGGCCAGCGATACCGATTTTGTTCACCAGATAATTTCTGAAGAAGAATTGAACCGGTATGGATTTGAATCATTGCAGGAATACAACACTTTCCGTTATTCAGATTATTGCTTCAAAAAATTTATAGAAGCTGCAGAAAAGGAACCCTATTTTCATAACACCATTTTTATTTTCGTGGGCGATCATGGAGTGGCAGGAAATGCCAGTGCTATCTATCCTTCGGCCTGGACAGATCAGCGGTTGACAGACGAACATGTTCCGTTATTATTTTTTGCCCCTTATTTATTGCAACCGCAAAAAAGAACAGAAGTGGTATCACAGATAGATGTGCTGCCGACAGTGGCGGGTATGATACAACAACCTTATGTGAACACAACACTGGGCCGTGACCTGCTTGATGCCGCTAAGAAAAACAACTTCGCTTTTATCACCAATACAGCCGGGAAGATCGGGATTGTGACAGATGAATTTTATTTTATAAAGAATCTCAATTTCAAGGATGAACAACTGGTACCGGTTGTTTACAACGGAAAATCTTATACTCTTGCTCAAAAGGATTCCATCCGGAGACGCTTGTCAGATTTTACTTCGGCATTTTTTGAAACCTCCCGCTACATGCTGATGAACAACCAAAAAGATTAATTTACAGACTTAGTTCATCCTTCCCGTCTTCCCGCCTTACCGGTAAAAAACTTACCGGTAAGGCGGGAAGGACGGGAAGGGTGCGTTTCAAATAGATACAGGTTTACTTTTTTGCTATAATAATCAATCTTGGCATTTCATGTAAGTTGTAGTCCCCCAAATTGTAATCCCCGAAAACTTCCTGTACCTGCATTTTCTGAAAGCTCAGCATATCTGTAAAGTCTCCCAATGAAAACTTAGCCCGTTGAAGGAAGAACACCAGCGGTTCTTTAAGTAAAGGATCGGTAACGGTGATGGTTTGGAGAAAATGAGAGCTGTTTTGCCCGTTTTGTATCTGGTAGCGAGTGTCACCGACCTGTTTCGATTCCTGTTCCACCAACTTTGACTCCATGTAATGTGTATTCGGGTAATCGATCACAAAAAGGCCACCTGGCCGGAGACTGGAAGCGATCGTGCGCATGGCACTGTCGTGCTCCCTTCTTGTTCGGTAGTAACCAAAGTTGTCGGAAAGGTTTAGCGCAAGCTGGAAGTAATTGCCCCAGAAGGGTAACCGGATATCGTGAAGATAGAACTCAGGGTTGTCTGTCCCGGCCTCGCTTGCCTGGTCAATATTGAAACCGGAAAGATCTACACCAGTTACTTTAAAACCCAGGGAAGCCAATCGTCTGCTTATTAGACCCTGGCCGCATGCACTGTCCAATATCTGGCTTTCCATGGCGGGGTGCAGATATTGAATCAGTTGATTGACAAATATTTCTACATGGTTTCCGATAGTATTAACATAAAGTTTATACGAAAATGGTGAGGTAAACCATTCCTGGCTGGGCAAATTTGTTTTCATGCTGATGTTTAAACAAATGTAAGCAGGTAACCTGCAAGAGGTGCAGTTGAAAACCTTATTTTTGCGGTGTCAGCCGTGCGCCTACGCTGAAGCTTCGGCGCAAGCGTAAGCCTTGGCGAAGGCTGACAGCCCTCCTTCGCTGAAGCTTCGGCGGGCACTGCATTAAACCTTAAAATCTCAATTTTTACACTTGTGGCATTGATCAAAAGCATATCCGGGATACGGGGAACGATTGGAGGAAAGCCCGGAGAAAACCTTACTCCTGTTGATGTTGTGAAGTTTGCCGCCGCTTATGGCACTATCATTTCTTCAGGCCGGCAAAAAAATACGAAAGTGGTGATCGGGCGCGATGGCAGGATCAGTGGAAGCATGGTCCGCGACCTGGTGGTGAGCACCCTCACCGGTTTGGGAATTGATGTGGTGGACCTGGGGCTTTCTACCACACCTACCGTGGAGATTGCCGTAAAAATGGAAAAAGCCAACGGAGGCATTATACTTACGGCCAGCCATAATCCAAAAGAATGGAACGCCCTGAAGTTACTGAATGAAGAAGGTGAATTCATTTCCGCAGAAGTAGGTGCCAAAGTGTTGGCCCTGGCTGCTGCAGAAGATTTTGCTTTCAGCAGCGTGGAAAAACTGGGTACGGTAACGCAAGACGACAGCTATCTTCAAAAACATATTGACGCCATCCTGGCCTACCCGCTCGTGGATGCCAAACTGGTGGCTAAAAAGAATCTCAAGATCGTAGTGGACGCGGTGAACTCAACCGGCGCCATCTACGTGCCCGCCCTCCTGAAAGCCCTGGGTGTGGAACAGGTGATCGTTTTAAATGAAGAGGTGAATGGCCGCTTTGCACATAACCCCGAACCATTGCCCGAACATCTGAGCCAGTTGAGCAATGAAGTGGTAAAACAAAAAGCTGACCTGGGTATTGCCGTGGATCCTGATGTTGACCGCCTTGCTTTTGTTTGTGAAGATGGAAGCATGTTCGGTGAAGAATACACCCTGGTAGCCGTGGCCGATTATGTGTTGAGCCATCGCAAAGGAAATACCGTCAGCAATATGAGCAGCACGAAAGCGCTGAAAGAAATAACGCTCAAGCATGGCGGCGAATATTTTCCTTCTGCTGTAGGCGAAGTGAACGTAGTGAACAAAATGAAAGAGCAGAAAGCCGTGATCGGCGGTGAAGGGAATGGTGGTATCATCGTTCCGGATTTTCATTATGGACGGGATGCATTGATCGGTATTGCTTTATTCCTTACACATCTGTCTGGACATAAAAATGGTGTGCGCTCCCTGCGTTCCCATTATCCGGACTATTTTATTTCCAAGAATAAAATAGAGCTGGAAAAGGGAATTGATGTGCAATCCATTTTTGAAAAGATCCGCAAAAAATACCAGCGCAACCCGGTTAATACTGACGATGGCTTAAAAATAGAATTTGATAACGATTGGGTGCATCTCCGCACATCCAATACAGAACCCATTATCCGCATTTATGCTGAAAGCGATTTTGAATCGAAGGCAAATAATATTGCTACGAGGCTGATGCAGGATATAAAAGAGTTTGCTTGAGTAGTGATGGCCATTCGCACAACGGCCATCGCCTTACAACAGTTTATCCGGCGTGATCGGCAATTGCCGTATCCTTTTCCCCGTTGCATGATACACAGCATTGGCAACAGATGCTGCAAAGCCGATCAACGCTATTTCTCCCATTCCTTTTGCACCCATTGGGTTCAGCACCGGATCAGGCTTGTTGACGAACAAGGCTTCGATATGCGGCACATCTGCATTCACGGGAACATGATAATCTGCAAGATTATTGTTGATATACCGGCCATAGCGGTGATCAATAATTGCTTCTTCTGTTAAAGCCATACCGATGCCGCCCACTACGCCACCGATCATCTGGCTGCGTGCAGTTTTTTCACTGATGATCTTGCCGGCATCACCGGTCGTTACCACTTCTTTTACTTTCACCACACCGGTAAGCGGGTGCACCCACACTTTAGTGAAATGAACGGAAAAAGAATACATGGAATATTTGCGTTGCTCTTCACCTCCTCTGGAATCTTTGGTGATATCGAGGTCGTTCAGTTGATTATCTTTTAATAGTTCTTCATAGTTACGCCGGTTGGCAGCATCGTTCTTCAGAAAGATCTGTCCTTTTTCAAAACTGATATTACCAGCTTCCGGATGGACCTTTGCGTCATGCCCTGTTTTCAGCATCAACTCCTTCAATTTTTCCTTTAATGCCATGCAAACATCATACACGGCAGAGCCAAGGGTGGAAGTAGTGGCAGAGCCTCCTTGTGTTGGGCCAGGAGGAAGCGAAGAGCTGCCCAGTTCAAATTTTATTTTTTCCGGAGGCAGGTCCATTGCCTTTGAAGCGATCTGTACCATGGCAGTAGCTGTGCCCGGGCCCATATCGCTTACTGCACTTTGCAATAATAAAGTGCCATCATTTCTTAATACGCCTCTTACAGTTGCTATCCATCGCATGGCGCTGAATACACCTGTGCCCATGCCGTACCCTACCAGCCAGCCATCTTCCTGCATAGAGCGTGGAACAGGATTGCGTTTTGCCCAACCTATTTTGTCCATTCCGAGCTGGTAGCATTCTTTCAGGTATTTGCTTGACCAGGGAAGTTTCCGTTCAGGATCTGTTTCCGCATAATTTCGGATCCTTAATTCTATCGGATCGATATTTAATTTATAGGCCAACTCATCCAGTGCGCACTCGAACGCAAAACAACCGGTGGCTTCGCCGGGGCCGCGCATCCAGATAGGAGTGCTTACATTGAGCGGCACCAGTTGGTAGCTGGTGTTTACATTCGGACAATCATATAAGAATTTAGTGGCGTTTACGATTCCTTCGGTAAAGTTTTCATAAGAAGAAGTATGAGCTATAGCAATATGCGTAATGCCGGTAAGCTTTCCGTCGGCAGTAGCACCTATTCCTATTTTCTGGTAAGCGGAGGGGCGGTGACCAACCATGGTAAACATCTGGTCGCGGCTCAGCATCAGTTTCACAGGACGGTTTATTTTTTTAGCAGCCAGCACGGCAGCTATCTCATGCGGCCAGGTACGCAATGCGCTGCCAAAACCTCCGCCAACATATTCAGCGATCACTTTCACATTTGATTCGGGCAGTTTAAATGCCTGCATCAGATCTCCCTGTGTATCTTTTGGCCCCTGTGTTTTATCATACACCGTTATTTTATCCGGCGCTTCCCAATGGGCGATGAGGCCATGCATCTCCATCGGGTTATGTGTTTCTACAGGTAAGTAATATTCTTCTTCGATGGATACAGGTGCTTTTTTATAAGCATCCGCTTCTCCTCTTGTATACACTTGCGGCGCATTGTCGCCACGTGGGCCGCGGGCTTTGCCCAGGTTTTTTTCAAAATCCGTTTCTGCTGTTTCTTTTGCATACTGTGCTTTTACCAGGGATGCTGCATACACAGCGCGTTCGAATGTGTCGGCTACTACAATGGCAATGGGTTGACCATTGAAATAAATCTTATTGTCATAAAATACTTTCAATCCCTGCCATTCCTGCGCACGTGGATTGGCTTTCTTATCAACAGGTGCAAAGCCCGGCACTTCAGGTGAGTTAAGATGGGATATTACAGCCAGCACACCCGGAGCATTCTCTGCGGCTTTAGTGTTAAGGGTGGTGATGGTGCCTTTGGTAATAGTGCTGCAGGCGAGTACACCATACGTCATGCCCGCTATCTTATGCTCCGCAGCGTAGGTAGCCGCTCCTGTTACCTTGTCTTTACCATCAACACGGTCGGCAGGAATGGGGAAGTGTTTTGTATCGAAAAAGAAAGTGTTCATTATATTGAATTGTTTCGATAGTAGATGTGTTTATATAAACTGTTATGCATTCGCTGCTTTTGTTAATGCTTCAACAATTGCAGCCGGAGCCATTTTCAGTTTAAAATCATTTTGTCCAAAAGATTTGGCTCCTTCCATGGAATGCTTTGCGGCCTCTTTGAAATTCTCTGTTGTGGCTTTTTTACCGGCAAGGGATTTTTCTGCTGCTGAAAGCCGCCAGGGTTTATGTGCCACCCCGCCCATAGCGAGTCTTGCGGAGCGAATAGTATCACCATCCAGTTCCAATGCAGCAGCTACCGACACCAATGCGAAAGCATAAGAAGCACGGTCGCGGACTTTTAAGTAATAAACATTTTTGGTGTAAGGATTTGCAGGGATGGTAATACCGGTGATCAATTCTCCATTTTGCAGTGTATTGTCTTTCTGTGGCGCGGTGCCGGGCAGGCGATGAAAATCAGTGAACAAAATATTGCGCTCAGCTTTTGGTCCGGCCACTTGTACGGTGGCGTCCAATGCTGCAAGCGCCACGCACATATCGCTTGGATGCACAGCAATACATTGAGTGCTTGCACCAAAAATAGCATGCATACGGTTATATCCTCCAAGAGCACCGCAACCTGAACCGGGTTGCCGTTTATTACAGGGCATGGTTGTATCATAAAAATAACCGCAACGTGTTCTCTGCATCATGTTGCCGCCAACAGTGGCCATATTCCTTAACTGTGCAGAAGCTCCTGCGTGTAAAGCCATTGCCAGCAATGGATATTTTTCCTGCACCAGTGCATTGCCCGCCACTTCACTGTTGATAGCGAGTGCACCAATGGATAATCCTTTTACTGTTTCTTCTACCTGCTTTAGGGGAAGATTATTGATATCTATCAGGCGTGTAGGCGTTGTCACGCCTTTCTTCATCAGGTCAACCAGGTTGGTGCCACCGGCAATAAAACCTGCGCCAGGATTTTTTGCCAATGTATCAATGGCTGCTTTTACGGAAGAAACCCGGCTGTATTCAAAATTGATCATATTGCTTTCCCTCCTTTTTTAACATCCATGATAGCATCTACAATATTGGGATAAGCACCGCAACGGCAGATATTGCCGCTCATGAATTCCCTGATCTCTTCTTCGCTGTTGGCATGCCCTTCGCGGATGCAGGCAATGGCCGACATGATCTGACCGGGTGTGCAATAACCGCACTGGAACCCATCATGCCTGATAAATGATTCCTGCATAGGGTGCAGTTGATCGCCTTTTGCAAGCCCTTCAATTGTAGTGATCTTTTTTTCATTATTCATTACGGCAAGTGTAAGGCAGGAGTTGACGCGCCTGCCATCCACATGAACGGTGCATGCTCCGCATTGACCATGATCACAACCTTTTTTGGTACCGGTAAGGCCCAGTTGCTCCCGGAGGAAATCGAGCAGGGTAACCCTTGGTTCCACTGATAATTGATGGGAGATACCGTTCACCTCAATTTGCAGGGGGATCTTTTCGAACAGGGCAGCTATTTTTTCATCCTGCTCTGCGGCTTTCAGCAAAGCAGGGGCGGCCATGCTCAAAGCTGCCATGGCCGAGGATTTTTTCAGAAAGCTGCGGCGGCTACGGTCGCCGTTGGGGCAATCAGTTGTATTGTGGGTCATAAAAATGGAATGATGGAATGAATTTACTTTTTTATAGGGAAACAGGAAAGAAATAAGTGCTGGCCTGTTACTGCTTTTATAGTGAGTGATAGCCTTTTAGGGAGAG
The DNA here is from genome assembly GCA_036262095.1 of Chitinophagaceae bacterium. Lineage (GTDB taxonomy): Bacteria > Bacteroidota > Bacteroidia > Chitinophagales > Chitinophagaceae > Terrimonas_A. The sequence goes on along the minus strand of DATAJQ010000223.1, from coordinate 20,890 downwards.
CTTTTTCGCCCGTTTTTGAGCGTTAATGAATTGCTTATCTTTGCGGATTCTTTAAAACAGCCCGTCCGGGCGCAGACCCTTCAGTATGGACCGTATATATTTCGACAATGCCGCTACTACAGCCCTCGATAAGGAAGTGCTGGATACCATGTTGCCTTATATGACCACACATTTTGGCAATCCTTCTTCCATTTATTCTTATGGCCGCGAAACCAGGCTGGCCGTTGAAACGGCACGCAAATCGGTAGCCAAATTGCTGAATGCGCATCCCGGAGAAATATTCTTTACCAGTGGCGGTACAGAAAGTAATAACACGGCGATCCTTTCTGCCATACGTGACCTGGGTTGCACCCATATCATCACTTCCCCGATCGAACACCATGCGGTGCTGCATACAGTGGAGCATTATGATTGCGGGGCTGAAGTGACCAGCAGTTTCGTGAAATTGCTGCCGGATGGGCATGTTGACCTGGAAGATCTGGAAGAGCAATTAGCTGCACACGAAGGCGTACGCTGCCTTGTTACCCTGATGCATGCCAATAACGAGATCGGTAACCTGCTGGATATTGATGCGGTAGGAGAGATCTGTAAAAAATACAATGCTATCTTCCATTCTGATTGTGTGCAAACCGTGGGGCATTACCCGCTTGATCTCCGTAAAACGCCTGTGCATTTTATTTCCGGTGCAGGCCATAAATTCCATGGGCCAAAAGGCGTAGGTATTCTTTACATCAATGATAATATAAAGATCAAGCCTTTCATTTTCGGCGGCGGCCAGGAAAGGAATATGCGGGCCGGTACAGAAAACCTGTACGGTATCGTGGGCTTTGCCAAAGCGCTTGAGCTGGCCATGGCCGGATATGAAAAGGACAGTGCTTATATCCACTCGCTGAAGATGTATATGATGGAGCAATTGCGGAAGCATATTCCCGGTGTGCAGTTCAACGGCGACCAGGAGGGACGTTGTTTGTATACCGTATTGAGTGTTGCTTTCCCCAAAACAGAGAAATCAGAAATGATCCTGTTCAATCTCGATATTAACAACGTATGCGTGTCTGGCGGCAGTGCCTGCAGCAGTGGGGCAGATGTAGGCAGCCACGTGATAAGAGCGATCAATAACAATCCTAACCTGGTGACGGTACGTTTCTCTTTCTCCAGGCATAATACGAAAGAAGAAGTGGATGCCGTGATCGCGAAAGTAAAGGAGCTTATCTGAGGTTACAGGTAATACCAGGGATTTCTTTTAGCCGCTGTTACATATTTGCGCAGGTTGCGCCAGAAAGCCAGTACCATATAAATAATGATCGGCGAACCCATGGTGAGCAGGGATGTGTAGATAAAATATTGACGGATCCTGCTGGTAGCTATTCCCATCCGGTTGCCGATGGCAGAACAAACCCCGAAAGCATTCCATTCCACGAAATCCTTAAAACGATTCATACTGCTAATATAAAAAAAGTCCGGGAACATGTACAGCAGCGAGTTGTATCAACCGGGCAAAACTGAACACCGGTTGTATCATAACCGGACGATTCATCCCATCCGTGATAAGATAAATTATTGATTGGCAATAGAGTGCCCGACTGGCATCTGATTGGTTCTATTGGCCCTAGTATTCATCACAAAAATGCACACATGTTTAAAAGCAATTTCAGGATCGCCTGGAGAAACCTGGTCAAGCATAAATCATACGCCTTCATTAATATCATGGGTCTTGTTTTGAGCATGGCCTGCGGCATCCTGATCTTTGTAATGGTCAGTTACCATCTTAAGTTTGATGATTTTCATTCCAATTCAGACAGGATATACAGGGTGGTTACCGAGCAGCATCGTGATGTTGTTACCTATGCGGCCAGTGTGCCTTCCCCATTTGGCAAAGCCTTCCGCACCGACTACACTTTTGCAGAAAAAACAGCACGCATCGCCACTTTCAATGGAGAACAGGTTACGATCAATTATAAAGGTGAAATAAAGAAGTTCAAGGAAGAGACCGGCGTCGCTTTCACAGAGCCGGAATATTTTGAGATCTTCAATTTCCCTTTGCTGAAAGGAAATAAGAAAGCGGCTATTACTGAACCCAATACCGCAATACTGACAGAGCGGATGGCCAAAAAATATTTTGGCAGTACTGATCCGGTAGGCCAGGTGATCACCGTGGCTAACAAGATCGATTTCCGCATCACCGGCGTATTGAAGGACCTTCCGCGGAATACAGATCAGAAAACAGAAGTATTCCTTTCCTACAGCAATCTGAAAGATTATAATGAATGGCTGGCCAGCGATGATGCCTGGGGAGGTATGACTTCGGCCATGCAATGTTACGTGCTGCTCAAACCCAATGTATCGCCAGCGCAGGTGGAAGCAGTGCTGCCCAACTATGTAAAAAAATTCCGCGCAGGCAATAAGAATGTGCATCACTATAAACTGCAGCCTTTATCAGAACTTCATTTTGATTCGCGTTACGGGGGCGTAATGGAAAAGCGCAATTTGTGGGTGTTGTCATTTATCGGACTATTCCTGATCATTACTGCCTGCGTGAATTTTATTAACCTGGCAACGGCCCAGGCATTGAAGCGCTCAAAAGAAGTAGGCATAAGAAAAGTGATGGGAGGAATGCGCGCGCAATTATTCTGGCAATTCATTGGTGAAACGGCATTCATTACAATTATAGCAGCAGTGATGGCGTTGCTGCTGGCTCAACTTATTTTGCCGGTACTGAATGGATGGCTGGGTACTTTCATGGCGATTGATCTTTTGCAAAGTTGGGAACTGATGCTGTTTATTGCCTCATTGATTGTGACGGTTACTTTTTTGGCAGGCTCCTATCCGGGACTGATCCTTTCCGGTTTTCAACCAATGACTGCGATAAAAGGGAAGCTTACAGCCCATCAACTGGGTGGTCTCAATACAAGGCGTACACTGATCGTTACGCAATTCACGATCTCACTGGTGCTGATCATTGGCATGATCGTGATCAGCAAGCAGGTTCAATTTGCGAAGCAATCATCCATGGGGTTTGATAAAGATGCTATTGTGATGGTGCCGGTGGGGGAGGGAACAGGAAGTGCTGTGCAATCGTTGAAGGCAAAACTGGCACAGGTGCGGGGCGTGGAAAAAGTATCGCTTTGTTATGAACCGCCTTCCTCGCTCGCCAACTGGAACACATCGGTAAGATTTGATAACCGTGCAGAAGAAGAACCATTCAGAACAAATATGAAATCAGCCGATGATCAGTACCTCACTACATTCGGGTTGCAATTGGTGGCAGGCAGGAACCTGTTCCCGGCAGACAGTGCACGTGAGTTGCTGATCAATGAAACAATGGTGAAAAAGCTGAATCTTCAATCGCCGGCAGATGCAATCGGTAAAAAAATATCCGTCAGTAACGAGGCTGCCATGCCGATAGCAGGGGTGGTAAAGGATTTTCATGATCAATCCTTTCATGAAGATATTGGTGCAGTTTGTATATGGACAAATCCTGCGGATTATGATAATTATGCAGTGAAAATAAACCTCGCCCATCTTTCGCAAACATTGGCTGCATTGGAAAAAACATGGAGTCAGGCTTATCCCGATCAGGTGTACGAATACGGATTCCTGGATGAGCGTATTGCTGCGTATTACAAGGCGGAAGACTTTATGCTGCGCATCATCGGGGTGTTCTGTTTTATTGCCATCCTTATTGGTTGCCTGGGGCTTTATGGACTCGTTTCATTTATGGTGGCACAAAAAACCAGGGAAATCGGTATCCGCAAAGTATTAGGCGGTTCGGTAAGCCAGCTGGTATGGATCTTTGGTCGTGAATTCACCCGGCTGATCCTGCTCGCTTTCCTGATCGCTGCACCGGTGGCCTGGTGGCTGATGAATGGCTGGCTGCAGGATTTTGAATACCGGATCAGCCTGGGCGCCTGGATATTCGGAGGCGCATTGGCGATCATATCCCTGATCGCGGCCCTGACGGTGGGTTATCAAACAATAAGAGCGGCCTTGTCGAATCCGGTGAAGAATCTGAGAACAGAGTAATTCCCGTAACCATAAACCAACTGCCAGCGGGCGCCGGGGTTATTTACCCGGCGCCTTTGTGTTTTCCCCGATTTCCTCTATTTTCTCTTCATTTTCAGGCTGAAAAAACCACTGATTTGTCGTAAATTCGCAACACTTTTTAAGTCATTTGTCACCGTCACGCGTCATTTTATTTTCTCCTCTGGTCCTCAATGACCCTGGCAATGACCGATGGCCCAATATCTCAAAATTCAAATTATATCCACATGGTATTTGATCTCGATCTCATTAAGAAAATCTATGCTGAAATGCCGGGCAAGATCGCTGCCGCCCGCAAGGTCATCGGCAAACCGCTCACCCTCACTGAAAAAATATTATACGCACACTTACATGGCGCAGTGCCGCCATCTCCCTATACACGTGGCAAGGATTATGTAGATTTTGCGCCCGACCGCGTAGCCATGCAGGATGCGACCGCCCAGATGGCCCTGCTGCAATTCATGACCTGCGGACGCGACCAGGTAGCTGTTCCCTCCACTGTGCATTGCGATCACCTGATCCAGGCTAAAGTGGGCGCCAAAGCTGACCTGGCCACTGCCAAAGAAGTGAACAAAGAGGTGTATGATTTTCTTTCTTCCATTTCAAATAAATACGGCATCGGTTTCTGGAAACCGGGCGCGGGTATCATTCACCAGGTGGTGCTGGAAAACTATGCATTTCCCGGAGGTATGATGATCGGTACCGATTCTCACACACCCAACGCAGGTGGTCTCGGCATGGTAGCTATCGGTGTTGGTGGTGCTGATGCAGTGGACGTGATGGCCGGTCTTCCCTGGGAATTGAAAATGCCAAAAGTGATCGGTGTGAAGCTGACAGGTAAAATGAGCGGATGGACCAGTTGTAAGGATGTAATTCTTTGGGTAGCGGGTCAGCTGACTGTTAAAGGCGGCACCGGTGCTATCGTGGAATATTTCGGTGAAGGAGCAGACAGTATGAGCGCAACCGGTAAAGGTACTGTGTGTAACATGGGTGCTGAGATCGGCGCTACCTGCTCACTCTTTGCATACGATGAAAAAATGAGCGCTTACCTGAAAGCTACCGGCCGCGAAGAAGTGGCTTCTCTTGCTGATGGTATCAAAGAACATCTGCGCCCTGATCCTGAAGTGTATGCCAACCCTGCTGCATATTATGACCAGGTGCTGGAACTTGATCTCAGCAAACTCGAGCCTTATGTAAACGGACCGTTCACGCCGGACCTGGCTACACCTATTTCCAAAATGGCTGAAGCTGTGAAAGAAAATGGCTGGCCGGAAAAACTGGAAGTAGCCCTGATCGGAAGCTGCACCAACTCTTCTTATGAAGATATCAGCCGCTCTGCCAGCATTGTAAAAGATGCAGTAAGCCAGGGATTGAAAGCACATTCTGAATTTACGATCACTCCCGGTAGTGAACTGGTACGTTATACCATCGAGCGTGATGGCTTTATCAATACATTTGAAAGTGTAGGCGGTGTAGTACTGGCCAATGCCTGCGGACCCTGCATCGGCCAGTGGGCAAGGCATATTGATGATCCCAACCGCAAGAATACGATCATCACTTCTTTCAACCGCAACTTTGCAAAACGTAATGACGGTCTTGCCAGCACACATGCTTTTGTGGCCAGCCCCGAGATCGTGACAGCAATGGCTATCGCCGGAAAAATCTCTTTCAATCCATTAAAAGATAAACTGAAGAATGAAAAAGGTGAGGATGTGTTGCTGAAAGAGCCTACCGGTTTTGAACTTCCTCCCAAAGGTTTCTCTGTAGATGATCCGGGTTATCAGGCTCCTGCTGAAGATGGCAGCAGTGTGAAAGTAGTAGTGGACCCCGACAGCCAGCGCCTTCAACTGCTCCAGGCATTTGCACCCTGGGAAGGACATGATCTGCAAGGATTGAAACTGCTGATCAAAGCCAAAGGAAAATGTACAACCGACCATATTTCTATGGCCGGCCCATGGTTGAAATTCCGTGGCCACCTGGATAATATCAGCAATAACATGCTGATCGGTGCAATCAACTATTTCAACGATAAAACAGATAGTGTAAACAACCAGTTGACCGGCGAATACGGACCAGTGCCTGCTACAGCCCGCGCTTATAAAGCAGCACATGTAGGCAGTGTGGTGGTAGGTGATGAAAACTATGGCGAAGGCAGCAGCCGCGAACACGCGGCGATGGAACCCCGTCACTTAGGTGTAAGGGCCATCATCGTACGCAGTTTTGCCCGTATCCACGAAACCAACCTTAAAAAACAAGGTATGCTGGCGCTTACATTTGCCGATAAAGCAGATTACGATAAGGTCCAGGAAAATGATAACATTGATATTATTGGGCTTACTTCCTTTGCACCCGGCAAGCCACTGACAGTGGAATTGAACCACGCAGATGGTACCAAAGATGTGATCAGTGTAAATCATACTTACAATGAGCAACAGATCGAATGGTTTAAAGCAGGCGGAGCGCTGAATGTGATCAGAGCTGAGTTTGCAAAGAAAGCTGCGAAGTAAGAATCAAATAAGTTTAGTCAAAAGCCCGGGTTACCCGGGCTTTTTTATTGGTCAGCACTATCTTGAGTTTATATCCGGGAAGAATTTATCTTCGGTTCGCCAACAACTACACATCCATAATGAGAATCTCTTTATCCATCGTTCTGTTCATTATATTTCATTTTGCCGGCCTGTCGCAAAAGACAAAGACTGCTGCTGCTTATTTTCCTCCGCCTGATCAATGGCAACAGCGGACACCTGCAGAAATGGGCCTGAACCCTGCAGCTATTGACTCTGCTGTGGCTTTTGCCATTTCGCATGAATCAAAAAACCCACGCCAGCTTGAAATTGATCAGGCCAATACTTTTGGTAAAGAACCATTCGGTAATATAATTGGCCCAATGGCTGACCGGGGTGAACCGACCGGGATTATCATTTACAAAGGTTATATCATCAAAACCTGGGGCGAACCATTGCGTTGCGATATGACGCATAGTGTCACCAAAAGTTTTTTAAGTACCGTGATTGGCCTGGCAGTTGACAGCGGCCTGATCAGGAATGTGCAGGATACAGTAGCAGGGTATATTCCACCTGTTGAATTGCATGGACAGGCAGATGAGAAAGGCAAACCATTTTTTATTTACCCGTTTGCTTCCCCGCATAACCGCACCATCACCTGGAATGATCTGCTGCGGCAAACCAGCGATTGGGAGGGGACATTATGGGATAAACCGGAATGGGCCGACCGTCCGGATAGCAGTCGCGCCGATTGGAAGTCGCGGCCCCGCTTTCCAAGCGGATCGCGTTATGAATACAATGATGTAAGAGTAAATGCTTTGGCACTGGCAGCCACCAGTGTCTGGCGCAAGCCTTTGCCACAAGTGCTGAAACAGTATATCATGGACCCGATCGGAGCTTCCAATACCTGGCGCTGGACAGGCTATCGCAATGCCTGGATCACGCTCGATGGTGAAGCGGTGCAAAGTGTCAGTGGCGGCGGACACTGGGGAGGCGGTATGTTCATCAATGCGTATGATATGGCAAGGTTTGGTTTGCTCACCATGCACCAGGGCAACTGGAAAGGAAAGCAACTGATCAGTAAGCAATGGGTGAAACAGGCGCTTACGCCAACGCCGGTTAAAACAGATTACGGGTATATGAACTGGTTCCTGAATACAGACCGCAAGATGCTGCCCTCAGCCCCGGCAAGTGCTTTCATGCATATTGGCAATGGGGCCAATCTTATTTATGTGGATCCCGAACATGAGCTGGTGGTAGTAGTAAGATGGATCAATCAACGGGCGATGGACGGAGTGATAAAAGCACTGTTAAATGGAAAATGAGTAATGAAATTTCCAGGGCTCCCGATTTAAAATAAGTAGATTTACGTAGCAGCTTGCGTTCAATCCCGCGTTCTGATTGCCCTCATACCCGTATTGGGCAATATTCCTATAAGCAAGGAGTTTAATGATTCAAGCGCTAACTTGTATGAAAACCAAAACGCTGAAAATCGACTGCTTTTCACGGCTGCTCCTGTGGGCTATGCTTGCAGGATGCCTTTCCCCTTTCTCTTCTTCGGCACAGGCAAACACTGCTGATCTGCGTGGTTTTGTAAACAATGTAGTAGAAATTGGAGTCAGTGAATTTGGTTTTATCACGGCTGAAGATTCGGTACATATTTATTTTGTCACCATCCGGCATTCACTCAATGAAAAGAATTATCCTGCAGAAATAGTTCCCCAAACCATCCGCACAGCTAAATTTTATAACAGTACATATCGTGTTAAAGCCACTAAACTGCGTGAAGCGAGGATGGGCGCTTTTTCAGTAGCGCTTTACCAGGCACCCCGACCCCCTGAGAAAAAATGGCTTACCAATTATTACGAATCACTGGCCGATAAAAAAGGAAAGCTCAGCACTTTCCGGGATAAATGGGTAAGTGATAATATCTGGTTCATGAACAACGCGAAAATAGAGGTGGATAAAAAAGCAAAGAACGGTATATACACGCTGAAAGTGAGTAAAGAGGCCGGATTGGCGCGGGGCATGCCACTGATCAATAGCCAGGGCTTTGTAGCGGGTGTCATTGCAGAATCAAGCCTGGGCAAAACAATGATCCGTGCTATCAGTATGGAAGATATTGCTGATATGCTGTATATACTTGGCAATAACGACTGCCGGTATATTAATATGATCGCAATGGGACAGCATCTCGACCGCTGCGAGCTTGAAGCACTGGCCAAAAAAGAAGCAGAAGAGAAAGCAGCACTTGAAGCAGAAAGAAAAGCACAACTGGCCAAAAAACATGAAAACAAAGAGAAGGAGCCTGCAAAGCCTGATACAGTAATAGCCAAAACCGAGACGCTGGCAAAAGGAAAAGGCAAACACCATTTCCTTGACTATGGCATAAGCGCCAATTTACTTGGTGGACCCAGGCAGGTGAACATGCCAGGAGAAAACGGTTATTTTAAAACCAAAACATTTCATGCAGGCCTTGCATTGTACCTGAATATTGACCGAAAAAAAGGACTTTACCGCATTACACTTAAACCAGGTTATGGAAGTTTTTCAGAAGAGACCATGCCTGCAATCTGGGCCTCTTCCGGTCAGGATATAAAAATATTCAAGACACGTTACCAGTTTGTTGAAATGCCGGTGGTGTTCGAGAAGCAACTGTTTGGTGCAAAAAACTTTTCTGCTGCATTTGGAGCAGGTTATTCGGCAGGCTATGTGCTGAACCATCAATATACCTGGACGGATAAGGACGCGATAGAAGGATTTGAACAGAAAATATCTGGCTCTGCTGTGCAGCAGCGTGTGCTGGCTGAGCTTCATTTTTATCAATTCAGGATCGGAAGGGTAGGGTTGGTATATGCGCAGGATATCAGTAAATATCCCCATGCGGATTATACCTTATCAGCAAATGGCATCGATTACAAGCCATTTGCTGAGAGAAAGAAAGGCTGGTACCTTGGATTGGAACTGGCATTCAGATTTCGTGGCAAGTGGGGAAAATAAGAAGATGATGGCTCATTGAATAAAACGCAGTAACTTTCTTGTCAACTATCCCATAAGCACATGAACTGGCTACTGCTCTCTGAGATTCTTTATGTACTGATCTTAGTTGCCACCTGCATCCGTATCGTTTATGATACCCGTACCACTACCAAGACCATGGCTTACCTGCTGCTGGCCGTCTTTCTTCCTGTTGCCGGCATTATCTTTTATTTCTCCTTTGGCATTAATTACCGGAAACGAAAAATATACGGGCGAAAAGAGATATCTAATGCAACAGTGCTGGAAGAGTTGAAGAAAGCAACTACTGCTTATACACAAGATGCATTGAAGCATGCCGGCACGGTGGTGCAGGAATACAAAGAACTTGCAAGATTACTGGTAAAAGATCAGCAAAGCCCCTTCACACGACATAATAAAGTGAAGCTGCTGATTAACGGGGAAGAAAAGTTTCCTGAAGTGCTGGAAGCCATACGTGCTGCTACCAGCCATATCCATCTCGAATACTATATCGTGGAAAGAGGAGAGGTTGCAAGAGAATTGGTGGAAGCATTGTTGGAAAAAGCCAAAGAAGGAGTGGAGGTCAGGTTTATTTATGATGATTTCGGCAGTTATTCCATCAGGCGTCAAACACTGGAGCGCCTCAACGCTGGTGGTATTAAAACCGCTCCCTTTTATAAGATACGTTTTTTATTGCTCGCCAACCGCCTCAACTACCGGAATCATAGGAAGATCATTGTGATAGACGGACATACTGCATTCACAGGCGGTATCAACATCAGTGATAAATATGTCAATAATAAACCCGGCCAGCTTTACTGGAGAGATACACATCTTCGTATTGACGGGCCTGGTGTATATTATCTTCAATATCTTTTTTTGAACGATTGGAATTTCTGTTCCGGTGAATCTCTGCAACCGGCAGCTTTTCTTTTCCCTTCCCCCAGTGTTCATAAAAAGGAGGATACGCTGGTGCAGATAGCGGCCAGCGGACCTGATTCCACACAACCCACTATTTTGTTTTCTCTATTGCAGGCGGTTTACCTGGCACAGAAAGAGATCCTCATCACCACGCCTTATTTTATACCGGGTGAAAGCATGCTGGAAGCATTGACCATTGCAGCTTTGAGTGGTCTTTCTGTGAAATTGCTGGTGCCTGGGATTTCGGACAGTAAACTGGTGAATGCAGCAGCAAGATCTTATTATGAAGAACTGTTAAAAGCAGGCGTCGAAATATATCAATACCAGAAAGGGTTTATACATGCCAAAACACTGGTAGCTGACGGCAAGCTCTCTGTGGTGGGCACAGCGAATATGGACTTCCGCAGTTTTGAATTGAATTTTGAAGTGAACGCATTGGTATATGATATTGATTTTTCCCGGCAGCTACGAGATACCTTTTATAATGATCTGAAGAATGCAGAAAAGATCGATCCCCTCGCCTGGACTGCAAGGCCTGTATATAAACAAATGCAGGAAAAAGTGGCAAGACTGCTGTCTCCCTTATTATAAAGGATCATTTAAGTTTTTCATACGAAAAATGCCCTTTGATATATTTATTAAGGTAAGTGCCTTTTGAAGCAGCTGCCTTCATTGCCTTATATACTTTCTCCGGCACTTTTTTGTAATCATATACATCGCCTGATACAAAGACCACACGAAGAATGGATTTCAGCGGGTAATACCGTATCGCAGCTACAACTGAAGAAGGCATACGCTTGTTTCTTAAATTAACATGCGGCTGTTGACAAAGGATTAACTTTTGTGAACGAACCAATCATACATTTTATGGTTCAAAATAATGCCAGATTGGGGAGCTGTTTTGCAATTGCTTATATAGATGGTATGCTTTTTGACTTTTCTACAGCGATAATAAAATAAATAATACGACATGAAAAAGACGAACAAGGTCATACTGGGAGTAGCTGCTGCGGCCGCCATAGGGTTTCTCATCTATACTATCAGGAACCGCCGTCAGTCAGCCATCCGCCATGCCAGGGTTGCTGATGAAGGATATGAAACCGCCCATGATATTCTTTTTCCCAATAAGAAAAGCCGTGGCAGGAAACTCCGTTTCGGACCTGTATTGCCGGAGTAATGGATGAATGCCGGCATTGGCTTATTTATCTGCAGTATAAATCGGTATTTTTAGCGGATGAAAAGAATGATGATGGCAGCACTGCTGCTTGCAGGAATGAACAGCCTGGCCCAACAGGCAGAGAAACCTTTTATACGACTGGTCAGCCCTTTGAAAGAAAATAATAGTTCACGTACTTCACGCCAGTTCATCTCCGGCAGCACCTGCAAAAGCTGTCAGCTTACCATAAATGGCTCACCTGTAAAAGTATATCCCACCGGAGGCTTTGCTTATGCGGTGGATCTTCAGCCCGGGAGTAATACAGTAGAGATCATGGCCAGCGGAACTGGCGGCCGGGTGTCCAAAAAGTTACTCTATCAATACGCTCTCCCTTCTCCTCCGGACACTGTCAAAACGCTTGATATAGTACAGATAGAAACATTTCCAGAAGGAAATCTTATTGTGCAGCCGGGAGATAAGATCCGTTTCCGGGTAAAAGCATTGACCGGCTGCGTGGTAATGGTAAATAATAAAGAGTCCCTGTATGAGATGCCTGCTCAACCCATGCCCGGCATCTACCAGGGAGAATATACAGTGAATGTTGCAGACAGTTTTCTGAACACTAAAATACCTGTGACCATTATGGACACAGCAGGTCAAACCATTACGCGTCATACTTCCAGCCAGGTATCGCTTACCCGTGAATGGGGGCCGGATATGCTGGTAACAAAAGGCCGGCTGGCACACCTTCTGTTCGGGCTTGGTGACGACAGGCTGGGAGGTGCCAAGATCGGTTATATTGATTCTTTGATCCCTTTGCAGATGACAGGGAAAGCCGGGTCTCTCTATAGAGTAAAACTGTCCAAATACCGCACTGCTTATATACCGGATGATGTGGTGGAATTTCTACCCAAGGGAAGTTTTCCTCCCACTTCGCTTACCGGCAATTGGAGAGTATATGGCGATTCTGCTTATGATTATGTAGAAGTGGCGCTCAGCAACCGCCTGGCTTATCAATCGAACCAGTTGCTTGACCCTTCAAGGATCGTAGTGGATATATTCGGCGCTACCAACAATACCAATTGGATCACTCAACTGGAAAATACCAGGGAAATAAAAAATGTGTGGTATGAACAACTTGAGGACGAAGTGTTGCGCATCACTATTGAACTGAAGCATCCACAGCATTGGGGGCATCAGCTTTATTATAAGGGCAATACACTGGTGATAAGAGTGAAACCACAGCCGCAAAACTTATCGTTGAACCATCTTACTGTTGCAGTGGATGCAGGGCATGGAGGTGGTAACACCGGCGCTGGCGGCCCAACAGGTTCTTCAGAGAAAATGCTGGCGTTGGCTGTGTCATTGAAACTGCAAAGGACCTTGCAGCGCCAGGGAGCCAAAGTGATCATGACAAGGACCACGGAAAAATTTGTAGATAATAAGGAGCGGATTTTGTTTTACCGCGACAGTGTTCCTGATCTCCTCGTGAGCATTCACCTCAATTCATCTGCCGATCCGGTAAATGTTGGCGGCACCGGCACATTTTACCGCTATGTAGGTTTCCGCCCATTAAGCAATCATATCTATCACCGTATGCTGGAACTGGGATTAAAAGAATATGGCAATACAGGCAGCTTTAATTTCATGCTGAACAGCCCTACTGAATACCCCAATGCACTGGTTGAAATGCTTTTTATCAGTAACCCTGCCGAAGAGATGCTGATACTGGATGAAAAATTCCAGCAGGAAGTGGCGGATAAGATCGTTCAGGGCATTAAGGATTTCCTGGACGGCTGTAAATAGGAATTGATCCCTATCAGGCTGCTGTGGCCTGTTCAATGATATCGTCCATATTGATCGCCATATGACTGTCGTCATACACGCATTTTCCATTTTTGATCACCAGCACCTGAGGTGATTCATGCTGCACCCTGAATTGCTCTGCAACGGCATTGGAAACAGGGCGGTAAGCAAGGAGATCGAGGTAATGGAAATCAACAGCTTTTGGGGAGTCTTCCTTTTCCAGGCGGTTCTTCACCACCACACTGATAGAACAGCGGGTGGAATGCTTGTAGATAACCTGCGGTGTATGAGCCGATTTATCAATGATTTCCTGTAATTGTTCAATTTGTGTAAGAGGATGCCAAATCATGGGGCTGGGTTTTATGGTATAACAAATATACAGCCTTCTGGTTCAGTTCTTTTTTGTTGGGTATTCCCTCAGTTTGATGTTTTCCCCACAAAGACAACCAAGACCACAAAGAAATATTTCATCTTATTTCCTGTTCACAAAGCAATAGAGTAAGGTGGTAGTTTTGATAATAATTCTTTGTGGTCTTGGTTGTCTTTGTGGAAAAACCGGCCACTAAGCTGAAGCAATATTTCAGGGGTTTTCAAAAACGAAATGTAAAAAAAGGAATTACCATCGTGCGGCCGGGTTTAAATTTTTACATTTGAGTTCCAGTATATCACATTAATCAAAGACATCGATATGACCGTTTCTCCTGTGAAATTTCTTTTCCTGATAAGTTTGCTGGCGGGTGGATCCGAACTGGCCGCTGGTTTGCCAGCCGATATTTTTGAAGCCAGGCCTGTATCAATGCCGGTAAAGCCGGGTAAACTGGATGAAGCCTCTGGCATTGCCGACAGCAAAACTCATCCCGGTTATTTATGGGTAGAGCAGGACAGTGGTAATCCCAGCCAGATCTGCCTGCTTTCACACACAGGCGAATTTTATAAGAAGATCAAAATAAAAGGAGCTACCAACCGCGATTGGGAAGATATGGCTTTGGCCAATGGACCGGAAAAAGGCAAAAATTATATTTACCTGGCTGATATAGGTAATAACAGCGTATCAGCCAGCAAGTATTTTATCTATCGTTTTCCTGAGCCGGCCGCAAATGCTGATACGGTTTATGCTTTTGATAAAATTGTTTTTAAATATCCCGATGGTTCACATGATGCCGAAGCCATACTTGTAGATAATGCTACCAGGGATATTTATGTGATCACCAAAAGGGATAAGCCATCCGGCATATATAAGATCCTTTATCCGCAAAGCACAACAGATATCAATAACGCTGTGAAAGTTGGTTCACTTTCTTTCCAGGGTGTAGTAAGTGCTGCTATTTCACCTGATGGGAAGGAGATACTGGTAAAGACTTACACAGCCATCTATTACTGGAAAAGAAAAGCAGGTCAAAGCATAGAACAGGTTTTGCAGGAAACTCCCACCCAGCTTTCATATCAACTGGAACCCCAGGGAGAAGCGATATGTTTTAAGCAGGACAATTCAGGTTTTTTCACGTTTAGTGAGAAACCTTCTTTTATGAAAAAGGTAAGTTTGGATTTTTATAAAAGGAAACGTTGATTGATGACTGATGGTGGTTGTTCGTTGACCATCGGTGAATGAACAATTCATCAGCTATTCGGACATCCCCGGCTTTTCCCTATATTAGTACCATGCGTTTGCAATTCAACCTGACTTCTCTTCTTGCTTTTCTTATCCTGGTATTGCTTCTGCATGAAGCACATGAATCGGCGCATTATCTTTCAGCCTGGTTGCTTTGCGGTTGCCCGCCTGCCCGCGATTTCCTGGTGTGGGAATTTTGCAGCAGTTGTAGCGAAAAACAATTCATTCTTACCAGCTTTGCAGGGCCATTGGTGACGTATGCTTTTATGTGGTGGGGCTTTTCGCTTCTGCGCCCTACAACCTCGGCCTGGCAAAAGACCATCGGTTTTGCACTGGTGACAGGCGCATTGCCTTTACCAAGATGGCTGTCGGCCATTGACAGGGGAGGAGATGAGATCAGTACATTACGACATGTATTTGCAGGAGCGCAAACTTACCAGGGCGCATTGCTCGGAGGACTGATCGTCCTGTTGTTTACTGTTCCGCCTGTTTGGCGGGCATTCAAAGCGATCCGCAATAAGCAAAGGATACTGATCATACTCGCATTCCTGGTTATTCCCTGGATACTGGACCGGTTGCTGGTGGAGGAATTCCTGAATGGAAAACTGGCCGCAACAGGTGTGCTGATGCTCCCCGTATATGCAGGCATACCGTTGCTGGTGATACTATGGCAGTTGTTTCTTTTGACCGCTTTTGCTTTAACGGCAAGGAAATTAAAATACCTGTCGAAAGACAGCATGCAAGGTTTTTAGTTTTTTAATATCAGTATGGTTACAGCAACCTGTTTCCCGTCTTTATTTACTATCACTTCTTCCTGTCTTACGCAAAACGGTAATAATCGTTCAATGAATGGCTTTGCCATCAGTCGTTGGGGAGTGCTGAGGATGATAAGCGTTCCGTCGTTAAGAAAACGATCGACCGTTGCATATACTTTGTCAAATGTCCAGGGATCATAGTTGACATCGCTCAAAAGCAGCACTTCTGCTTTTACTGTGTCAGGAATATTATTCCAATCGAGCACACTGCAACTCATATTGCTGAATTGATTATGTTCTATCGACCGTTGCTGCAGTGCTACAGCTTCCGGCGAATAGTCACTGCAATGCACAGACCTGCTGTAATGAGCAGCCAGCAGGGAAGGCAAGCCTAATCCTGCAGCCAGTTCCAGTACTGTTTTATTTTCAATATAGCCGGTATTCTGCTCCAGGAACAAGCAAAGCCCTAATGCTGCAGGCCATACCTGTGACCAGTAGGGAGAATCAATATTGTTTTGTTTGTAAAGTTCCCTGATAGCTGCGGCATCAGGTACATACGCAGAAAGCTGGTACCGGCCGGTAAAGAAGGTCTGAAGATGGGAATGGATATATTGCATGTACTGCAAAGATGCAATAAAGGGCGCTATACTTAGCGCCCTTGTGTTTCTGCGTTTACTTGTTTATTGGTAAGTAAAAGTCAGCTGACTTGTAGCAGGCTCCTGTCCGGGCAGGCCTTGTTTTACAGTAGCTTTCTCCGGCAGGCCATTTGATTTATATGTATAGGTGTAAACAAATTTATCGGAAGGTTGCTGGTTTTCGTCAAACTCATTTTCTACCGTGATATTGTTTTTGGAAACAGCTTGCCAGAATAAGGCCATCAGTTCCCTATGCTGATACAGCGGGTTTGTTTTCTGATCGTACTCATAAGTTGAATGACCGGTCTGTACCATCTGGCCTGGTTCATCAGTAGCCATCTTAATTACGGTCTTGCCAAGATTGCCCTGGGCATTATAAGTCATTTCATATTGGAAAAAAGGAGCAAATGCGCCCGGCTCGCCAAAGTAAAGCACGGCTTTTTTCAGGTTGCCATTTTCAAAAGTATAATCGGTATATCCTACCTGCTCTCCGTTTTCGAACATTTTGGCACGGCTCATCACGTTGTTTTGATATTCCACTTCGATCTTTTGTCCCGCACCGGTGAGGGATGATATCTTCTTTTGTGCATTGTATGCTACAGTATAAGTTGTTCCGTCGGTGGAACTGTTATTATCGTCTTTAAGAACGATTTTTTGCACTGTTCCGTCTGCATTATAAGTGAAACGGGCAAAATCTTCACCATTGGTGTATTGCTGTAACCTGGCACCATTCGGCGCAGGGTCCGGGTCCGGTCCATTGGGATCTTTATCTTTTTTACAGGCTACCATGGAAGCTGCCAGGCCAACAAAAAGAAAGAAGCGGAAGAAAGTCTGTTTGAGAGTTGTTGCTTGCATAAACAAATTTTTGTTTTCAGGATTAAGTTTATGCTGCAAAAAAAGTCTTTCTATCCGCTTCAAATAAATGCCTGCTGCATGAATTGAATATTCTATAGAGGGAAATGGGGTAAAGCCGGATATCAACTGTTTACCACCAATGAAATAAGTAGCCTTCCTTCCGGTATTTCGCTTGAACTGTAATAAACGTTCAATGCTGATCTTTTCCCTTTAGGTTGCAGGCTCAGTACATCTCCTACGCGGAAACTCATACCGGGATCCTTTTCACTGCTATTGGAAAACTGCCAGTTCTTCAATTCTTTGTTATCTGTGCCACGGATAATGAGATGCCGGTCTTTACCAATCCTGCCGCAATGAAAATATTTAATGGTTATCTGATCTTTTACGCCGGCGGCATTCAATTGCAGGATTCTGATGTTTTTCATATTGTCGCCGAATTGCCGAAGCATCAGTTTGTTGTTTTGAAATACTTCAAAACCTTCTCCTCCTGGTTTGAATGAAAAAGAGGATAAAATAAACAGCAACGCTGCTGCAGGCAGCAGCAAGGCCAGTTTTAAAGGGCTTACATACTTTTTCATGATTCTTATTTTATGGTTAATGAATAAAGGGATACAACTTCAGAACAAAGAAACCATGATCCCAATCCCATAAAAAATCGCATTGACCAAAGGGAAACACTGCTTGACGTAATGCATAATGGCTTTTAACTGGCAGTGCAATTGCAGGGGATTGCTTATCTTGTTGAACTGCCCTATGGAGGAAAGACATGATAATTAAGCAACTTCATGACAGCCATATGAAAAAATATGCTTTCTCCCTGTTTCTCATCATAATAATGATGAACTGTTTTTCGCAGCCTGTCCGTCAGCATGGGCAATTGAAAGTGGTGGGGACGCAACTGACTGATCAGCAAGGCAACCCTGTTGTGCTTCGCGGTATGAGCTACGGCTGGCATTGCTTCTGGCCACGTTTCTATAATGCGGGTTCTGTGCAATGGCTGAAAAATGACTGGAATGCTACTGTGGTGAGGGCTGCACTCGGAGTGGAACCTGGGGAGAATAGTTATCTGAAAAGGCCAGAGTGGTCAAAGGAGAAGATAATGGCCGTGGTAGATGCTGCTATCAAGGAAGATATTTATGTGATCATTGACTGGCATAGTCATAATATCAACCTGAAAGAAGCAAAAGCATTTTTCGCAGAGATGGCGGCTAAATATGGTAAGTACCCCCATGTCCTCTATGAGATATTCAATGAACCGGATGAAGAGTCATGGGCTGAAGTGAAGGCTTATTCAACGGAGATCATTAAAGTGATAAGAGCTGCGGATCCTGATAATATCATCCTGGTAGGCTCACCGCATTGGGACCAGGACCTGCATATTGTAGCAGATGATCCTTTGCAGGGATTCTCCAACCTGATGTACACGTTACATTTTTATGCGGCCACGCATAAGCAGGGATTGAGGGACCGGGGTGATTATGCTTTGGGAAAAGGGATTCCCATTTTTATTTCCGAATCGGCTGGCATGGAAGCCAGCGGTGACGGTCCTTTGAATCCTGATGAATGGCAGAAATGGATCAACTGGGCGGAGCAGCACAAGATCAGTTGGATCACCTGGTCAGTGTCTGATAAGAATGAGACCTGCTCTGTGCTTTTGCCATCGGCCTCTTCGGAAGGTGATTGGAAAGATGAGGATATGAAGGAATCAGGGATAAGAACAAGGGAATTGCTGAAAAAGTATAGCAACAACCTGGCAGTGATCGCTTATTATTCCGGCGATGCAAGCCGGGTATCGCAATACCCGGTAGAAAAGCTGACACATATCATCTTTAGTTTCTGTCATCTCAAAGGTAACCGGCTGCATGTGAGTAATGCACGGGATACTGCCACCATCCGGGAATTGGTGACTGCAAAAAAAAGGAACCCCGGTCTTAAAGTGATGTTGTCGCTCGGTGGCTGGGGCGGTTGCGAGACCTGCTCAGTTATTTTTTCAACAGACATGAACAGGAAGGCATTTGCTTCATCTGTGAAAGAACTGGACAATTATTTTAATACGGACGGCATCGACCTGGATTGGGAATATCCAACCATTCCTGGTTATCCGGGACATGCTTACAGTGCAGCGGATAAGGATAATTTTACAGCTTTAGTGAAAACATTGCGTGATACATTAGGCAACAAACAGGAGATCAGTTTTGCAGCAGGAGGAACGGATCCTTTTTTATTAAATTCAGTTGACTGGAAAAGCCTGAGCCCGCTGGTTGACCGTATCAACCTGATGAGCTATGATCTTGTCAGTGGCTTCTCTACTGTTACAGGTCATCATACACCATTATATTCCACATCAAAGCAATCAGCTTCTGCCGACCATGCCATTCAATACCTGGATAATATTGGTGTGCCGCTTAATAAGATCGTGATCGGAGCAGCATTTTATGCGCGTACCTGGGAAAATGTAGAGAATATGAACAATGGGTTATATCAACAGGGAAAATTCAAAAGCTTTGTATCCTACAGACAATTCAGCCAACAGCTTAATAGAGCCAACGGCTATCAATTCTACTACGATAGTGTTGCCAAAGCTTCGTATGCTTACAATGCGCAGAGAAAAGAATTTGCCACTTTCGATGATCCGGTATCCATTCAATTAAAAACAGCTTATGCGATCGAAAAGGGATTGAATGGGATAATGTTCTGGGAACTTACACTGGATAAACCGCAACAGGGTTTGGTAGACGTTATAGATAAGAAGAAGAACCGTAAATGATCAATTCTCTTTACTACCCCAGCGATAGGTACGGATATCAAATCCGGCAAGATCAAGCACCCGGTCAACCACAGTAGCCGCTACTTCTTCCAGTGTTTGTGGTTTGCTGTAAAAAGAAGGAGTGGCAGGACATATAATACCACCGGCAAGGGTAACTGTTTCCATATTCCGGATATGCATAAGATTATAGGGTGTGTCACGCACTACACATATCAATTTTCTTCTTTCTTTTAATATTACATCTGCAGCCCTCGTGATAAGATCATTGGAAATGCCGCTGGCAATTCTTCCCAGTAAACCCATTGAACAGGGAATGATGAGCATATTTTCATATTTGCCTGAGCCTGATGCAAAAGGCGCGGTGAAATCCTTAATGCTGTAGAATTTAGCAGGAAGTTGCTGATAAGAAGTATCACTCAATTCTGTTTCCCAAACCTGTTTAGCATTTTCTGTCATGATCACTGCAAGGTCTGCACACTGTTCAGGAATGGCAGCAAGCTTTTGAAGTAATTGCCGGGCGTAAATGGAGCCACTGGCACCGGTGATGGCTACAACTGTTTTTTTCATATTTCTGTTTACAAAAATCAGTAATAAAATGTTGAATTAACTAAAATGTTGCATTAACCGGAGAAAGCATGCAAGTTCTATGACAATATTTGGACAAATGCGCGCAATCGTTTGCATGGGCTAAAAAGTTAATATACGGTCAAAGTTCAACGTTTCGACATTGAGATGAATCAATAAAAGGTAGAATTGACACATAATCGGCAAAAAAAATAGCCAAAAAGTTTTTGTGTTAATTTATTATTAGCGATATTGCTCATGAATTTTCATAGGATAAGGT
>DATAJQ010000222.1:0-5888 GCA_036262095.1 Chitinophagaceae bacterium | reverse complement strand
GAGCTACAGCCCTTTAATATTGATGTAATTCACTAAAGCGGCCGTATTCTTCAGCTTTAATTTCTTGAGGATATTATAGCGGTGAACTTCCACCGTCTTTAAAGAGATATCCAGCTCAAGCGCGATCTGCTTGGAAGACATACCTTCCTTGATCAGCTTAATGATATCTATTTCACGGCGTGAAAGATTATTCATATCGCCCTGCGCTGCTGTTTCATCCAGCTCCTGCTGGGCAAGAATATTTTTTACTTCTTCGCAGATATATTTCTTCCCTTCACTTACTTCAATGATAGCCGCGATCATTTCTTCTTTGGAAGAATTCTTGGTCACATATCCCATTGCTCCCAACTGCAGCATCCTTTTTGCATAAGCAGGCATGGTATGCATAGAAACTGCTATCACCCTTGATTCAGGAGATATTTTCTGGATCTGCTTGGTTGCATCAAAACCGTTCACAGGACTCATGTTCACATCCATCAGAATGATCTGCGGTTTTTTCTGACCAGCAATATGTATAGCTTCTTCGCCTGAACTCGTTTCCCCGATAACAGTAAAACGCGGGTCACTGTTCAGAATGAACGACCAGGAATCCCTGATCAGTTTGTGGTCATCCACTAATAGTATGGTCACTTTTTCCATGTAGGGATATGGGCTTGTAAAATTTTTTTGGATAAGGCTTTCTCTCAAAAACTCAATAAGTTACACAAAAAAAATCAATTTCGCGTATTTGAAAAAAAACAATTCTTATAATCATTGATAAATGTCCCCTGAAAACAAGGTTCCATCATGGTATTCTGAAGTAAGGCGGCCGGTTATCAGCGTGAAAACGCATAGT
This sequence comes from Chitinophagaceae bacterium, assembly GCA_036262095.1. Taxonomy (GTDB): domain Bacteria; phylum Bacteroidota; class Bacteroidia; order Chitinophagales; family Chitinophagaceae; genus Terrimonas_A. The sequence goes on along the minus strand of DATAJQ010000222.1, from coordinate 5,053 downwards.
TAATTCCACCGGTCAACCAACGTCCGGGCATTTGCGCTCCCAATAAATCACTATACCTGGTATCAGCAATATTGTCAACCCGCACAAATATATTCAATTTCCGTTGCCACGTGTAAAATGCAGCCCTCGCGTTGAAAACAAAATAATTTTTATCCACCATTGCATGAATAGCCGGTGCTTCCTGAGTAGCTCTGTCTTTATAAATTCCATTTACACTTATTAAAAACCTGCTGAATGTATACTCGACAAAGAAATTTGCCATGAACCGCGCGTGAGAAGAAACATAGAATGACGGAGTGATCTCACTGCTCGTACTTTTCAACCAGACCAGCCCTGCTCCGGCATATACATTATTATCACCCTGAAGCTTTTGCTGATATTGAATATCCAGTTCAGCACCGCTGGTATTTACTTTCGCAATATTTTTTGCCAGTGCATACGTTCCTCCCGGTACCAGGTTATCTTTTCTTGGCATATCTGCATAAGGAGTGGTCACATAATCGATCAGTTTGCGATGAAAGCGCTGAAAGAAAGTGCCACCGATCTTCAATGCCTTGCCCGCAAAATAATCGGCCCCTGCTTCATAGCTGAAAGAACGCTCTGCTTCCAGGTCAGGATTGCCGATACGCCCGCTCGCCACAGATGGCTTATTATAATTATTGTACCGTTCTGTGAAATCCGCATCCCGGATTGTTTTACCCGCACTTCCCCGGAAACGGATGGATTTTAATTTATAGGCCATGCTCACTTGCGGCACCAGCTCAGCACCTGAACGTTCATTCCAGTCAAGACGGAGCGCCGGATTAATGGTAAACCCTTGCATGAAAGAATGATTCAGTAAAAAGAAAATCCCTCCCTGCGGCACATCGTGATTACCTCTGTCGTTGGAACGTATTTCTTTATTGATGAACTGCATGCCGCTTACCAGTGAAGTTTGCTGCCCCAGTTTCCACTCATCGGTCACCGTGGCTTGCAGCATGCGGCTGGTACTGGCATTCGCAATCGATACCTTATTATATGCATAATCATCTTTCACGTCTTTGTAACCTGCGTCAATATTTACACGGTGATTGATGCCGGTATAGGAAAGACGGAGTTGCGTCCATACGGTACGCACTTCTTCGCTGGCAGTATCGCTCAGGAATGTGGTATAAAAATTCTGGGCAGCAAAATCCCTGTTGTCATAAGCGCCGCGTACAGACAATTGCCAACGCTCACCCAGAAACTGGCTGAATGATAAAGAAGCAGTATTGGCATGTACATATCCCCTGGTGCCCCTTTGCAATTGTCCATCTGTATTATTGCTCAGCCAGCCTCCGCTTACAGCAGTGTTGCCGGCCTGGTAAAAGCCGCCGATATTGGCCGTCGCCAGATCATATTCACCACCGGATACCTGGCCCTGCAGTTGCAGTTTCTGCTGATTGCGTTTTGCCGCAAAAGTCTTGGTGATCACATGCACCACACCACCCACAGCTTCTGAGCCATAAATAGCAGAGGAAGCACCTTTAAGCACTTCGATCCTGTCTATTTCTGCAGGAACAATCGGAATATAACTGCTGAAGTGACCGGTATTCGGATCATTGATACGAACGCCATCCAGCAATATCAATACCTGCTGGAAAGTGCCGCCTCTCAATACAATATCGCTCTGCGAACCCATCGGTCCACGCATTTGCATTTCGATGCCGGGCAGATAGCGCAGCAGCTCATCAACAGAATGAACAGGGAGATTGGCGAAAGAATTTCCTTTGAAGGTTATGATGTTGCGGCCGGTTTGCGAAACAGGTTTGGGTTGAACAGAAGCAGTGACTGTAACAGGATCGAGCAGTAACTCAGTGTCCTGGGCTCCCGCATATGCAGCAATAGCCAGTGCACAAACAGTTGTTATGGTTTTCATCCGGCAAAAATATTGGGAAAAAAAACATAATCGATCAAAAAAGTTTCAGGAAAACTACCGATTGACGAATACAGATATCGATTATTGAAAATTATTTATGTCTTGCCTGAAGCACCTGCTTCACATCTTCGAGCGAAAAACCTTTTGCCCGCAACAACACCATATAATGGAATAAAAGATCGGCCGCTTCATCCAGGAAACGTTTGTTGTTGCTGTCCTTTGCTTCGATCACCAGTTCCACCGCCTCTTCGCCTACTTTTTGCGCTACTGCGTTAATACCTTTCTCAAACAAACCAGAGGTATAAGATTTCCCGGAGCGGTCTTCATAGCGGTTGCGGATCGTTTCACTCAGCACCTGCAGGAAGTCCTGCCGGTTTTCTTCATTAAAACAGGTGTCAGCCCCTGTGTGGCATACAGGTCCCAGCGGTTTTGCTTTGATCAGCAGGGTATCTTCATCACAATCTGCAGCAATGCTTTCCAGCAAAAGGAAATTCCCGCTCTCCTCCCCTTTTGTCCATAACCGCTGCTTGCTGCGGCTATAGAAAGTCACTTTTTTTATCTGCCGGGTTTTTTCAAGAGCTTCTTCATTCATAAATCCCAGCATCAGCACTTTGGCTGTGGTGCTGTCCTGCACGATCACAGGAACAAGCCCATCGCTGTATTTGGAAAAATTGATCTGCATCATATTTTATTTTCTTACAGGAATATTTTTATCAGCTAAAAAATCTTTAAGCTCGGGTATGCCTATCTCTTTAAAGTGAAACACACTTGCTGCAAGGGCTGCATCAGCAGCAGCTTCGTTGAATACATCTGCAAAATGCTGCATACTGCCGCCGCCACCGCTTGCAATTACAGGCACAGGCAATTGAGTAGCCAGCTCGCGGGTGATGGATAAAGCGAACCCTGATTTTGTTCCATCATGGTTCATGGATGTCAATAATATTTCACCGGCTCCGGCATCCACCGCCTGCTTTGCCCAGTCGAGGCATTTAAGATCCGTTTTGGTCCTTCCGCCAGTAAGATAAACATACCATTCCCCATCTTCTTCCTGGCGGGTATCGATCGCCAGTACCACGCACTGGCTGCCGAATTCTTTTGCAAGCTCACCAACAAGGGCAGGATTTTTAACCGCTGCCGTGTTCACAGATATTTTATCCGCCCCATTTTGCAGCAGCAGATACACATCATCAACACTGCTGATACCTCCGCCCACTGTAAAAGGTATATTCACCTGGTGTGCCACTTTGCTGACCAGCTCCGAAAGCGTTTTTCGTCTTTCATGCGTGGCTGTGATGTCAAGAAAAACCAATTCATCAGCTCCCTGGCTGGCATACAAGGCAGCCAGTTCCACTGGGTCACCTGCATCTCTCAACTGAACGAAATTCGTTCCTTTAACAGTCCGCCCGTCTTTTATATCCAGGCAGGGTATAATACGCTTAGTTAACATCTTCTGTAAATTGTTTAAGCTCTTCAAGACTGATCCTGTTCTCATAGATCGCTTTACCAACAATCGCTCCACGGCAACCGATCTCTTTCAACCGGTACAGATCATCCAGTGATGATACACCGCCGCTGGCAATGAACCAAAGCGAGGGGAAACGCTCCAGTATCTCCTTATACAGTACGGTAGATGGGCCTTCCAGCTTTCCATCCTTGCTTACATCGGTACAAAACAATTGCTGTATCCCTTTCCGGCTATATTGCCCGATAAAATCGAATACACTGATTGCCGTTGTTTCCATCCATCCATGAATGGCGATCTTTTTTTCCTTTACATCAGCACCAAGCATAAACTTTTCTGCGCCGAAATGAAGCAGCCATTTCTCGAGTACCGCTTCATTCTTTACTGCGATGCTGCCAACTGTTGCCCAACGGGCACCTGAATCAAATATCAGTTGCACATCTTCCTGGCTGTTGATACCGCCTCCAAAATCGATTTCAAGGGATGTGTTGGCCGCAATAGCTTCCAGCACTTTCCAGTTCTTTACTGCTTTTTGCCGGGCTCCATCCAGGTCAACCAGGTGAAGGCGGCGCAGGCCGGCAGCTTCAAATTGTTTGGCAACTTCCAGCGGTTGTTCATGATAAGTTGTTTGCTGATTATAATCGCCCTGCGTCAGCCGCACGCATTTCCCACCTATAATATCTATGGCCGGAATGATCTGCATAACTCAGTTAAATCGTTTTTCCATTTTAATGAATTCAATATCTTTCTTCCACCAGCTTTTGCCTGTAGCATACATCCCGAAGCGTTCATAAAAATCCCGGGCAGACATCCGTGCATTGCACCATATCAGTTGCTTTCCTTCCTTGCCAGCCTGCTGTATCACGTAATCCAACAATCGCGATCCGTATCCTTTACCCTGCTGTTTGGCCAGGGTGGCAAACTTGCGGAACTGGATAGCATTCCCCTTCTCAAACAGGGACATAACAGAGACCAGTTCATCATCAATATATAATCCAATATGCCTGCCTTTACCGTCTTCAGGCAATTGCACATAGCTGATCTCTTCCTCCGGATACATTACCTGCTGGCGGACCTTCAAAATAGTGTCAAGATCTACAGTACGGATATCCATTGAACTTGATTACAGGTTTAAAAAATTCTGCAATAACCGCTGCCCTGCTTCTGCGCTTTTCTCAGGGTGAAATTGCACTCCATAAAAATTATCTTTTTGCAATGCACTGCTGAAATTGATCCCATATTCTGTAACAGCAACTGCTTCATCACAAAGCCCGGCATAATAACTGTGTACAAAATAGAAATAGGGGGAGCTGGTCAACCCCTCAAACAATTTTCCTTTAACGGATACAGCCTGGTTCCAGCCTATCTGCGGGGTTTTCAATCCCTGGTTAAATTTAATTACCGTGGTATCAAAAAGGCCAAGACAGTCAGTATCGCCTTCTTCGCTATGCCTGCACATCAGTTGCATCCCAAGGCATATACCTAAAACAGGTTGTTTAAGACCGCGCAGCACTTCATCCAGATTTCTTTCCCGAAGGTATCTCATGGCAGAACTGGCTTCACCTACTCCGGGAAAGATCACTTTGTCTGCTTTACGGATAAGTTCAGGATCATCCGTCACCATTGCCGGTGCGCCGATCCTTTCCATTGCAAAAAGCACGGATTGGATATTGCCTGCATTATATTTTACAATA
>DATAJQ010000221.1:0-13944 GCA_036262095.1 Chitinophagaceae bacterium | reverse complement strand
CCGCCACAAACTGTGGCCAGGGCCAATAAAAATGATTGCTTCATGAAGAATATCCTTTAAACCGTTGGTGAGTAAACGTTGCAATATTCAAAATTATTTCAAGTTTAGCCAAACATCATTCCAAACAGGTGTGGATAAGTCAGTTTATGTAATATGTTTAACATTTTATTCCATTCTCGCATCCACAAAAACCAAAACCGTGTTCTTTTCATATCTTGCGTTCGACACCAAAATCATTCAATCTTTATGAAAAAATTATTCAGTACCAGTTATTCAGATGTCTCCTTTAATCTCGCTATGCTATTGCTGCGGGTGATCGCCGGGGCAACGATGATACCACATGGGTACATGAAACTGAAAAACTTCAGTAAAATGTCTACTGCATTTGTTGATCCCTTCCATCTCGGCATGAAGGTTTCTCTTTGCCTGACCATTTTTGCTGAGTTCTTTTGTGCCATGCTGATTATCCTGGGCCTGTTCACCCGCCTGGCCAGCATCCCTCTGATCGTCGTTATGTGCGTAGCACTTTTCTCCGCCCACAAGGGTGAGATCTTTGGTGATGGCGGAATGGCAGGGCTTTATCTTTCTATATTCGGTGCCATACTGCTGGTGGGTCCCGGCCGTGCCAGTGTAGATGGTATGATCGGAAAATAAACGCTTAACATGTTCACTTCCCAATCGAAAATAAGGGTCCGTTATGCGGAAACGGACCAGATGGGTGTGGTTTATCACAGCCATTATTTCCAGTATTTTGAAGTGGCCCGCGCTGAGGCCATCCGGGAGCTGGGATTTACTTATGCAGATATGGAAAGAACAGGCGTTATTATGCCTGTGATCGAAGTGCAGTGCCGGTATCTTCGCCCGGCACTGTATGACGATCTGCTGACCGTTAAAGTAATATTAAAGGAACTGCCGCTGCATCATAAAATAGAATTCCACCAGGAAGTATACAATGAAAAAGCGGAACTCCTCGTTACAGGCCGGGTGGTGCTTTACTTCATGGAAGCCAAAACAATGAAACGGACCGCCATGCCCGAAAAATTACAGGAAAAACTTCAGCCTTTTTTTCGCTAATTTTAAATGATGGAGAATCATCCAATATCCCTGTCAGGCACACCTGAAGAAAAACCTGAAGCCGGCTTGCAGCCGGATATCGTTTACCCGCCTAAATATGAGAAGAAGAAAAAGGCAAGCAGCGTGTGGCTGCAATCTGCCGTGAGCCTGGCGGCTTACCTGCTTCTCGGTTACTATATTTTCAATAGCTATAAAATGCTGCTGGTGATCACAGCTATTGTGCTGCTGCACGAGCTGGGGCATTTTTTTGCCATGAAGTATTATCGTTACCGCGATCTTGGCATTTTTTTCATTCCCCTGTTAGGAGCTTATGTATCAGGTTCAAAAAGAGAAGTGTCACAAAAACAATCGGCCGTTATACTGCTGGCCGGCCCCCTGCCCGGAATAATACTGGGCATTGGTTTTTTACTTCTTGAAAAATATACCCAGCAATCCTATTACCCGTTCAATATAGCCCTTTCCCAGATCGCCACATTCCTGATATTGCTCAACCTGATCAACCTGCTTCCTGTTTATCCACTGGACGGCGGACAATTGCTCAACAGGGTATTCCTGGATGAAGAAGGCCTGATCAGCAAGATCTTTATATTTATATCTATCGCACTGATGTGCTGGGCAGCCTGGAAGATCAACTATGTTTTACTGATATTCCCGTTGATGATGATACTCCGGTTGCGGGGCGATTCCCAAATGAATAGCCTTGATAAGCGGATAGAAGAATCGGGCATTAATGCAGATACTTCTTATGAAGAATTGTCTGATGAGGATTACTGGAAAATGCGGGCCATATTGATTGAAGAACATCCGGATTTTAAAAATATTGACCCCGGGCCTCCATACGGCTATAGTGATAAGGAAGAAAAGATCATGACCACAATACAAAGCCTGCTTCACCGTCATCTGATACAGGATGTATCGATACCCGGTAAAATATTCATTATGCTGATCTGGGTCGCAGCCCTTGCATCGCCCTGGCTGGTGGAAATGGACCTGAGTTTTTTTAACAGGTTTGGGCATTAATGGAGGGTTCTTTCGGAAAAGACCGGCATAGAAAGTATCGCAAAGGGCGCAACATTGCGCCCTTTGCGATACTAATCATTTCAAAACATCCAGCACGCGGTACATTTTATTGACCAGCGCAGATGCCGGACCACTGTAGTTGTTCACAAGGAAAGAGAACACATATTCATTCCCGTCTTTTGATCGCTGATAACCGCAAAATCCCTTGGCCCCACTAATAGTACCGCTTTTCATTTTCATGCCATTGTATTCTGGAAGCGCATTATAAAAACCTGCATACCATGATTGGCTTTTTGCATACCGGAGAATGGTAACCTGAGCATGTGTGGTAACACGGTTGAGGGGGGACAAACCAGAACCATCAACCATATTCAACTCTTCTTCTTCCAGTCCGTGTTCCTTCCAGAATGAACGGACGATCTCTACCCCATCTTCAGTGGAAGCCTGCCCTTTCTTAAGATAAGCCATGGTCCTTATCAGCGCCTCGCCATACAGATTGATGCTTTTTTTATTGAACCAGTAAATGATAGAATCTAACGAGGGAGAAACCTGTGTGTAAAAGAAGACCGGAGCAGCAGGGAATGCAGCCCTGTTATAGAAAAGTTTATATGGGATAACGAATATCTTTTTTAATGAATCGGCAAGAGTTGCAGCAAACTGTGCTGCCGGGTTACCCAGTGATCCTGAAATGCTGAAGCTGTTTTCTCCCGGAGGGATCGTTCCCCTGACGATGGTTTGAGAGCGGCCGGCCGGCAGATAGATATAAGCGTTATCACCGGAACCTTTGGCACCGGCTGCAGCCATGGAGATGATCGTATCGTTATACAGCCGCGGCTCGGTTTTGACAATGCTTACAGTAGAGCCTGTACTATTACCTGAACGGAGAAAAAGATCATACTGGTTTTCCCTCCAGTTTAATGCGGAAGCACCGGCACCATAATAGTTGCCGATGTCCTGCCATATCCAGCCATCCGGGGTGGATTCTTCATTCCAGCCAGTTGTATCGATCAGGATAGCATCGAACTTTCCGGTTTTTGTATTACGGGCAGCAGTGGAAATGCCGGCAAGTAAGACATGTTCTTTTGTTTGCTCCCAACGCCAACTGCCGAAGGTAGGATCACCGGAGGGTTGAATGTATAGAATGTTTTGAGCAGCTTTTTTAATGATTCCGAAATTCGTTTTATACCTGTAATCTTTTCCCAACACTTCGAATGCGGTTGCACTGGTAATAATCTTTTGTGTAGAAGCAGGTGCCAGTCCGGTCTGGCTGTTTTTATCAAAAACCGGGTTACCAGTCTTGGCATCCACTACGTACAGGGAAACCAGGGCATGTTTGAGTTGGGGGTCGTTCTCAAATTGCTGAAAAGCTTTTTGCAGTTGTGTGTTGATCGGTTGTCCAAAACTTAAATGGGAAAACAACAACCAGCACACGTTAAAAAACATCCTTTTCACGTTTAAATACATTGGTCTGCTCATCGAAAGGGTTTAGGTTTGAAATATGGAAAATGAAGTTAAAGAACCGGCACCGAAGTATCAGTATATTTCTCCGGATGAATATTTGGCGATGGAAAGGGCATCGGAGCTGAAGTACGAGTATTATAATGGCCATGTGGAGGCGATGTGTGGGGCAAGTCTGAAGCATAATCAGATCGCAATGAACCTTTATGGTAATATTTTTAATTACTTAAAAGGAAAAAAATGTAAGATCCTTCCCAACGATATGCGGGTTAGTTCTCCTGGGAAAAAAATTTATACATACCCTGATGCAACCATTGTTTGTGATACCCCTGAATTGGAAGATGATGCATTCGATACTTTACTTAACCCATCAGTACTTATCGAAATACTTTCACCTTCAACCAGGCAAAATGATTTGGGTTATAAATTGTCTTACTATCAACAGATACCATCCTTAAAAGAATATATTATTGTTGATTCAGTCAGAAGGGCCGTACAAATTATCCGGAGCCAGGAAAACGGTCTATGGGAAACGGAATGCATATCTCCTGTGCTTAGTCATATTTATATCCGGACTATCGATCTTTACATTTCACTGGATGATATTTATTATTTGACAGGTTTGTAATTAACCTCACTAAATCATATTTGGATTGCAGCTCATTTGGATTCTTTAATAGCTGTTTAAAGTTAAATCGTTCAAAAACCAGTATGTGACTATCCCTAATTTTTAAACCGGGTCCTGGACCGTATTTGTTGTTGGAGTAATGCTCTTTACCTTTGCCCCCAAAATCGTTTCTCTTGAACAACACAATCAACGCATCCATCATTACTATCGGCGATGAACTGCTGATCGGCCAAACCGTTGACACCAACAGCGCCTTCATCGGCCAGGAGCTGAATAAGATCGGCATCTGGGTCCGCCGCCGTGTCGCTGTCGGGGATGTATGGAATGATATATGGAAAGCATTGGACGAAGAGAGCCGTGAATCAAAGCTGATCATCATCACAGGTGGGCTCGGCCCCACTGCTGATGATATCACCAAGCCTTTGCTGGCTGAATATTTTGGAGGCAAACTGGTGGTGGATGAAAAAGTGCTGGCGCATGTGAAATACCTGTTTGAGAAAGTATACCGCCGCCCCGGCCCTATCCTGGAAAGAAACCTGAAGCAGGCAGAAGTGCCGGATGTAGCCGCTGTGCTGCACAATGCCTGGGGTTCTGCTCCTGGTATGTTGTTTAAGAAAAAAGATGCTGTTTTTATTTCATTGCCTGGTGTGCCGCATGAAATGAAAGGGTTGATGACAAACGAGGTGATCCCTTATCTTTTGAAGAATATGAACGTGCAGGCCATTGTTCACCGTACAGCTTTCACGTTTGGCCAGGGAGAATCCATGATTGCAGAAAAACTGATTGATTTTGAAGCCCGGTTGCCGCTGCATATCAAACTGGCCTATCTGCCCGGCTATGGTATGGTAAAGCTCCGGCTTACGTCAAGAGGCGAGCATAAAGAAGCAGTAGAACAGGAGCTACTACCCTATTTTGAAGAATTAAAAGGGCTTGTGAAAGAGTTCCTGGTGGCAGATGAAGATGAGCCACTGGAAGTAGTGGTGGGCAAACTATTGCTTGCCCGCAAACAGACCATGGCTACGGCTGAAAGTTGTACGGGTGGTTATATTGCCCACCTGATCACCAGCATTCCCGGCTCTTCTGACTACTACAAGGGTAGCATCGTGAGCTACGCAAACCAGGTGAAGCAGGACCTCCTGGGTGTGCAGCAAAGAACGCTTACCCAGTACGGCGCAGTAAGTGAAGAAACCGTAAAAGAAATGATACAGGGAGCATTGCAGCAATTGAAAGTCGATTATGTAGTGGCAACCTCCGGCATCATGGGTCCTGGCGGAGGCACTGAACAAAAACCCGTAGGCACTGTCTGGATCGCTGTAGGCAATAAGGATAAAGTGGCCACGCTGAAATTGAACCTGCGATTTGACCGTCAACGCAATATCACTACAGCGGCGCTGAACGCATTGAATTTCTTGCGGAAATTCATTTTGACTAACAGTTGATCGGCTGATAAGTTGCAAATCATTACCTTTGGCCGGTCATCATTGCTTGTCTGTTTATCCGCCCCTGCAGGGTTGGCGGATAAAGTTGAATACAAATAAAAAAACTATGGCTATAGTTGATCTGATAATGCCCAAACTCGGGGAAAGTATTATGGAAGCGACCATCCTGAAATGGCATAAACAACCCGGAGAAAGCGTAAAAATGGACGAAACGGTACTGGAAATCGCTACCGATAAGGTGGATAGCGAGGTCCCAAGTACGGCTGAAGGCGTTATACAGGAAGTTTTATATAATGTGAACGATGTGGTGCCAATCGGCGCCGTTATCGCTAAAATAAAGACCGGCGCTGCAGAAACAGTTTCACATGTTCCCTCCACGCCTGCCGTGCCTGTAATTGAGGAAAAAGCCCCGGTTAAAGAGCCGGTACATCATGCTGTCCCTGTGTCTACTCCTGTAACAGTAAAATCAGGCAACGGTCATATCAACCGCTTTTATTCTCCGCTGGTGCTGAATATTGCAGCCAATGAAGGCATCAGCATGACTGAGCTTGAAAACATTTCAGGTTCAGGCAATGAAGGCCGCGTTACAAAAAAGGATATACTGGAGTACGTAGGCAACAGGGGAAAAGCCACAAGCGGGGAATCAGGAACCGGAAACCGGGAGTCTGCTCCAAGCATGATCAGCGTTCCGGCACAGGTAAAAGCCTCCGAGCCCGTAACCTATAGCGGCAATGTAGAGATCATAGAAATGGACCGCATGCGCAAGCTGATCGCCGAGCATATGGTGCGCAGCAAACATACCAGCCCGCATGTTACCAGCTTCACCGAAGCCGATGTGACCAACCTCGTGATGTGGCGTGATAAAGTGAAAAAAGAATTCGAGAAAAGAGAAGGTACCAAGATCACTTTCACCCCCCTCTTCGTGGAAGCCATTGTAAAATGTATTAAGAAATTCCCGCTGATCAACAGCTCGCTCGACGGTGAGAAGATCATCGTGAAAAAAGATATTCATATCGGCATGGCCACTGCCCTGCCAAGCGGCAATCTGATCGTACCTGTTATTAAGAACGCTGATCAGTTAAATCTCGTAGGTCTTGCCAAACAGGTAAATGCCCTGGCAGATAATGCCCGCAACGGAAAACTGAAAGCAGACGATACACAGGGTGGCACCTTCACCCTTACCAATGTAGGCACTTTCGGCAGCCTGATGGGCACACCCATCATCAATCAGCCGCAAGTCGCTATTCTCGCTGTGGGTGCCATTAAAAAACGACCCGTCGTAGTAGAAACCCCGCATGGAGACAGTATTGCTATCCGTCACATGATGTACCTCTCCATGAGCTATGATCACCGTATTGTTGATGGTAGTCTTGGCGCCACTTTCCTGACAGCCGTAGCAAAAGAACTGGAAAACTTCAACCCCGAAAGAGAAATTTAATTTACCGGAGCCTGCAAACCACAGAGCCTGATCTGATATTCCGTGCCTGTTTGGTAGACTTGCCAAACAGGCACGGAACATTTCACCCTATACCGCAACTTTCCTTACTTCAGGAATGATTACCGATCCGTTTTAAAACCCTTTAGAACTTTAAAACCAAACCATCCTACCCAGGCTCCAATAGAAACCAACAAAGCCTACTCACTAAAACGGTGGGCCTTTATCCCTATCATGAACCATTTCCAAAACTCCCGACTCCTGACTCCGGACTAACGACTATCTTTGCCCCCTTAAAACTGCAATACCCCCTCATGCGTACATGTTTTCTCGTGGCCATGTTATTGGCTTCTGTTTTTACATATTCCCAACGTTCACATTTAGGTTCCTGGAATGTTATCACTACAAGAGTAACACTATCGGAGAGGTGGGGACTCTATAATGAGTTGCAACTCCGTTCCCAATCTTTTTATAAGGACCATTATTACCATGAGGTGAAAGGCGGGGTTTCGTATGCGATCAATAAAAACTTTGTTGTGCTGCTGGGTATCGGCGACTATCAAACCTACAGCGATGGTGGCAATTTTGTAAAACCTCTCACTGCACATGAAACCCGCTTATGGCAGCAGTTGACCATGAATCATTATCTCGAAAGGGTTAAGTTTGAACACCGGTACCGCATTGAACAGCGCTGGTTCAATACCGGCTATCGCAACCGCTTCCGTTACCGGCTGAATGCCGCTGTTCCCATCAACAATAGAAAGATGGGCCCCAAAACGTTTTACCTGGCTTCTTTCAACGAAATATTCCTGACCGATAAAGCCCCTTACTTTGAGCGTAACCGTTTCTTTGCCGGCCCGGGTTATCAGTTCTCCAAACACTTCACCGTGCAACCGGGTTATGTTTACCAGTTTGATTACAAGAATAATGCAGGACAGGGAAAACATTTTTTCCAGTTGACACTTACTATCGATATCAATGCAGAGAAAAGCTCTGTTGAAAGAATTCCAGGCAACCTCGATTAAATTATCCCACAATTAATTTGCCTGGTTGAATGCCCTTAGTTAGTCGAACCAGGCTTTCTATTTTTCTTTGTGGCCTTTGTGTCTTCATGGGAGTTGATTCCCACCGAGACACAAAGACCACAAAGACTTAATAAATCTTACAAAAGAACAGGAACAATACCAACCCGGTATTTTAACACATCCAACGCAACTCGGCTTTTATTTACAAAGTCTTTTTTGTAAATTAGGTTTTACAGTAAAATGTCCTGGTATGAAAAAACTATCCGAGACCTGGTTTGCCGAAGGCTTTATTGACTTTGAGCTGAAAAAATATACCCTGCTCGCTTACCTGCAGGAAGTAAACAAATACTTTGATCAGAATAAGCTTTATCCTCAATTAGCAGACGTTGTATTCCATTATAATAACCTGGTAGCTTTCCGGGAAAACAAACGATACCTGCAGGAATACTTCCCGAAAAAACTCACTGGTATCCAACTGGAGAAGCTGCAACTGTTGTATGAAGAAATGATAGAGGACAGCGAGCTGATGCAGGAACTGGAAGAGATCATCCAGTATGCCGCTGACAATCTCCGGTCAACCTTACAAACGGGTGCAGACATCTATGAGTTTGTGGAAGAAAAGATCAATATCATGCCTGTGGGACTGATACCTCTTGATACGCAGGAAGGTTATTTCTTTCTCAGCACCAATGATACTAAAAGCACGCTGGTGTATCAATACCGCCTTTCGATCTTTGAAAAGCATGATGAAAAATTCAGGAGTATCAAAACCTCCTTTATTGATGAAAGACAAAGAGGCATTGCTTTCACTTATGAACATATAAAAGCTGAACTTATCAGATACCGCAAGGAGCTTCCTAACCCCGCTGTTTACTGCATTGAATCCGGACTTAGTTTCCCTATCGATGAAACCTTATTGCCGATCGCCAAACGCAGCCTGGTAAAATTTATCACCACCCAGGCTGCTGCCTAGTTTGGATATATTTTAAATAAAAAGGGTTGAAGAAATTCTTCAACCCTTTTTATTTAAATATCGTTCAACACTTACTTAATGATCTCAAGACCCCAGTCTTTTCCTTTCTTCACAGCCGGCACACCTTCCACGATCCATTTAGCAGGCTTATCTCCTTTCAGCAGCCAATCGAAATATTGCTGCTCCCTGACCTGGATATCTTTCCTGTTCTTTCTTTGCACCAGGTTATGCGCTTCACCATTGTAATTGAGCATCCACACTTGTTTGCCCAGGCGGCGCATGCCTGTAAACAGTTCAATGCCCTGGTACCATGGTACAGCGCCATCTGCATCATTGGCCATGATCACCAATGGCGTTTTCACTTTTGGTAAATGGAAAAGCGGTGAGCTTTCCAGGTATAGTTCCGGCTTTTCCCAAAGTGTGGCGCCAATACGGCTTTGTGTTCTTTCATACTGGAACTGGCGGTTAGCACCACTCTCCCAGCGAATACCACCATAAGCACTGGTCATATTTGCTACCGGGGCACCAGCCCAGGCTGCTTTGAAGATATCGGTCATGGTCACCAGTTGTGCTACCTGGATGCCACCCCAGCTTTGTCCCTGTATACCCATGTTCTTGCTATCAACCCATTTGTATTTGGACAGGTCTTTTGCCGCACTTACAATATAATCATACGCGCTTTTGGCAGGATGCCCGATCGTGTAGCTGATATCAGGAGCAAATACAAGATAGCCGCGGCTTACAAAGAAAGAGATATTCAAACGGCTTGGCGTGGGTGAAGGCGCCTGGTATCCGTATAAACCATCTGATAATTTTTCATAGAAGTAAAAGATCAGCGGATACTTTTTGGTCGAATCAAAGTTCTCCGGTTTATATAAAATACCCTGAGATGGTTTACCGGTAAAGGTTTTCCATTTATACAGTTCAGCCGTACCCCAATTATATGTTGCCTGTTGAGGATTGATATAAGACAGGCGCATGGAAGAACCACCAACTACTCCGGTATAAAGGTCAGGAGAACGTACATAGGTCTCCTTGCTATAGAGGTAGGTGGGGGCATTTTTAGCCCTCAATATCTGGCCGATCACCACACCAGAATCTGCACTGACGGCGGCCAGTTTATATTTTCCCCCTTCCGGTTGGTATTCCCATATACCAGCCTTCTTCGTTATATCATTGAATGTTCTGAAAAGGATGGGCTGATCTGGTTCAATAGCCCTTTCTTCGCGGTCAACCTGCTGATAGCGGTAGCTGGTTTTGGCAGCACGCCCACCAACAAATAAAGAGGGGGCATACACATTGCGGGGACTTACTTTCCAGACACTGTAATGGTCATAGATATATACAGCATCTTCATCTTTTTGCCAGCGCATGATACCGTACGGAGATGGATCCGTTGGTGAATCATTGTCCTCATCATACAGCGCTGTTTTTATACGGGAAGTGATATTGCGGATCGAATCGCCATCGAATGAAAAATAATTCCTCGATTTATAGTCATACCATACGATATACTTTCCCGTAGGTGACATATAGTTAGGGGTAGCATTTCCATTAAGGTCTTTCTTTATCAGTTTTGTTGCTCCCGTTTTCGGATTAATAGTGTAAATGTCTTTGATAGTATTACCGGCCCACTGGCTTTCAATCCGGCGGCCAATATCTGTAACGCCCACAAAAACATCTCCATCTCCCTGGCCTGACTGATACACCATCGGAATTTCTTCCGTTGCCAGTTGTGTCATTTTTTTATTCTCCACATCATACACTGCCAGGTAATTCTGCTGCAGGTCGCGCTGCAGGCGGCTCAACTGCACTGTTTGCAGGTAATCATCTTTATAATGCCATACGTCCACCTTCACCAGGTCAATATCCACAAGCGTGGTATCTTTTGGTGCCTGGATTGGGGCAGTGCCGAAAAACAGGCGCTTACCACTTTTACTGAACGTTACAGCGCCATATTCACTTACTGTTGATCCACTTTTTATACCGGCTGCGTTTTTATCAACCAGCATTACGGCAGTGTCCATACCTTCTTTGAAATACCAGAGTTTGTAGAACTTCTGCAATTCTTTTGGTTTGGCATCTCTTTCTGCAAGGAAAGCAACCTGTGTCCCGTCTTCAGACAAGGCAAAGTTTTTGAAGTCGTTGCCGCCTGTGCTGATGGTATCCAGTTTGCCTTTTGCAAGATCGTACAGCAACACATGTGCTTTGCTCAAAGAATCTTTAAAATTGCGGGCCTGCTCCATCAGCAGTTTTCCGCCTTTGTCGTTGAAGCGGTATTCCACGACGTATTTGAAGATCTTCTGGTCATTAGTACCCAACTTGCGCAATACCAGGTCTGTACCCGCATCGGCATTGGAAGGTGTGGCTTCATCTCCTTCTGCATCGAAAGCAGTGTTTGCCCATTCTTCCATATCATCATCTTTATTTTTCTTCTTCTTAGGCTGGGGCATTTCAGCGATCACATTTTTCAGTGAATCGATCACATGATTCAGGCTATCAGCTATTTTCTTTTCGTTATTGGCAGGGCGCCCTCCTTTTGCCGGAGGCTCAATGGCTTTTTCCAGGTGATAAGCGACCCAGCCGCTACCCTCATCCGGGGTGTTGAAATTCTTTACACGCGCTACTTTCCAGACATCGTCTTTACCTAATTCTACAATACCCAATGAATCCTTTGGGCTTTCATCCGGTTTTTTCTTTTTTATGCGGGCTTCCCTTGCGTCTTTATAGAAGGGGCTTATCTTAAAGATCACGTAGCGGCTGTCTTCCGTAATCACCGCACCTCCGCCACGCTCAATGGTTTTCTTATAGGAGGCGTCGGCCGACTGGATCACCAGTTGGTTATCGCCTTCCTGTACATTCACATTATACACGACCCATTTGCCATCATTACTGATCATGCGTTGGCCAATGCTTTGCCAGCTGTCATAAACCGTATGGTCCAATGGCTTTTTTTGAGCCAGTACAGAATGAATGGTAAAAAAACAAAGGAGGAAGAAACTCGTTTTGGTCATCAGCAGAAAGTTTAGGTTTTAAAAATACTACTCCCCGGAAATTCCCGGATTAGAAAAGATAAGGAGCCAAAGCTTGTTATTCTTGTTTCGTTTGCGTCATTCGTGTTTCCAGCCTTACAAGCAGGATCAGATGCACGACCAACACGGCTATTATGACGCCAAAACCGAGGTAAAACCAGCGACTGAGATATTGATTTTCATTATAAACCAGGAAGGCGAGGATAATCCCGTACACAGGTTCCAGGTTGAAGGTCAGGTTCACCGTAAATGCCGACAAACGCTTTAATGCATTGGAGGAGAGACGGAAGGCCAGTACTGAGCAAAACCACGACAGCACCAGCAGCCAGAGCAGGTCTTCCCAACCCGGCAAAAACCGGCTCACGGGAAACTGCTGCAAATAAAAAGGCAGGATCATCGATAAAGTGATAAACCCTCCGGTTATCTGCCAGGTCAATACCGTTTCTACATTGATCCTTTGCAGGAACTGCCGGTTGAAAATAGGGAACAAACAACCAAGCAAGGAAGAAATGATACCGAGTATGATACCCGTTTTGTATTGCGTATCAAAATGGAAAATGATATAAATGCCGCCAATGGTGATAACACCCAGCAACAATTCCATCCAGTTCATTTTTTTCCGGATCACCAACGGCTCCAGCAATGCAGTGAAGAACCCTATGGCAGAGAAACAAACCAGTGCTACAGATACGTTGGAATATTTAATGGAACCGTAAAACGTTACCCAATGAAGCGCTGCGATAAATCCTACCCCACCGATCTTTAATATATCGGCCATGGGAATCCTTTGCAATCTTTTTGCAGCAGCATATATCACCCACATGGTAAGCGAAGTGAACAGGAGGCGGTACCATACGATCATGCCTTCGTTCATAGTTATTAAACGGCCAAGTATGCCGGTAAACCCGGCAAGGAATACAGCGATATGAAGCTGAAAAAATGCTTTTTTCATGAAGAGCAGGGGTGATTGCAGGCCAAAATAATCATTTTCCTTCTGCAATCATCTCATTCTTCCGGAGAGGCGAAATACCGACGGCCTTGGTATTTTGCACCCTTTTCCTGTAATTGGTGAACAGGCTGTGCCAGCGGAGTTTGAGCACGCCCAGTATGCCTTCTTTTACGATGCCTTTGTTCATTTTGGATACACCATAGGTCCTGTCCTGGAAAATGATAGGCACTTCTTTTATCCTGAAACCAAGCTTCCAGGTAGCAAATTTCATCTCTATCTGGAATGCATAACCGGTAAAATGGATCTCTTCAAGATTGATGGTCTCCAGCACTTTTTTGCGGTAGCAAACAAAACCTGCTGTGGGGTCCTTCACCGGCATCCAGGTGATCATTCTTGTATACACCGATGCGCCTTTGGAGAGAGCGATCCGGTCGGCCGGCCAGTTTACCACGCCGCCGCCCTGCACATATCTTGAACCTATGGCCAGATCGGCGCCTTCATATTTGCAGGCCTGATATAAACGGGAAAGGTCATTGGGATTATGGGAAAAATCGGCATCCATCTCAAAGATGAATTCATAATTATGGGCAATGGCCCATTTAAAGCCAAAAATATAAGCTGTACCCAACCCTTGTTTGCCTTTTCGTTCGGTTATGAATAATTGACCGGGAAACTTGGGTTGAAGGTCCTTAACCAGTTGAGCGGTACCATCGGGAGAACCGTCGTCAATAACCAGGACATGAAAGTTTTCCTGGAGATTGAAAATGGCATGAAGAATATTGCTGATATTCTCGCGCTCGTTATAAGTCGGTATAATTACAAGTTTTTCCACTATAATCAAATGCCTGAAATAACGAATTTACGAAAATCAGCAAAGACGGTCTGTTAAAAATTGTACACAACGAGTTAAC
>DATAJQ010000220.1:0-2991 GCA_036262095.1 Chitinophagaceae bacterium | reverse complement strand
TTTCCGCTCACGACTCGAAGCACAAACCACTTCGTCTCCTGCTGCTGCGCATTATCTGTATTAGTCGTAGTCGCTTCCATTAACTAAATAATTGGTTATAAACAAATTTCAGAACGCCACCTGCTGCAAAATCCATCAGTGATACCAGGGCTGTGATAACCAGGGTAGCTACCAGCACGATCATAGTTGACTGCTGAAGCTGTGCCCAATCAGGCCAGGTCACTTTTTCCGCCAGTTCTTTGTATGACTCTCTGAAGTAAGTTGTTATCTTGTTCATGCTCTTGCAATTTAAGAGTTTAAAAGTTTAAATGTCAAAGGTTCAGGGTGGGAAACTCTTAAACTTTGAGTTTTAAACTTTTATCGCACGGGCAGAGAGATTCGAACTCCCATCAACGGTTTTGGAGACCGCTATTCTGCCATTGAACTATGCCCGTATAATTACAAAGTACCCGGGTAAACCCAAGTACTTTGCAAAAGTATATAAAGCTTTTCGTAAGTCCGCCTGAAGCGGACAAACGAGGGCTTATTTATTTAATGATCTCAGTTACCTGACCGGCGCCTACTGTACGGCCACCTTCGCGGATCGCGAATTTCAGACCTTTTTCCATCGCGATGGGCTGGATCAGCTTCACAGTGAGTGAAGTGTTATCACCAGGCATAACCATCTCAGTACCAGGATTCAGAGAAACTTCACCAGTTACGTCAGTTGTACGGAAGTAGAACTGAGGACGGTATTTGTTGAAGAATGGAGTGTGACGGCCACCTTCGTCTTTGCTCAGTACGTAAACTTCGCATTTGAACTCAGTGTGCGGAGTGATAGAACCTGGTTTGCAGATAACCATACCGCGACGGATCTGAGTTTTCTCAATACCGCGGAGGAGCAGACCGGCGTTGTCACCAGCTTCACCTTCGTCAAGGATTTTGCGGAACATTTCCACACCTGTTACTGTAGAAGTAAGAGGAGCGTCGATCAGACCAACGATCTCAACACCTTCACCAGTTTTAACACGACCTCTTTCGATACGGCCTGTAGCAACAGTACCACGACCAGTGATAGAGAATACGTCTTCAACTGACATCAGGAATGGAAGATCAACCGGGCGGGGAGGCAGCGGAATGTAAGCGTCAACTGCATCCATCAGTTCAGTGATAGCCCCAACCCATTTTTCTTCACCAGCAAGAGCGCCGGTAGCAGAACCTTTGATGATTGGAGTATTGTCACCGTCAAAGCCACGTTTTGTCAGCTCATCACGGATTTCCATTTCAACGAGATCCAACAGTTCAGGATCATCAACAAGGTCAACCTTGTTCATGAATACCACGATACGGGGAACACCTACCTGACGAGCCAGGAGGATGTGCTCTTTTGTTTGTGGCATAGGACCGTCGGTAGCAGCTACTACGAGGATCGCACCGTCCATCTGAGCAGCACCAGTGATCATGTTCTTAACGTAGTCAGCGTGACCAGGGCAATCTACGTGAGCGTAGTGACGAGTGTCAGTCTGATATTCTACGTGTGCAGTATTGATCGTGATACCCCTTTCTTTTTCTTCAGGAGCACCGTCGATTTCGTCATATTTTTTTGCTTGCGCCAGACCTTTCTTAGCAAGGATCTCGGTAATCGCAGCAGTCAAAGTGGTCTTACCATGGTCAACGTGACCAATCGTACCAATGTTTACGTGGGGTTTGTCCCTCTTAAAGGTCTCTTTTGACATTGTTATCTGTTTTTAGTTGTGTTTACCCAATTATTGTTTCTTATAATGAAGCTGTTGATTTTGTCAGCAGCTTACGTTGCCATTTATCATTCTTCTTCTTTTCCCCACACTGGCTTGGCTTATTGAGCCGTTAGTGAGAATCGAACTCACGACCTCTTCCCTACCAAGGAAGTGCTCTACCACTGAGCTACAACGGCCTCTTTCAATCCTGAGATATCCCCATCTCTTCATAGAATCTTTGATGGGGCCCGCCTGCGCTAAAGCTTCGGCGGACAAGCAGGCAAGCCGTTGTTGCCGGTTCAATCCAGCCGTTTCTTGTCTGTCATCTCTGTGGAGCGGGAGACGAGGCTCGAACTCGCCACCTATAGCTTGGAAGGCTATCGCTCTACCAAATGAGCTACTCCCGCTTATCTGAACTTAAAGAACTTCTTTAAACCTTACCGGTTTAGCGCTTAAAAAGCCTAAGAGGTTTGACAAGTTTAAATTGATCAACTTAAACTTATTAAACCTTTTAAACAGAATTCGATTGCCCCGCTTTCGCGGGGCGTGTGGGCAGAGAAGGATTCGAACCTCCGTACTCGTGAGAGAACAGATTTACAGTCTGTCGCCTTTAGCCACTCGGCCATCTGCCCATGTGAGCCACCTGCCAGAATCGAACTGGCGACCTACTGATTACAAATCAGTTGCTCTACCAGCTGAGCTAAGGTGGCTTATTTTCCAAAATTCCGCCCTTGCTGGATACAAGACGGAAATACACTAAAGAGCTACCCCCTTTTTTGGGAAGGCAAAGGTAAGGGAATTTGGATATTGTAAAAATTTTAGGAAAGAAATTTCTGCTGAAAATCAGGAAATAAAATTCGTTGGGAACGTTTTCAGCCAAATGCTGAATTGTTTTGGAGTCGGTTCAGAGTCGTTGGTCTTTAGCCGGCAGTCTGAAGCCGGTAATTTTTGAAAGCATAACAGGTTTACGATATCGGAATGTTTGTCTTTAATCTCTGTAAGTCCCCGACTACAGACTGCCGATTAAAGACTCCCGGCTGCAAAAACAAAAACCCGGGGTTACCCGGGTCTTTGTTTTTGTTAGGCCACCTGTTTTTCCTTTTTTCTCTTTATCTGTGTAACAATTGAATCCAGGGCATTATCAAATGAGCCTTCAAATGATTTGCTGGTTGACTTTACAAAAAATTCGTGACGTGGTACGTGAATCCTGATCTCCGCGATCTTATCCTTTATCGTATGAACCACGTTATCTAATTTCAGAAACACCTGAACCTGA
>DATAJQ010000219.1:0-3540 GCA_036262095.1 Chitinophagaceae bacterium | reverse complement strand
TTCTTTTCCTGCTGCTTTGCCTGTGCTTTTTTGCCGCCTCCTTCATAGATCTTATCCAGCTTTTGCTGCCGGTGGCTGAGCGACAGCTTCATGCTGTCTTCATTGCGGTTGAATTCGATATTCATATTTACAGATCGTTATAGGACAAAGATAGGAGCTATCCCAGCTTTCTCCGGCAATAGTTGCTTCATTGCCTGCAACAAAAAAGCCGGCGATTAGGTCGCCGGCTTTTGCTATGTGAGATTAAATTAGAAGTTGATACGGAGCCCCAATTGGCTGATATACCTCGCACTCAATCCTGGAACAGAGCTTGTGCTCAGGCCCCATGGTGTGCCTGTTTGAGGGTTGAACCTGTATTGAGGTGTGAGATTGTTGGCAGAAACATATCCTGCAAACTGTATCAATGAATACTGATCGAAGTTCAGGAAGTAAGTTTTACCCCAGTTCCGGTTCAGCATATTGGTGAAGTTGGATACGTTGTAGCTCACTTGTACAGTGTAAGTTTTGCCGCCCAGTTTAATATTGAAGTCCTGCTGAACCTGCAGATCAATTACATGGGTGAAAGGCAATCTTGAACCGTTGCGCTCAGCAAACTGGCCTCTGCGTTTGCTCAGGTATTTGTTTCCTGCAATATAGTCATCCAGCATCTGACGCTGATCCGCTGGCGTGTACGTAACATTGTTCACTGTGTTGTTCAGGAATACCATTGACTGTATATCTGAAGAAGTGGGAACGTAGATGAGGTCGCCAAAAGCGCTGCGGCCATTATCACCGATCATGCTGTTAGCATAGATATAGCTGAATGGCGCTCCCTGCTGACCGTTGTATACAAGGCTGACAGTTGTAGCCATTTTGTTTTTCAGGTAGCTGAACTTCTTGGATACATAAGCACTGATGCGATGTCCCAGATCGAAGTCAGATGTAGAACGAACTACAAAGTTTCTTCCCTGAACAGTCTCCATGGTATTCCACTGAGAGTTGTTCTGAGAGCTGGTAGTTTCGTTGTTTACGATAGAATTACCATATACCCAGTTGGCATTGAAGGCCCAGCCATCGCGGAAGGCTTTATCAATAGAAGCGCTTATGTTGTAAGAGTAGCCTTTTTTACCTGGGTTATTGTACAGCAGATAAATACCTGTGTAAGGATTAGCGCCGGAAGAACGCAGCGGAATATTAGCAGGAGTACCGCTGAAAGAATATACATTTCTTGAACCTGCTCCAACAGATGTCATGGTCGGAGGCAGGATATTTACGTTCTGGTAGTAGATCTCTTGCAGGTTCTTGGTGAATAAACCTTCAACTGTTACTGTCCATCCTTTGCCCAGTTGTTTGTCAACTGCAAGTGATGTACGGAAAATCTTAGGCAGTTTGAACTCTTTTGCCATCAGGTCCATCTGACCTTTGGAGTTGGCCAGGCTGATTCCGAAATCAGCAGAAGTGTACTGATTGTATGGATCAGGTTTGAAGAACGGAGCAGGAACAGAAGCGATCTGTGTTGCTGTAGGGTCAATACCTCCGACACTCACACCGTTGTTGTTGTATACGCCACCAGGCCATACAAGCGGCATACGTCCTGTGAACAGGCCGACACCACCACGGATAGTGATTCTTTCTTCAGGTATGCGGTAAGTAAAGCCCACCCTTGGAGAAACTGACCAGGGCACATTGGCAATTTGTCCTGAACGTGCGCCACGGAGGTCGTAGTAAGGGGAGATTTTAGCAATAGCTGAATCGTTGAAGAAAGCGTCTGTTCTTGGTGTTGTCAGGAATTCAGTTTTGTCCATACGAACACCCAGGTTCAGCGTAAAGCGATCAGTTAACCTAACCTCATCATTAACAAAGAATGCAAGGTTGAGGTATTTGAATGCTGCTGCGGAAGCTGTGCCTTTTTCATTGTTGTTATCCAGCAGAGAGAAGCTGCGTTGATAACGGGTAGGGTTCTGACCTGTCATGAAAGCATTCAGATTGGCATACGTATAGGTTCCGAAGTTATCGCGGATGAATACGTTTTTGGCATCACTGTAAAGGTTGTCAGTACCGATTGTCATTGCATGTTTGCCCAGGTTGATCTTGAAGGCATCATACAGTGTCCAGTTTTTCTGAGCCAGCAGGTTAGCGCCGGAGAAATTCTCAGTTCCGAATACATAACGGCCGGAACCATCGTTGATCGTTACACGTGGGAATGGCTGTCCGATCGGGTTTCTGTCATCCAGTACATTGGTATAGGTCAACAGGAAACGGTTGGTGCTGCCACGTTTGAAAGTACTTCTCAACTCAGCAGTGGCTGTATGGGTAGTGGTGGGGAAGATATAACCGTTGTTATAGAAATTGATGGAAGTAGTGCTGCTGGAAGAAGTGTTATACCGCTCACCATCATTGTAACGGTAGCTGAAGGTAAGTTTATTGGAACTATTGAGGTTCCAGTCAACTTTTGCAGTGATACGCGTCGCTTTTACTTTTTCGGGGTTGTCCAGGAAAGTGCCTGGCTCATAACCGAATGTATTTCTTAAGTAGTTGGCTAATTTGTTCACTGAATCAATATTGCCATTTCCGCGGTAAGTGCTCATGTCAAATGGCTGTGGACGCTCTTCTTTCTGGTATTCTCCCAATAAGAAGAAGAAGAGTTTGTTTTTGATGATCGGTCCGCCAACCCTGAAACCATAAAGCTGGTTTTTGAAAGGTGCGAGGCGGGTAGCATTTGCTTTGGGAACACCAGGTGTTTTACCAGCAAGCTTTTCGTTCCTGTAATATCCCCATACAGATCCTGTAACGGTATTTGTTCCGGAACGGGTTGTAGCATTGATACCACCACCGGTGAAACCACCGATCGAAGCGTCATAAGGAGATATAACTACCTGGAACTGATCGATAGCGTCGATAGAAATGGGGTTGATATTGGCCTGACCACCGTTTGTACCGGATGCGGCAATGCCAAACACGTCATTATTAATGGCACCATCAATATAAAAGGCGTTAAAGCGGTTGTTCTGACCTGCGATAGAGATACCTGCTCCGTCTGAAGTCACTTTAGCCTGGGGAGTATATCTGAGGTAGTCATTCAGGTTTCTGTTAACAGTTGGAATGCCGTTTATTTTATCCCTGCCGATAGCTGTTTCAGTGCCTACACGGCCGGCATTTCCTGTCCTTCTGGCTGCTACAACAACCTCTGTCAGGTTGCCGGCAGCATCGGGAAGTACTATATTAAAGTTTGCTTTGTCTCCAAGTGTGAGGAAAACATCGTTTCTTGTTTCAGGAGTGAAACCAACAAAGGAGAAAGTGATGGAATAAGGACCGCCGGGCTGCATATTGTTTATGTTGAAACTGCCGCCGCTGCGTGAAATTACCCGGTAAAGTGTTCCTGTAGGTACGTGAGTCGCTGTAATTGTAGCCCCTACGAGAGGTTCATTGTTCGAACCCTTTACAGTACCGCCTATACTACTGTTCGTTTCTTGAGCCAATAAGGCAAAAGGAATAGCCAACAACAACACAAGCGATTGTGTGAGTCTCTTAAGCATATTAGTTAAATTTTCGTGATTGTGG
>DATAJQ010000218.1:0-3356 GCA_036262095.1 Chitinophagaceae bacterium | reverse complement strand
TAAAATCATATATTTCTGCTACGTTGAATTATTTATAAATGACCGCAAATATCCGTTAAATATCAAATATTTTGGAACCGCCGGTGGATTATTTAACAAAGCTCTCTCCTATAGCTTGATGATGTCGGCTGCATAGGTCCTTGCTTCGCCATCGCTCTCAAAATACTCTTCCAGTGTAGGATTTTTAACAAAAGGGATCTTTTGCATGGTCCGCTCAATTACATCGGTCATATCCAGGAAATTGACGCGGTTGCGGAGAAAGGCATACACTGCCACTTCATTGGCCGCATTCATAACAGCGGGCAGGTTGCCTCCTTTGTCAAGCGCTTCAATAGCCAGCGCCAGGTTACGGAAAGTGCGCAGGTCCGGCTCTTCAAAAGTCAGGTTATTGAACTTTTTGAAATCTAGGCGGGGGAAATTATTGGGTATGCGTTGAGGAAAAGCCATCGCGTACTGGATCGGCAATTTCATATCAGGCAATCCCATCTGTGCTTTAATGCTGCCATCCTCAAATTGCACCATGCTGTGGATAATGCTCTGGGGATGCACTATCACCTGTATCTGATCGGGCTGCAGGTTGAACAGCCATTTTGCTTCGATCATCTCCAGCCCTTTGTTCATCAGTGTTGCCGAGTCGATCGTGATCTTCGCGCCCATGCTCCAGTTGGGATGCTGCAAAGCATGTTCACGCTTTACATTCACGAGATAGTTCGGCTTCTTTCCCAAAAAAGGACCTCCCGAAGCAGTGAGCACTATCTTCTCTATTTTATTTCTTGCTTCGCCAACCAGGCATTGGAAAATGGCAGAATGTTCTGAATCAACCGGGATCACCGGCACACGATACTCTACGGCTTTGCGCATTACGATATCGCCGGCCACTACCAGTGTTTCTTTATTGGCCAGGGCAACGGCTTTACCATTTTCAATGGCTTTGAGGGTGGGCTTCAATCCGGCATAACCCACAATCGCTGCCAGCATCAGATCATACACATCCATGGAAGCCACTTCTTCCAGGGCTTTTTCGCCGGCAAAAACTTTTGTATCTGTTGAGGAAAGGGCCTGCCTGACGGTTGAATATTTTTTTTCATCGCCGATCACCACAATATTAGGATTATGCTTCAGCGATTGTTCGATCAACAATTCTTCGTTGCCATGTGCGGTCAGCACTTCAACTGAAAATTTATCAGGATTGGCTGCTATCACTTCCAGGGCTTGCGTACCTACAGAACCGGTGGATCCGAAAATGGCAATGCGTCGTAATTGTTGATCAGACATGTTTGGCAGTTTCTATTAGGTTTGAAGATCATCCAAATTCAAAAATCAAAAGTAAAAATTAAAAAAGCTTTGCAAGCAATCTTTTGCATTTTGACTTTTGAATTTTGACTTATTGGATCGTCCATTTTTTTAATTCCTCGGCGATCTTCCTGTCGTTGCTCAGCCTGGGCACCTTGTTTTGCCCGCCAAGCTTACCAATGGATTTCATATAATCAATAAATCCATTTTTCCGAACAGTTGTGATCTTCAGCGGCTCCAGGATATTACCTGTGATCAGATCATCGTAATATACATTTTTACGGCGAAGGTTTTCATCCACTTTTTGCGCAAAGGCTTTCATATTGCCCGGCTCATTTTCAAATTCGACAAACCATTCATGGTATGATTTGCCTGCATCACTGCTCACATAAGGAGCTACAGTAAACTCAGTGATGTGTACGTTCTCCTCTTCTGCTGCTTTTTGCATGCTGTATTCCAC
The DNA here is from genome assembly GCA_036262095.1 of Chitinophagaceae bacterium. Lineage (GTDB taxonomy): Bacteria > Bacteroidota > Bacteroidia > Chitinophagales > Chitinophagaceae > Terrimonas_A. The sequence continues at coordinate 1,603 of DATAJQ010000218.1, read as the reverse complement.
TTCTTCACCGATCACATGCTCCCCAAAGGCAGAAATAAAATGCTTGATCCTTCCGGTAACTACAAGACGATAGGGATTGGTGGATACGAACCGTACCGTATCGCCGATATTATATCCCCACAGCCCTGCATTACTGTTAATGATCAAAGCATAATTCTCCCCTACTTTCACATCACGGAGTGAAAGGCGTGCAGGATTCTCATTGAATATTTCTGCTGCAGGCACGAATTCAAAAAATATTCCATCGTTTGTATTCAGCAATAATCCTTCAGCTTCCTGGGTATCCTGGAAAGCAAAGAAACCTTCACTGGCAGGATACAATTCCACGCAATCCACTTTTCTGCCGATGCTTTCAAACAAACGTGCTTTATAAGGCTCGAAGTTTACCCCTCCTTGCATCATCACACTGAAATGAGGGAACAGTTCGCCGATCTTCTTTCCGCTCCGGCGCATCAGTTCATCAAAATACATCTGGATCCATGGTGGAATACCACTGATCAGGGTCATATCCTGGTTAATCGTTTCGTCTACGATCTTGTTCAGTTTGGTCTCCCAGTCTTCGATACAATTGGTTTCATAAGAAGGCAACTGGTTCGACCGGAGATAAGGAGGTATCTGGTGGTTCGCAATGCCACTGAGGCGGCCGGTGGGTATACCGCCTACCCTTTCCAGCACAGGCGAACCGGATAAAAAGATCAGTTTTCCGCTAAAGAAACGGGTATTGCCTGTTTCGGCGGCATAGCAAAGGGCAGCATTACGGGCTGTATTGAAATGGTTGCCAACAGAGTCCTTGGTAATAGGAATATATTTGGTTCCGCTGGTGGTACCGGAGGTCTTTGCGAAATAGAGGGGCTTTCCTTTCCAGAGAATATTATGCTTGCCTTCCTTGATCTGGTCTATATATGGCCGGATCTGCTCATAGTCGCGGACAGGAACAGCCTGTTTGTACTCTTCATAGGTCGTTACTTTGTCGAGGCCGGCATCTTTCCCGAACTGGGTATTGCGGCCGGTTTTCAACAGCATTTTCAGGATAGCTTCCTGGTCTTCTACAGCGGTCGTCGCTCCCTTCTGAACATGCTTATATATATAGGAAGCAAAGGGTTTAGCTAGTAAGGATTTGATTTTCAAGACACAAAGATTTATAATAAGGCAATTGCCCTGTTTTTCAATGGCATCCGGACCAGGTCCGGCTTTAGGGTTCAACGGTTTAAAAGTTCAAGGGTCCAAGGCTTAAAAAGGGGAATGTCTATGTATTGGCTTTAAAACTTTTAAACCATTAAACTTTAAACAACAAAGATACAGGAAGCAGGTTTACCTTTGCCACCTGAAATCCGGTGGTTCTGCCCTGGAATTGCCGGTTTTGGAGCCTTAAACCCGAAATCCTGGAGCCTATCCGGGATTTGCCGGCCAAAAGGCCTAAAATCGTGGGTAAAACTTTGATATTCCGTTTGCCGGTTCATTATTTCCCCTTACCTTTGCGTCCCTAATTATAGATTTATGATAGCAGTAGTAAAAGTAGCCGGCCAGCAATTCAAGGTTGAAAAAGACCAGACTTTGTTCGTTCCCCATGTTGCGGGCAATGCCGGTGATAAATTAAACCTGG
>DATAJQ010000217.1:0-2737 GCA_036262095.1 Chitinophagaceae bacterium | reverse complement strand
GGCGATGGAAAATGGTATGCGGTGGCCACCCATACCTCCAGTGCAACAAAGATCGAGTGTAAATGGGGCGCCTCATTTCCTTCAGATTGGGTGGAAGAGCGCTGGAAAGAAGACATGTATATCAACAAGATAACTTATGGTGATGGGTATTGGTTTGTGGCAATGATCGATAAGGTCCCGTATGTGGACCAGAGCTGGGGCCGGAGGCTTTCCTGGAGTGAGGCAGAAAAATTCATCAAGGAGAAATGGGATGTAAACAATAAATACAATATCACCGATCTCGCTTATGGCGATGGCTACTGGTATATCGTCATGTCTGTGTTAAAACAATATGAAGGGCAATCGTTCAAAGACAGCGAAACATTTCCTAACGATTGGATCAATACAAAATATAAAGACGGCTACAATGTTAGCTGCATAGAACATGATGGCAAGAAATGGTACGTGGTGATGACCAAACACACAAAAAATCCTGGCGAGATCATTTTTAATCCCCAGGAAGGTTTCCCTGAAGCAAAGATCAAGACGCAGTGGGACAATTCAAGAAGGATCAGTTCGCTTGTGTATGCAAGGAATGGAGACGAAGACAAAGATTATGACGACTTGCTTAGTTTTTTGGGTTCCGGAAAATCGAACAAAGAAATAGCTGCCGAAAAACTGGCCGCCAAAGACTATCCGGGCGCCATTCAATATTATAAGGCCGCGGTTGCTGAAAACAGCAAAGACGAAGTGCTTTGGAATAATCTCGCCTGGGCAAAGTACCTGAACGGCAACTGTTCAGATGCATTAAGCGATGTGGACAAGGCCATCAACCTGAAAAGCACTTCTTATAATAACCACACTAAAGCATCCATTCTTAAATGCCAGAACAAATGTGCTGAGGCCATCAAATACTATGATGAAGCTATCCGGCTTTACCGGAAAGAGCATGAAAAATTCACTTCCGGTGAGTATTATGCCGACCGTGCTGATGTAAAGAGATGCATCGGCAACTACTCCGGCGCTATTGAAGACATAGAACTGGCCATAGCCATCGAACCTTACAACAGCAAACTGAAAGAAACCTTAAAGGAATTGAATAAACTGGCCGGAAACAAGTAACTAGAACGGCAGATCATCATCGCTTGTAAAAGAAGAATTGTGCACATCATCTTCTGAAATGGGTGCACCGGCTCCGGCCGTTTCAATCTTCCAGGCTTTTACATCCGTATACCAGCGGCCATTATATTCACGGCTTTCAACATCAAAAGAAATATTGAGGGATTGACCGATCTGTAACTGACTGGTATTGATCTTATCTCCCCACACGGAAATACATACTTTTTTGGGGTACTGGGAATTAGTTTCCACGATAATGTCCTGTTTTTTCCATTCCCCGTTTTTGCCGGTGCCTGTTTGCATAGGCAGTAATTGTATCAGTTTAGCGGTAAGTTCCACGTGCTTATTTTTTATGATGTACGCACAAAATTACGGAAGAGGAGGTTTGATGCGCTGTACTTGATCTTAAAATTGTAAATAAATCGGCATTACCGGTTCGGCTGATTTGAAATAACCATACAGCACCACAAATACAAAGAACACAGCGATATAAGCCGGCAATGGTATTCTCCTGAAACGGTTGATCACCCGGTCAGCATAGTCATCCGGGATTGCATGTAGCATATAAGCCAGTCCCATCATCACCAGCACCGGCCAGTAGTTATTGGCAAAAGCAGGCCATACTGAAAGGGTGAAATCATATCCGATCTGGTGAAGCATGGCCAGGGCCGTATCAAAATCAGCCGCTTTAAAAAACACCCAGCAAAAGCATACAAAATGAAAGGTGAGCAATACTGCCAGGGCATTGTACCACCAGCTATTCTTTACATTTTTAAATGCCCGCCCTGTCAGCAGCATCCATATTTTATGAATGGCCAGCGATATTCCATGTAAGGATCCCCAGATAATGAAATTCCAGCTTGCCCCGTGCCAGAACCCACCCAGCAACATTGTGGTGAGAAGGTTCATGTTGGCAGCCACCCCTTTTTTTTCTTTGGCAATAATGGCCGGAAGCAGGAATATCAACAGAATGCCTGCACTCAGCAAAACTGCCTGCCACCATTCCATCCCGAACAAATGCTGCCCCGCCAGGAAAACACCTGCAAAGAATAGGAGGGAGAATATCCAGGTTCCTACCGAGCTTTTGCGGTTGCCGCCCAACGGGATATAGAGATAATCTTTCAACCAGGAAGAAAGCGAGATATGCCAGCGCCGCCAGAATTCAGTAATGTTCTTGCTTTGATAGGGCGACAAAAAGTTGGTGGGGATCGTAAAGCCCAGCCACTTGGCAATACCGATGGCCACATCGCTGTAGCCGCTGAAATCGCAGTAGATCACTACTGCATAACCGTACACAGCAAAAAGATTTTCAAGGCCGGTATACCGGGAAGGATCATCAAAAATATAATTGACAAAATTGAGCGTAATAAAATCGGAGATCACCAGCTTTTTGAAAAGGCCTGAAATGATCAGGTAAAAGCCTTTGGCAAAATCATTATCCGTGATCACATAGGGCTTATTGATCTGCGGCACAAAATCGTGCGCCCTTACAATAGGACCCATTACCAGCTTTGGGAAAAAGGAAAGGAATAAAAGATAATCGCTGAATTTCTTTGCCGGTTCAAACTGGCCGCGATACACATCAATGGTATAGCTGAGGTTTTCAAACGTGTAAAAAGAAATACCCACCGGAAGCAGG
>DATAJQ010000216.1:0-5959 GCA_036262095.1 Chitinophagaceae bacterium | reverse complement strand
CATGGAAAGTACCTTCTGTTCCGGTAAAGCCCTGCACCAGGATCTTGGAATTTTTATTGACAAGAACACTCATGAAAATTTAGTTTTTCGGGGTAAAAGTGTAAAAAGTTTGGCAAAAGTAAGGGAAATCTGTCAGAGTCGATCGGGGGGAGGTTCTGAGCCGGGAGTCTTTAGTCAGCAGTCGATAGTTCACCTCCCGCTGTCATCCCGGCCCTGGTTAAAGCCAGGTTCTGGTTTTAAAGAATATAAGAGCCGGGGCGCCTCAACATGGGGGAGGCCACACGACTATTTTATCATATCGTCCATATTCCTGTTTTCCGGCATTTTTCCGGACTCTTCCAGCATCCGCATTTCCTTGGCGTCCCGAAGGAAGTCGGAAGCAAAAATGAACTCGTTAAGACGTTTATTTTTGCTGAAGATGATCTCTTTGTTGCTGCCTTCCCATTCCTTGTTGCCCTGGTACATATACAGGATATAATTGCCGATCTCCATCACACTGTTCATATCATGCGTATTGATCACAGTAGTGATATTGTATTCCACTGTGATCTCCTGTATTAATTTATCGATAACAAGCGAGGTTTGGGGGTCGAGGCCAGAGTTGGGCTCATCGCAAAACAGGTATTTGGGGTTCAATACGATTGCCCGGGCCAGGGCTACCCTTTTTTTCATACCACCGCTAAGCTCGGAAGGGAATTTTTTGTTGGCATCCACGATCTTTACCCGCTCCAGCACTTCATTCACCCGTTTTAATTTCTGGGCGCTGGAATCTTTGGTAAACATATCAAGGGGAAACATCACGTTCTGTTCCACCGTTTGGCTATCGAAAAGTGCAGAACCCTGAAACAACATGCCGATCTCCTTGCGGATATCCTTTTTTTCTTCCGGGCTCATGGTGATAAAATCCTTCTTGTCATAAATGATCTCACCGCTGTCCGGTTCAAACAACCCTACCATGCATTTCATCAACACCGTTTTTCCACTTCCGCTTGAACCAATGATCAGGTTGCACTGACCCGCTTTCATCACAGCGCTTACGTCCTGGATCACGGTCTTGTCTGCGAAACTCTTCCTGATATTTTTTACTTCAATCATTGCGTTTCAGATATAGGAGGATAAAAATGATCGTCAGCACTATTCCGAGGTATAAAGATAAGATTCGGAGATAGAATTGCGTATTGGATATGGGAGTTAAGCTAAATGTTTCATGCCAGGCCACGGGAAAAGCATACCGTATCGCTTTTTTCACAGGGGTATATACCTGGAGTGTGTCAGTTTGATAATAAAAATTCAACCAGGCATCTTTTTTCAGGTACCGTTGCCATTGCTGGCTGCTTTTATGGGAGATTATCGAAAAACTATCAACCGGTTGCTGGGAAAAGACTGTGATCTGGCTGCTGTCTTTATTTTCATTCTTATAAAGAAGATCGATAATATTCAGGATCTTACCTTTTTCGTCCTGGCAATAGAATGCGTTCAGCATCAGATCTGCAAATACCCATTGCTTCAGTTCCGGAATATAGAATTCGTTCATGGTATGATAATCATTCCCGCCTTTCTTCTCGATCACCCGGCTGGTAATACCATTAATAGAGCAGAAAAATAAAAAATGCATTCCGTAATTATGACACCATATAGGAGATTCAGCTCTTAATGCGGCTGCATACTGTTCTGTTAAAGGAAGGGCTGAAAACTCTTTAGTGGGTTTGTCCTGCCGGCAGTGGCGATAGCTTCTTTGCAGCCAGCTTCCTATTTTCAGCATTTTGGTGAAGGCCGGGTCATTTTCACTGATGCCTGCATTCACGCGGGTCAATTCTCTCCCTTTGCTGATCTCAGTGGGTGAATACTGGTCTGTAACAGACTGCCATTTCTTTAATTTCTCCGGCGTATTGGATGCAGGTGCATAAAGGCCGTTGTAGGTTACCTGTTTAATATAGTTGCCCGTTTTTTCACGGGTGATGAAAAAATAAGCGGAAAGCGCATATAGCAACAGGCAAAGTGTTCCTGTGACCCACAAACTTTTTCTACGGTTCATATTACAGCAATAGTGCAGACAGCACATAGTCTGCAAATAATAAGAGAATACAACTCACCACTACAGCTTTGGTGCTGGCTTTACCGATCTCCAGTGCTCCTCCCTGCACATAGTAGCCATAAAATGCAGGTATGCTGGCAATGATAAAAGCAAAAGTGTATGATTTGGCCAGTGCGAAAAAGACGTTGTATTGTACAAAACTTTGTCTTAATCCCGTATCAAACTGGTCGGGTGTAAGGATTCCGGTCATACTGCCGGCCACACGGCCGCCCCAGATACCCAATACCATTGCAAGCATCACCAGCAGGGGTATGGTCACCAATCCTGCCAGTATCTTGGGCATTATGAGGTATGATTTGGTATTGATGCCCATGATTTCGAGTGCATCAATTTGTTCACTTACACGCATGTTGCCGAGCTCACTCGCAATCTTACTGCCTACCACACCAGCCAGCACAATACAGGTGAGGGTAGGGGCAAATTCCAGGATCACCGTATCTCTTACGATCTGTGCAATAGTAGATGGAGGGATCAGCGGGCTCACCAACTGGTAAGCAGTTTGAAGAGTGGATACCGCACCAATAAAAATAGAAATGATACAAACTATACCCAGTGATCCGATACCGATATCGGAACACTGGCGCATAAACTCTTTCCAGTACATCTTGCCGTTTTCCGGTCGCGAAAACATACTTTTCAACATCAACAGGTAGCGGCCTATGTCTTTGATGATTTTCATGAAAGAGTTTGATTGTAAAATACGAAATAAGGGTAAAAGGTTTAAAATTTAAGGGTTTAATAGTTTAAAAGCCGGGTAATCCTTAAACCTTTAAACTATTAAACCCTTAAGCTTTTAAGCCCTATAGATCCTTGCTCACTTTCTTGAACCTCTTCCACCAGCCTGAGCGCTCAACCAGCTCCTCTGTGGAAGATGTTTTGCATTTGATCTGTGCATCAATTACGGCTATCAGGGCCATATTGACAATGCTCTGCACTGAGCTGCCTAACTGCAATACATGTACCGGTTTTTTCAACCCCAGTAATACAGGGCCGATCGCATCGGCAGCACCCAGTGCTTTCAGAATATTATAAGTGATATTACCGGAAGCCAGGTTGGGGAAAACAAGTGTGTTCACATCCTGGTCAACCAACTCGGAGAATGGATAATTTTCTTTCAGCAGTTCGTTATTGAACGCCATATTAGCCTGCATTTCACCATCCACAATCAATGAAGGCATTTTTGTTTTTACGATCTTCCGTGCTTCCGCTACCAGCTTTGCTTCAGGTGAATTGCTGCTGCCAAAATTGGAATAGCTGAGCATGGCGATCTTTGGCACCATATTGAAGTGTTTTACTTCTTTGGCCACCAGCAGTGTGATCTCTGCCAGTTCTTCTGCAGTAGGATTAAAATTCACTGTAGTGTCTGCAAGGAAAAGCGGCCCCTTTTTGGTCAGCATCAGGTACATGCCGGCAATCCTGTTCACCCCTTCTTCCGTGCCAATGATCTCGAGGGCCGGGCGGATAGTATCAGGATAGTTCTTGGTAAGGCCGGAGATCATTGCATCTGCATCTCCGCATTCCACCATCATGCAGCCGAAATAGTTCCGGTCGCGCATGATCTTTCTTGCTTCGTATACATTGAACCCTTTACGGTTTCTTTTGCTGAAAAACACTTCAGAGTACTGGTTCCTTTTTTCTTCCGTGTTTTCACTTCTTGGATCAAGAATAGGAAAACTGTCAACTTCGATATTGTTTACAGCAGCAATATGCCTGATCTTTTCTTCATTGCCCAGCAGGATAGGATAGCCGATACCTTCATCAAAAACAATCTGTGCTGCTTTCAGGATCTTGACATTGTCCGCTTCTGCAAATACGATTCTTTTAGGATCGCGGCGGGCTTTATTGCCGACAATGCGCATTACCTGGTTGTCCAGTCCCAACCGTTTATTGAGATCGGTAGCATAAGTTTCCCAATCCTGGATAGGATGTTGGGCCACGCCGCTTTCTATTGCTGCCTTTGCTACGGCTGGTGATACGGCGGAGATCAGGCGTGGATCAAGCGGTTTAGGAATAATATAGTTGGGGCCGAATGAGATATTCTTTTCATTATACGCCAGGTTCACGAGATCGGGAACAGGCGATTTGGCAAGTTCTGCCAGCGCTTTCACGGCTGCCATTTTCATGGCCTCATTGATCTGCGTTGCTCTTACATCCAGTGCGCCGCGGAAGATATAAGGAAAGCCCAGTACGTTGTTCACCTGGTTGGGATAATCACTGCGGCCGGTAGCCATGATGATATCTTTCCGGGTGGCTGTTGCATCTTCCCAACTGATCTCGGGATCAGGATTGGCCATGGCAAACACGATCGGATTTTTCGCCATTGATTTCACCATGCTGGGTGTTACTGTATTACCGGCACTAAGACCGATGAACACATCCGCATCTTTCATGGCATCATCCAGTGTAATATCTCCTTTTGTGTAAGCAAACCGCTGTTTCAATTCATCCAGGTCATTCCGGCCTTTATGAATAGCACCTTTACGGTCGAATAAGATAAAGTTCTCTGGTTTTGCTCCCAGGCTAACATACAATTGAATACAAGCCATCGCAGCAGCTCCGGCTCCATTCACAACATATCTTACGCGGTCGATCTTTTTCTTTTGTATTTCCAGTGCATTCAGCAGGGCAGCAGCGCTGATGATAGCTGTTCCATGCTGATCATCATGCATCACCGGAATGCTCAGCTGTTTTTTCAGCTCCTGTTCAATATAGAAACATTCAGGGGCTTTGATATCTTCCAGGTTAATGCCTCCGAAAGTAGGTTGCAGTGCTTTCACGATCTGCACAAACTTTTCCGGATCCTTTTCATCGATCTCGATATCGAACACATCGATGTCGGCAAATATTTTAAACAATACACCTTTTCCTTCCATCACGGGTTTGCCTGCTTCAGGGCCGATATCACCAAGGCCCAGTACCGCAGTACCATTACTGATCACAGCAACGAGGTTGCCCTTGGCAGTGTATTTATAAACGTTCTCTTTGTTCTCGGCAATTTCTTTACAGGGTTCAGCTACTCCCGGCGAATAAGCAAGGGAAAGTTCCCGCTGTGTTTTGGTCCCTTTGGTGGGAATTACTTCTATTTTTCCAGGTCTTCCTTTTGAGTGGTATTCAAGAGCTTGTTGCTTTCGTAAGTCTTTTTGCATAGTTTATTGTTAATTATCCGGGGCTTGCTCCCGGTAAAACGGGGCTGCAAGTTACAAAATTAAATTTCCCACGCTTTTTTATAAATGGTACCCCAAAATTCGGGTTTCTGCGTTCCTTTGATGAACCTCAATATTATAGAAAGATGACCATTCCCGTTGTGGTAAAAACCACCCATCTTAATTTTTCTTTCCGTAACGGTATCAAAACGCTGGACGACGTGAACCTGGAAGTGCCGCAGGGCAGTATTTACGGCTTCCTGGGGCCCAATGGGGCAGGGAAAACCACTACACTGCGTTTGCTGCTGGGATTATTGAAAAACCAGGATGGCAAACTGGAGCTATTCGGCCAGCAGTTTTCCGGCCACCGGTTGGACATTTTAAGAAGACTGGGTTCATTGATCGAGCAACCTTCCCTTTATCTTCATCTGACTGCAAAAGAAAATCTGGAGATCTATCAACTGGTGTATAAGACCGGTAAAAAAAGAGTGAACGAAGTATTGGAACTGGTGGGGCTGGCACAAACAGGCCGGAAAAAAGCCAGGCAGTTCTCTCTCGGTATGCGGCAGAGACTGGCTATTGCCATCGCCTTGCTGAACCAGCCAGAACTGCTGATACTGGATGAACCGACCAATGGACTTGATCCCAATGGTATTATTGAAACAAGGGAACTGATCAAAAAACTGAATAAAGAATATAATACTACTGTTATTGTTTCCAG
>DATAJQ010000215.1:0-5033 GCA_036262095.1 Chitinophagaceae bacterium | reverse complement strand
TTGCTGAGTGTCCAGTTGGTAATATGTTGCGAAAGGATATCGCCGTTCGGAATGATCACTTCGGCACCATCATTCGTCATCAGTGTGCTGGAACGCAGCCCGATCTCTCTAACCTTGCCTGCTTTATCGCCTATCTCTATGGAATCCCCAATCTGCAATGGCCTGTCGAAGATCAGGATAATGCCTGATACGAAATTGCTGACAATATTTTGCAAGCCCAAACCGATACCAACACCTAATGCGCCCAGCACGATGGTGATCTTATCAACCGGCAAACCTGAAGCAGCCACTGCAAGCAGATAGCCCACGCAAAGCACGATCAGCCTTGCGATCAGCATGCGTGAACGCTGACGTTTATTTTGCACTTCTTCACTGCCTGTATCGCCAAAGAAATAGCCCACATATTTCTGCAGGAGATGCGCCACCCAGATAATGAGAAAGAAAAGCAGCACACCGCCAATGGTAAAGCTGGCGCTGCCGATGTTTCTTTGCTTTTCCATCAATGCACTGAACACATCTTTGGAAGTGTTATAGATATTGAGATTGGTGGTAAACACGATCAACCAGAGTACGAAGACCAGGAATACGACCGGCCCTTGAAAACCTTTTACTACCGATTGGAAATCGAAAGAAGCTTTAAGCCCCTGCTTGCTGCGGCTGGTCTCAATCTGCAATAAGATCGCTTCCATGCAGATCTTGCTGAACACGGCCAGGCCGATCGCCTGTGTAAAGGAGAAGATAGCTGTATTGCCCAGTATCTGCGCCAGCGAGAACCGGCCGAATATGTTGCAGAAGATGGCCAGTACGTTCATGACATTATGCAGGATGATCACAAAGCGCAGGAAACCGCGCATATGAAGATGGTTCTTCATTCCACGGAGAAACAAAGAGCCAAACACTACAGAAAGCACATTCAGCAGTATCAGCCATACGCGTTGGAAAAAACCTGGCATTAATACGTGGTGAGTAAAGGAGAAACAGATATACAGGAATACCATCACGAGCCAGTACACAAAAAGTTTACGCGGCCATTTTTTCCAGCAGATAAATGTCAGGGTCAGGATCAGCAGGAACTGCATCGACTCGATATAAACAGAAGGCGCATCCAGATCGAAAAGTGGGGCCAATGTGAAAATGACAATGAAAGCAGATGCGATATAATGAGGATACAGATAGCCCACCTGGATATCTTTCAGCCTGTCCATCGCCCCGGTCTTTTTCAGGCGGCGGATATTAAGGAAAACCCATAACCCGAACAGGAAGCCGATAAGCAAAAGGAAAAGCCTTTTGTTCACACTGTCTTTAAAATAATAGTTCAGTGCTTTCCGCTCACCATGATAGACTTTTGAATAAGCAGCACGCAGTTTCTTCAATGAACTGTCGGAGGCCGGCTCCCAGATATAATTGAATTCTTTACCGAATACACGGGAGAAAGAGGTCAGTAGCAGATTGTCTACTTTATCCAGCAAAGCTGAAGTGGTGATCGCATTGCCGGAGTTGTGCGTTTGCAACTGGTTCACGAGCGCCAGGCTTTCCCTTAGCTGCGAAGTGCTGGATCTCCAGGCTTCGCGCATATCTTTCAGTTGAGGAGCGAAAAGCTGGCGGGAAGCGGAATCACGCCAGAGATGCTTTAATACAGTGTCTTCTACCAGGGTTTTCATTTCGCGGCGGAGATCGTTGAGGTCCGCTTCTGCGCTATCCAGTATGCCGCGCTGGTCGTGTACATCGCTTTGAATATTGGTCAGCAGGGTACGGAACATCTGCAGGTTCCGCAGGCCGAGCGCCCGGTTATTGTTGATGATATTATCCTTTAATACGGCAAGAGAAGAATCGCTATCAGTCAGCTTTTCCTGGATACCGGTAATGCCCGGGCCAAGATCGCTTTTATTCCGGATCATGGAGAGCACGGCATAGGCATTCTCGATACGGAGCTGGTAATCGCTGCTGGTGAGTTTGGATGAATCAGCAAAGAGTGAGCCCATCCCCTGGCCTCTTCTGAAGCGGGAAGTATCATTTCTCCTGTTCAGACTGTCAGACCGGAATCGAAGGCTGTCCTGGGCAAAAGAAGAGACAGAAAAAAGCAGTGCCAGGAAAAGAAAGGTCAGGGACAGGGAGGGTCTTCGCATAAGGACTAGCTGTTAGAAGGTAAAAATATAAAAGGAAGAGGGATTTTTCAAATAAGTGGTATTGACTCAGTTTGAATGTTTTCTCATCAAATATCACCGGTGAAAAAACAGATAATAACGATGAAAATCCCTTGGAAGCAGTTCAGCCTCTTCGTTACTTTATCATAAATAAATAATCATGGGAACAATTTATGCATCCATAACATTGATCAATGGATCTGATATAGAAATGGCCAGGCGTCATCTCATCGGAGAAGAAGAGGTAAGGCAAACATCTGTAGAAATGCTTGTGGACACTGGATCCTATATGATGTGCATCAATGAATCAATAAGAGAACAACTCGGGCTTCCATTCATTGAAAGAAGACGACATTTTCTTACGGATGACCAGATGGTTGAACATGATATTGTTGGTCCTTTATGTGTAAAGTTCCAGAACAGGACTGCTATCTGCTCTGCGGCAGTTTTGGAAGGAAACAGTGAGCCTTTGCTTGGCGCCATTCCAATAGAAGAAATGGATGTGCTTATAGATGCAAAACGTCAGGAGCTCGTCATCAATCCCGAGCATCCTGACGGTGCACAACATCGTATTCCAACTTTGCGAAGGGTTCCCGGCTATCTTAAAGTAGAATGAAATACCTCACTAAAACTTTCCAAACTTCAACGTCACATTATATGACATACCCCTTATATCCTTATCCTTCATTCCCGCTGCATCACTTCCAAAACTTGCACGGTAAGAAACACCCGGACTAAAACGCATCCATTTAAACAAATTCATTTCAACCTGCACTCCCGGCTCTGTTACAAAAAACCAGTTCTCATCACTGATGAGATCATCAGTATTATTATTGATATGCCTGTTATGCCGGTCATATTGCAACGTAAATCCTGCGCCGGAAAATAACTGCACCACAAAATGCACAGGTTTATTGGAACCTATAACATACTCCGTCATCAGTCCCACCTGGCCATATTCATAACTCCTGTTCCTCAATGGATCAGTACTGTATTCCAAAGGCACGGGTATATTGCTGGTCACAGCCGCTGCCCCTGCTCCTATCATCAGCCGCTGGTTAATAAACCAACCGCCATACAACCCGCTCATATTTGCATATTTACCACGGATCTGTGTAAACTTATTGCTTATTGCACCATAGCCACCGGATGATCTCGGATTACTTTTAAATATTGTTTTAACCGATTCCTGCGCAATAGCTCCTGTAACAAACAGCGATAAAGCTGTTGTAATTACGATTGTTCTTATTTTCATCATTCCTTGTTTTTATAACAACAAGATGAAAACATTTTACCCCTATTGGCCGGTTGATTTTTTTAGCAGTACTGTGATGATCGTTTCTGTTTACACACTTCCGAACAGAAGCCTCAATCCCACCAATGCCAGGCAAACGGCCAGTGCCTTCACGATAATATCCCCTTTTATTTTATGCGAAAGCATAGCTCCTACCTGCGCCCCGGGAACAACACCCAACGCCAGCCAGATGATCATATTTAATATATAAGGATCATTGTAATTTCCCTGCAATGCATGCATCACCACACTGACAGTAGCCATAATAGCCAGTATAAAATGCGAAGTGGCCGTAGCGATATATACCGGGAAATGCAGCCAGTGCACTAAGGCCGGCACATGTATAATGCCCCCTCCAATACCCAGCAAAGGAGAAAGAAATCCTACGATCACACTGATCGTAATACCAGTATACTGATTGTAAGAATAGCGGTACTGCACATTCCCTTTATCGGTAAGCGTATGGTGCTTGAAGTATTTTCCATTCCCGTTTATGCTTCCGCTAGAAAAAACCACCTTTTGCTTTTTGAGAAAAAGAAAAACCGCCAATAGCAACAAGATAACCCCGAACAACACATTAAAAGTATTAGCCGGAATATGCTTCGTCACATATACACCCAGCACAGAACCAGGGATCGTTGCTGCAGCAAATAACAACCCCGCTTTATAGTCAATCCGGCCTGATCGCGCATACGCAACTGAACCCGACACCGCATTGCAGGCCACGATCACCAGCGACACGGCAGTAACCAGTTCCGGCGACATACCCGGGTGAGTGAAAAGCAATAAAGGCACCAGCAGAAACCCGCCTCCTGCCCCGATCAGGGTTCCCAATGTTCCTATTAAAAACCCGGCAAGAAGAAGGACGATAGGATTATCCATAGGATTGCAAAGATAGCCGGACTTCCGACTCACGGCTAACAACTCCCACTCAGGATAAATTCCTTAGCTTTAGGCAATCAACTTTTCAACATGAAAACAATTCTCGCTGCCTCATGCATCATCGCATGCATTTCTCTCTGTTCTTTTATAAATGCACCTAAAGCAAAATGGATCTCCCTGTTCGATGGAAAAACATTGAACGGCTGGAAGGTGGGAAAGAATGCCAGCTCTTTTTCTGTCGACAGCGGGCATATTGTTGTAAAGGGACCGACAGCTCATTTATTTTATGACGGGCCTGTCGAGAATCATGTTTTCAAGAATTTTGAATTCAAAGCCGAAGTGATGACACAGCCCGGCGCCAATTCCGGCATTTATTTCCATACAGCATTCCAGGAAGCAGGCTGGCCGGCAAAAGGATATGAAGTGCAGGTCAACAATTCACAAAGCGACTGGCGCCGCACCGGTAGCCTGTATGGCATACAGGATGTAAAAGAAGTGTATGTAAAAGACCGGGAGTGGTACACCGAATACATTAAAGTAGAAGGAAAGCACATCATCATTAAAGTAAATGATAAAACGGTAGTGGATTATACAGAACCTGAAGTATTGCAACGGAGCAAAGGCCAGGAAGAGCGCCGCATTTCCAGTGGCACTTTTGCCCTGCAGGCTCATGACCCCAACAGCATTATTTATTACAGGAACATTAAAGTAAG
>DATAJQ010000214.1:0-3017 GCA_036262095.1 Chitinophagaceae bacterium | reverse complement strand
CTATCTATGACAATTGCCTGACAAATCAAATGCCGGTCAAAAATACCTTTGCCACCGCGTAATAAACGAATAAACATGAAAAAACTTGCTTTTGGCCTTTTTTCCCTTCTTGCATTGCTGTTCAGTGTTTTGAATCCGTATTCTGCAGTGGCTCAGCCGCCTGTAGCCGATACGCTTCATTATTCAGAAGAAACTCATTTCAGGAACATCCGGCAACTCACATTTGGCGGGGATAATGCCGAAGCATACTGGAGCTACGACAGCAAGTGGCTCGTTTTTCAACGCACCAGCCCAAAGGATGGCATTCCTTGCGACCAGATCTTTATTGGCAAAGTGCCCCAAAAGGCCGGTGAAAAATTTGAATATAAAATGGTGAGCACCGGCAAAGGGCGCACCACCTGTGCATTTTTTACCCGCGACGGGAAACATATCATATATGCGTCTACTCATCTGGGAGCAGATACATGTCCGCCTACGCCGGACCGCGCCAAATATGGCAATAAATATATCTGGCCTTTGTATGCCAGTTACGATATTTTTATGGCCGACCTCAATGGCAAGATCGTTAAGCAACTGACCAATTCCAGTGGTTACGATGCAGAAGCCACCCTCAGCCCTGATGGAAAGAAAATGATCTATACCAGTGATAAGGATGGCGACCTGGAATTGTACATAATGGACCTTCAATCAGGCAAGGAGAAAAGGATCACTCATACACTTGGTTATGATGGTGGTGCATGGTTCAGTCCCGATGGCAAAAAGATCATCTGGCGTGCATCCCGCCCCAAAACCGATGCTGAAATCAAAGAATATAAAGAACTGCTGGCCGAGCATCTTGTAGCACCCACCAATATGGAAGTATGGGTAGCCAATGCTGATGGCAGCAATGCCCGCCAGATCACTTCTTACGGGCAGGCCAACTGGGCACCCAGCTACATGCCCGATAGTAAAAGGATCATTTTTGCATCCAATCATGAATATAAAAGAGGTTTCCCTTTCAACCTTTATACGATCAATGAAGATGGTTCCAATCTTATCAAAGTAAGCCGCGACAAAGGTTTTGACGCATTCCCCATGTTCTCGCCTGATGGCAAAAAGATCGTGTTTGCCAGCAACAGGAATAATGGAGGGACCAGGGATACGAATGTGTTTATTGCAGATTGGGTGGAATGATAGCCGGAATCTTTAGTCAGGAGTCGGAAGTCAGAGCTGGGTCTTCCGGGTAATTTCGTAGTTTTGAGCACCAAAATCATAACACCATGGATACAGGCTTGCTGCATTTACATAATCTTCTTCGTTGGGTTATTATCATCTTATTGCTGATCTCTATTTTCAAGGCTTATTCAGGCTGGCAGAAAAAGAGAGCGTTTACAGCTGGCGATAAGCGTGTATGGTTGTTCACCATGATCAGTGCGCATATCACTTTGCTGCTGGGCCTCTATCAATGGCTTTGGGGAAGATTTGGAATGCTTAAAACAGTATTGCCGGAAGGGGTAAGTGTAATGCAAAATAAATTTTACCGCTTCTTTTGGGTAGAGCATCCCACTTTCATGATACTTGCTATCATATTCATCACACTTGGACACGGCATGGCTAAAAAACCTGTTACGGATGAATTGAAATTCAAAAGGGCTTTCTGGCTTTTTATAGTGGCTTTACTCCTGATACTGGTTGCAGTTCCCTGGCCGTTCCGCGAAGGCATTGCACGCCCTCTGTTTCCTGGCATGTAATATTAGCGTAACTCAATTACATTACAGTCTTTCATTTCTTGACCGTCTATCGTTAAGCGGACAAGGGTGCGTACTTTATGCCATCCCTGTTTGCCGGCAGCTCCCGGGTTGATATGCAGGCATTGCTGCTGTTGATCATACATTACTTTGAGGATATGAGAATGCCCGCTGATGAATAGTAATGGGCGATGCAATGCAAGTTCTTTCCTGGTTTCGGGATTGTATTTGGGAGGCGACCCACCGATATGCCGCATCATCACTTTCACCGACTCACACATAAATACGAGTTGCTCAGGATAATTGGCCCGGATATCCATTCCATCTATATTGCCGTACACGCCTTTCAGTGGCTTAAAGGCGTTCAGTTTATCCGCGAGCTCTGCATTGCCAAAATCACCGGCATGCCATATCTCATCACAATCTTTGAAATGATGGAATACAGATTCATCGAGGAAGCCATGGGTGTCTGAGATCAGGCCAATGCGTGTCATGGAAAATGAATATAAGATGCGAAGATATTTCCTAACTTTATACTATTACGATTGTATGCCTTTCAAACGGAATTTTACATACTGGATCGATAAGCGCCGCTGGAAATATATTTTCCTGCTCTCCACCCTTGAATTGTCCCGGCCTTAAGCTGACTGCATAGCAACACCGGTTACTGATCAACCGGCCATAATCAATATTGTACTGTATTACTAAACAATTCAACATGCCGCATTATCATCGAATGGGAAATCTTCCCCATAAACGCCATACGCAATTCCGCAAACCAGACGGTGGTTTGTATTCCGAACAATTATTCTCAACAGAAGGGTTCAGTAATGATTCTTCCCTGTTATATCATATTCATCCGCCTACACAGATCATCCGCACAGAACCTGAACTGGATATAACACCTCAGGTAGCAGAAGAAAAAATGCTGAAACACCGCAGCTTTGAAGGGTTCAATATCCAGCCGGCCAAAGACTATCTGCAGAGCCGCATGCCGGTGCTGGTGAATAATGACTGTCATATCGTGCTTGCTGCACCGCAGGAAAGCATGAAAGACTATTTTTATAAGAATACCGATGCCGATGAAATGATCTTTGTGCATGAAGGAAAGGGCACCTTGCATACGCAGTATGGCGATCTCCCTTTTAGTTATGGGGATTATCTCGTGATACCGCGGGGTACTATTTACCAGGTAGAATTTGACGGACCGGATAACCGGCTCTTCATTGTAGAATCTTTCAGCCCTATCCGCTATCCTAAAAGATACCTGAGCAAATATGGCCAGTTGCT
>DATAJQ010000213.1:0-3502 GCA_036262095.1 Chitinophagaceae bacterium | reverse complement strand
CCTATCCATGCCCCTTATTACCCTTACATCTGATATTGGAAGTCCTGATTACCTGGTAGGGGTGGTAAAAGCGCAGTTATTGCAGATCAATCCTGAGTTCCAGATCGTGGATATTTCCCATAATATCCCTCCGTTCAATTACCCGCAGGCGGCCTATGTATGCCGCAGTGCGATCAGGAATTTCCCTGACTATACCTATCATTTGATACTGGTGAACCTGTTTGAAAAAAAACCGGAGCAATTGCTCCTGGCTTTTCATCAAAACCAGTACCTGCTTTGTGCAGACAATGGCCTGCTCACCATGATCCTGGAAGAAACCCCGGAAATGGTGATCGGCATCCCGCTCGAAAAAACAAAACCCCGCAATACCATTTCGCTTACCGAAGTAATGGGCAGGGCCGTCAATCAACTGGTGCAGGGCGAAGGCATCCGGCAAATAGGGCAGCCTGATCCCGTTTACCTCGAAAAAAGGCATTTGCGCCCGGCACTCGATGAAAGCTTTATAGAAGGGCAGATCATTTTCATTGATAATTTCGAGAACGTTATTGTCAATATCACCCGTGAGCAGTTTGAAGAGCAGCGCAAAGGCCGCAGTTTCCGGATCGTTTTCAAGCGCGATGAAATGATCGACCGCATCAGCGAGTCCTATGCTGATGTGCCTGAAGGTGAAAAACTCGCTCTTTTCAACAGCGCCGGTTATCTTGAAATTGCTATCAATAAAGGCAATGCCGCCGGGCTTTTCGGGCTCAAAGGCTTTTCTGAAAAAAATTCACAGGCTTCCAGCCGGATGCAGGGACAGTTGTCGTACCAGACAGTGAGAGTGCATTTTGGGTAGAGTGGCGTGTTGGCTGGTAGTCTATGAACGTTGCTCGTTGACCGGTCGCCGATGGCCGAATGGCCGGCAACAAGGGCATAATGTATACTCTGCAAATAATCACTGATCAAAGATTAACGATTGATTTATTTCGCGTGTGCGGCTCATTCAGTTAGCTTCCATCCCTAACTCATATTCTTTACTGCTTAACTATCAGAGTTTTGCCTGCCTGTTAGCGGCCATTCGGCCATCGCCGACCGGTCAACGAACAACGGTCAACGGTCAACGATCTTTCCCCGCATAAAACCTGTAATTTTCAGCCCCGTATACCCTATTTTTGCTTTCTTTCAAAATAAACCCTTGTATGAACTTCAGAAAAGTCAATAATCTTACCGGTTGGGCCGTATTTCTGGTTTCGCTTGCAACGTATATGTTAACCCGTGAAGCCAGGGGCAGCTTGTGGGATTGCGGCGAATTTGTCGCCAGCGCTTACAAAGTACAGCTTCCCCACCCTCCCGGGGCTCCCGTGTTTGTATTGCTCGGCCGTTTCTTTATTATCCTTTTTGGTGATAATGGGCAAACAGCCGCGAACGCGGTCAACTTCATGAGTGCACTGGCAAGTGCTGCCACGATCTTATTTCTTTTCTGGAGTATCACTCACTTCGCCCGCAAAATGTTTGTAAGCGCAGGCGAACAACTCACCGGTCAGCAGATATTTACTGTAATGGCTGCTGGTGCAGTGGGTGCATTAGCATACAATTTCAGTGATTCATTCTGGTATAGCGCTGTAGAAGGTGAAGTGTATGCACTTTCTTCTTTCTTTACTGCACTGGTATTCTGGGCTATCCTGAAATGGGAACATTCAGATGAGCATGCCGGTAATGATCAGCAGGCAAGGAACCGGGCAGACCGCTGGATCATCTTCCTGTTTTTCATGATGGGGCTTTCTATCGGTGTTCACCTGTTGAACCTGTTGACCATTCCTGCCATTGTGATGATCTATTATTACCGCCGTTACAAGCCTACTACCTGGGGAGCTATTATTGCTTTCCTGGTCGGTTGTGCCATAACAGGTATTGTGCAGGTGGTCGTTATACAATATTCCATGAAAGCAGCCGGTCTTTTTGATGTGTTCTTTGTGAACTCTTTCAAACTGCCTTTCTTCTCCGGCTTTGCTATTTACTTCCTGCTCCTGGCTGCGCTGATCGCATGGGCGTTGAGCTTTAGTGAGAAGAAGATCAATAAAACCAAACTGATCATCTGGTTTGTCCTGTTCCTGCTTGTTTCCGCTTTGCCTTTCGTGGTATCAGCAGGAAGTACGAAGATCGTAAGGATATTGCTGGTGGGTGCTGCAGCGGTGCTGGCGGGATATGTGTTGAAACCTGGTGGTTTGAAGATCCTGAAACTGAGCTTATGGTGTTATGCATTTATGCTGCTGGGATACTTTGTGTATTTCACTGCATTGATCCGCTCCAATGCCAACCCGGCTATCGATATGAACAATGTAGATAATCCTATCAACCTTGTTTACTATCTCAGCCGTGAACAATATGGCAGTGCTCCACTGTTATACGGACCGCATTTTGCAGCAGAGATCAACCGGGAAGATCCTTTTATTGATGGGGAGATGAAATACGTAAAAGGAAAAGACAGCTATATACCTATCGGCGTTTCAAGGGAATACCGTTATGAAAGTAGCGATATGCAATTGTTCCCCCGTGTATGGGATCCCAGTGATGATCAATACCATGCGCAATTCTATGCGCAATGGCTGGGATTGGGCCGCGATCCGCAAACAGGAAAGTATCAGGCACCCACTTACCGTGATAATATGGAATGGTTCCTCACCTACCAGATGAGCCTGATGTACTGGCGCTATTTCATGTGGAATTTTGCCGGCAAGCAAAATGATGTGCAGGGAATGGGAGCCGTACGGGATGGCAACTGGATCACGGGTATTTCATTTATAGATAATAACAGGCTGGGCGATCAAAGCAAATTGCCCGACAGCCTCAAGGAAAATAAAGCACACAACAAATTATACATGCTGCCCTTTATCCTGGGCATCGTAGGTTGCGTGTACCAGTTCCTGAAAAACCGTAATGACTGGGTCGTTAGCTTCCTGCTGTTCTTCTTTACCGGTATTGCGGTCGTGCTTTACCTGAACCAACCAGGCAACCAGCCAAGGGAACGTGATTATGCGTATGTAGGGTCCTTCTACGCCTTCGCGATCTGGATCGGATTGGCCGTTGTTGGTTTTGTAAGAATGGCTCGTGAAAAACAAGACCAGCTTACCTTTAAAAACCTGTTGCTGTACGGATCAGTACTCACTTTCCTGATCACGATCATGAGCTCATTGCGTGGATCGCCCGGTTCTGTATTCATGACAGCGATTTTCGTAACAGCACTTTATGCAGCAATAACAGCGATCATTACTTTCCTGGTGCGTGCACTTTCTTCAGCAGGCCAGAACTGGAAAGCATTGAATATCGCCACAGCGATCATCTGCCTGGCTGTACCTGTTTTAATGGCACAGCAGGAATGGGATGATCATGACCGCAGCAGCAAAACCCTTGCTCCTGACCTGGCTAAAGATTACCTGGAAAGCTGCGCACCCAATGCCATCATTTTCACTTTTGGAGATAATGACACTTATCCTCTCTGGTATGCACAGGAAGTGGAAGGTGT
>DATAJQ010000212.1:0-26009 GCA_036262095.1 Chitinophagaceae bacterium | reverse complement strand
CGTATGAAACCGAAGGGTAAATTGAATGGTCATTGCAATCGTTGGTTCTGTCTTTAAAGCCATAGTCTTCGTGTAATAAGAACACATTATGTACGAAAGTAAATAAAACATGCAAGGTTCGCATATTTATTTGAAAGAAAGCCCGAAAATTTCTGCCCCAGGAACTATGTCACAGGCCTTTAGAGAAGAAAACCCGGAAGGCCCCCCTGAAAAACCATTTTTTCTTTTAACCCGCTGCGCTTATTTTTGCAGCGCCTTTGCCGGGGTCCGGCAGTAAACTAAACCCAAAATTCATGGAACAGAAAAAAAAGTATAAAGGACTTTGGTGGCTGGTATTCTTTGGTTCTACAGCCGCATTAATTGCTGCAATCGTTGGCCATTGGGAATGGCTGACCCTGATCCTGCCGTTTCAGACCACGGCTTTTGTAAAGGCTATGGACATTATGTAAGAAATAAACTTACTTATTATACAGCCCGCCGAAGCTTTAGCGAAGGCGGGTTTATTTTTTATATAAAAGAAAGGTAAGAAGTCATTACCTTCTTACCCTTGCGCTGGCACTCTTTACATTCCTGCGGATATTCCACATATCCACTTCTGCAAAAGTCTTTTGTTTTACAGCAGGAGCTTCAAAATAGTGCGCTACGGTTTCCTTTACTTCCGTCAATAGTGTTTGCAACACTTCGGGATCCACCCGGACAATAGACGGCATTACATCATGTTTCATGTTGTTTCAATTTTAATCTGCCTTCGCCAAGGCTACTGCAGATGCAATCTGCTGAAGCTTTAGCGAAAGCAGGTGATTTAATAAAAAATTTGCTGAGCCTAAGGAAGAAAAACACCAAGAATCGTTATCAAGAAAGTGTTGAATCTGCTACCTATTGCAAGTACTGTACAATGCTCGTTTTTTTGATGGTGCAAAGGTAATACAGTGAAAGTGGTTTGGCAATCTCCAACTGTGTGAAACGCGGGATTAATCCAGTGAACGGAGTTTTTAACGGGATGAAGCGTTGATAACAGCGGCCATCTCTGGCAAACCATTTGCACACCATAAGAAAACCTCGATTATGACCACACCTGAAATCGCAGCAAGGCTGGTAGAACTATGCGGCAAAGGAGATTTTGAGGCAGCTCAGCGGGAATTATACGCCGATGATGCCATCAGTATTGAGCCGTATGCAACACCTGAATTCCAGAAAGAAACAAAGGGATTGAAAAATATTGTTGAAAAAGGGGAAAAGTTTACCCGCATGACGGAAGAGTTGCATAATACCACCGTTTCCAATCCACTGGTTACCGGTAATATTATTGCCTTTGTGCTAACAATGGATATTACCATGAAGGGGAAGCAAAGAATGTCGATGGGTGAGCTGTGTGTTTACCAGGTGAAAGACGGGAAGATCGTTTCAGAACAATTCTTTATGTAAGGCTCATCCAGAAATAAAAAAGAGGAAAGAGCAACTCTTTCCTCTTTGTATATCTTACCTGAAAAGCTTATTTCACTTCTTCGTAAGGTACATCCGTTACATCATCTGCTTTACCGGCATTAGCATTTTGCTGACCGGTGTCTGCACTGCCGCCTGCCTGAGCACCTGCATCCTGCGATGCTTTGTACATATCTTCGCTGGCCGCTGTCCAGGCTGCATTCAATTCTGCCATAGCTGTATCAATAGCAGGAATGTCCTGTGATTTATGCGCTGATTTCAGCTTCTCCAATGCACCTTCAATAGTTGCTTTCTTATCAGCAGGGATCTTATCGCCATATTCCTTCACTTGTTTTTCTGTCTGGAATACGAGGCTATCAGCCTGGTTGAGCTTATCCACTTTTTCTCTTTCAACTTTATCAGCCGCTTCATTCGCTCTTGCTTCAGCTTTCATCTTTTCCACTTCATCTTTGCTCAAGCCGCTACCTGCTTCGATATGGATCTTTTGTTCTTTACCGGTGCCTTTATCTTTCGCAGTGACGTGAAGGATACCGTTGGCATCGATATCAAAAGTCACTTCGATCTGGGGAACTCCTCTTGGAGCCGGCGGAATGCCATCGAGGTTGAAAATACCCAGGCTCTTATTGTCTTTCGCCATAGAGCGTTCGCCCTGCAATACATGGATCTGTACGCCAGGCTGGTTATCGCTGGCCGTAGAGAATGTTTCTGACTTCTTGGTCGGAATGGTAGTATTGCTGTCGATCAGCCTTGTCATCACTCCCCCCATGGTTTCAATACCCAGTGAAAGCGGCGTTACGTCGAGCAGCAACACATCTTTTACTTCACCGGTCAATACAGCACCCTGGATCGCAGCACCTACGGCCACCACTTCATCAGGGTTCACACCACGGTTTGGCTTTTTACCAAAGAATTTTTCTACGATCTCCTGTACTTTCGGAATACGTGTAGAACCACCCACCAGTATCACTTCATCAATTTGTGAAGTGGAAAGGCCTGCATCTTTCAACGCAGCTTCGCAGGGTTTAAGGCAACGGGAGAATAAGGTATCTGCCAGTTGCTCAAATTTAGCACGTGTCAGTTTTTTCACCAGGTGTTTGGGCACTCCATCCACCGCAGTGATATAAGGAAGATTGATCTCTGTTTCGCTGGAAGAAGACAATTCCACTTTTGCTTTTTCAGAAGCTTCTTTCAAACGCTGTAAAGCCATCGGGTCTTTACGGAGATCAATGGACTCATCTTTTTTGAATTCATCTGCCAACCAGTCCATGATCACTTTATCAAAGTCGTCACCACCCAAGTGCGTATCACCATTAGTGGATTTTACTTCAAATACACCATCTCCAAGTTCAAGAACGGAAATATCGAATGTACCACCACCCAGGTCAAACACAGCTATCTTCTGATCGTGTTTGCCTTTATCCAGGCCGTAAGCCAGTGCGGCAGCAGTAGGTTCGTTCACGATACGGCGAACAGTAAGACCGGCAATTTCTCCGGCTTCCTTGGTTGCCTGACGCTGCGCATCGTTAAAATAGGCGGGAACTGTGATCACAGCCTCTGTTACTTCCTGGCCCAGGTAATCTTCAGCAGTTTTCTTCATTTTCTGAAGCACCATGGCTGAAATTTCCTGCGGGGTGTACAGGCGGCCGTCTATGTCAATACGTACGGTATTATTGTCACCTTTTACAACTTTATAGCTCCAGTGACTGATCTCTTCTGTCACCTCGTCAAACCGGCGGCCCATGAATCTTTTCACCGAAGTGATCGTGTTGTGAGGGTTAGTAATGGCCTGGCGTTTGGCCGGGTCGCCCACTTTCCTTTCTCCATTTTTCAAAAAAGCCACTACTGACGGGGTTGTACGGCGTCCCTCATCGTTGGCTATTACCACGGGCTCATTGCCTTCCATAACCGCTACGCAGCTATTCGTGGTACCTAAATCAATTCCGATTATTTTTCCCATAGTTAAAATTTCTCCTTTTAAATCGCCGACCGCCTTTGGGCCGGTCAGGCTGCAATTGATTCTCAATCATTATGCCGCGGCAGACAAATGTGAAAAAATGTCAGGTCTGTAAGCATAAATAATAAGCTGAAAAATAGGCCCGTACACTGGGGATTGAAATTCAATCTTTCTGTTACGGGCCCGTAAATCGCCTATGCGCAACCTGTCAGATAAGAGAAATTTCCCCGGAAAGGCTGACAGGTGGGGCGTTGTCCGTTGTAATAACCACTAACCCACCCTAACTTAGCTCCATCATGGAAGGATTATGGATCACCCTTGGCGTCATCTTATGTATTGTCGGCATTGCCGGCAGCCTGTTGCCATTGCTTCCCGGCCCTCCCATTGCTTTTGTGGGTCTGCTGATACAACAGTTCAGGGACCCTAACCCTTTCAGTTCCCGGTTTCTCTGGATCTGGGCCGGTATTATTGTAGTGTCTTTGGTATTGGATTACCTTATTCCTATCTGGGGGACCAAAAAGTTTGGTGGCACTAAATACGGCGCCTGGGGTTGCACCCTTGGTTTCCTGCTTGCTTTCTGGATGGGCCCCTGGGGAGTGATCATCGGCCCATTCTTCGGAGCTTTTGCCGGTGAAATGATCGCTGGCCAGGACGCCCACCGTTCATTCAGATCGGCCCTGGGTTCGTTTATCGGCTTTTTGATGGGGTCGTTTTTGAAACTGGTGATCTGCTTCTTTATGTTATACTATATCTTCAACAGTATCTGAACTGAAAATTAATATTGAACATGGCTTCCCCTCTTTCCAAAAGATTGCGCATTCCTGAAAATGCCGTTTTGCTCACGCTTAATGCGCCGGCTGATTTTAAAAGAACATTGAAAGACCTGCCCGAAGGCGCCAGCATCAGCACTACTGCCCAAAAATACGATCAGGTGCATTGGTTTGTACAGAACCGCGCACAGATGGAAAAAGAATTGAACAAAGTGATGAAGCTGCTGAAAGAAAATGTAATTGTCTGGGTGTATTACCCCAAGGGCAGTTCAGGGATTCAAACAGATCTTACCAGGGATAAGGGGTGGGACAGCCTGCTTGCAAAAGACGATAAGCTCACCTGGATCAGCCTTATTTCGTTTGACGATACCTGGTCTGTATTTGGCTTCAGGCCCAAAACCGAAGTTGATAAAAAGAAGGAAGCAGCAAAGCCTGCGCAACGCGAGATCTTCAATTGGGTGAATCCCGCAACCAAGGAAGTAAAGCTTCCTGCCGATCTCATTGCTGCATTTAAAAAAGATAAGAAAGCTGCTGCTTTCTTTGAAACACTTTCCTTTACCAATAAAAAGGAATACATCGAATGGATCGTAACTGCCAAACGGGAAGAAACCAGAAAAGAAAGGATCAGCGGCACCATTGAGCGCCTGGGAAAAAACTGGAAAAACCCGAGGAATATGTAAGGGTTACATGCTGTATAAAAAGTATCGCAAAGAACGCAAAGTTAAACGCAAAGAACGCCACGTGGCGCCCTTCGCGTTTAACTTTGCGTTCTTTGCGATACTACTATTATGATTACTCCGACCGCAGGGATTTCACGGGGTTTACCATAGCAGCTTTCACCGCCTGGAAACTTACTGTAACAACTGCTATAACCGCAGCCAGCAAAGCGGCCAGCACGAATATCCACCAATAAATAGAAATACGGTAAGCATAATTCTGCAACCAGTTATTCATAGTATAATATCCGATTGGAATAGCGATCAGCGTGGCCACTATTACCGGTTTCAGCAGATCCCTGGAAAGAAGCACAACAATATTCCAGGTAGAAGAACCGATCACTTTCCTCACTCCTATTTCCTTGGTCCGTTTGGCGGCTGTGAAAGAAGCCAGGCCAAACAATCCCAAACAGGCGATAAAAATAGCAATACCGGCAAACACGGTAAGTATAGCCTGTTGCTGCAGATCTTTTTTATACATGAGATCAAATTGCTGATCAAGAAAAGTGTATTCAAAAGGATATACAGGTGCAGCTTTGGTATATGCTTTTTTGATCCGCTCAAGGGTTGCTGGTATATTTCCCGGTTTGATTTTGATCAACGCTACCCTTCTGTCTTCACTGGGAGAGATCACCAATGCATCCATCTTATCTTTCAATGAGAGGAAATTAAAATCCTCTACTACACCCACTACCCTTCTTCTTGCGCTGTCCCTTATCATATTCCTGATCCATTTGCCTACGGCCTGTTCAGGCGTATACCCGAGCGTGGTGGCTGCCGTGCGGTTGATCAATACAGCATCCGTTGTATCAGTGGGATACTGGGAAGAAAAATCCCTTCCTGCAATCAATTTCAGTCCCAGTGTTTTTGCATATTCGAAATCGGCAAATTCCGTTCTCAGTTTTAATTCTTTTCCCTGCTGCCCTTCCGCTTCGAAATTATGGATATCATGAAAGCCGCCCGGCTCGCCAGACATAAGGGCTACAGACTCTATTTCACTCATTGCCTGCAACTCATTCCTGAAAGTATTCCTCCCTTCAGAAATGGCATCATTGTCGAGCCTTACCGCGATAGTATGCGTTTTATCATACCCCAGCTCCTTATTCTTTACGTAACGCATTTGCGTAACGATCACGATCATGGCAATGATCAGCAATACGGAAATGCTGAACTGCACCACCACCAATGCCTGCCTGAAAAAAGAGCCGCCTTTGCCGATCCTCAGTTTGCCTTTCAATGCTTCTATCGGTGAAAAAGCAGAAAGGAAAAACGCAGGATAGCTGCCGGCCAGCAACCCTACCGTTATTATAACACCAAGAAAGAAAATATAAACCGGCCATGCATTCCAGGCCACACCCAATGGATAACCCACAAGATTATTGTAAAAAGGCATCAGCAGCTGCAGGAGGCCCACAGCAAGGATGCAGGAAATAATAGTGAGCATCATGGCCTCGCCGATGAACTGCCATACAAGATTGTTGCGAAGCGCCCCCATCACTTTCCTCAGGCCTACTTCTTTCGACCGCTCCACTGCCCGCAGCGTGGAAAGATTGGTAAAATTGATACAGGCGATCAGCAGGATCAGGATAGCAATACCCAGGAACACATATACCACTTTTTTATCTCCATGCCTGGAAGGGTCAAATGAAGAGCTGGGCTCAAAATAAATATCCTTTAGCGGGCGAAGTGATAATTGATAGTGAATACCGACCTGCTTCATGATCGTTCCCATATACTTGTCCATAAACCGGGGAAAGTCTTTTTCCATGAATGTTTGATCGCCCGGTGTGCTTAGTTGCACATACGTGAACAGGTTATTATTCAGCCAGCCTTGCAGCCATCCCTGGTTTTCCCAGTTGGCAATCGGCACTATCATATCGAAATTCAAATGGGAATTGGATGGCGCGTCTTTGGCAATGCCCGTTACTTTCAGTTGCAGGTTTTTATCCAGTTCCAGGGTCTTGCCGATAGGATCTTCATTGCCGAAATATTTTTTTGCAGATGATTCTGTCAGCACAATACTGGTAGGATTTTTCAGCACTGTTGCCGGATCTCCCTTTACCAGGGGAAAAGAAAAAAAGGAAAAGAAATTAGCATCTGTAAGATATACCCTCTTTTCGTTATAAGCTTTTGTACCCAATGTAAGCAGCCCGTTGGAAGGCAGCACTCTCACGATCTGTTTTATATGTTCTCCATAATCGGTTTCCATCGCTTTTGCATAAGGGGCAGACAGGTAAGGAACTTTTCTGGCAGAAGTACTGGTTTCAAAAGATCTTGTAACCCTGAAAATGCTGTCCCCGTTCTTATGGAAAGCATCCACGCTGAACTCATTCATGATGTAGAGAAAGATCATCATACAACAGGTGATACCAATGGTAAGCCCCATGATGTTGATAAAAGAAAATATCTTATTCTTCCGGAGATTGCGCCAGGCTATTTTCAAATAATTCTTAAGCATGAAATAAATTTCGGTGTTTGGAAATAAAACAAACACCGGATTGTACTCGAAGAAAATGCCGGTTTTACAAATCATTATGGATTAGATGGTTAGAAAGCATCCCGCAGAAAGGAAGTGTGCGGTTTTGATACACCGGGTGTTCAGTTTTGAGAGCGGTGCGAATTAGCATTTATTTTATATGACCACCGGTTTTCTTTTATTATTTTTATCGCTTGTAGTTAACGGCTTAAATTAATATGAAAGAAAAAGGCTTTATTCTGCTCCTGTTCGCAGCATTTCTTGTTTCCTGTTCACATAAAATAAAACCTGAAAGACCTTCGCTGGCCAGCACTGATTTCAAACTCGACTCATTACCTTCTTCAGAAATAAATATACCCATCCAGATCAACCTGCAGCCTGTTTATGCCCTGGCAGAAAAACAGGTGGACACCGTATTCACTTCGCCCAATTATCCCAACGACTGGGTGCAGCCTTCCTGCGACACCCGATATAAATATGTATTCCGCCGCGGGCCTTTGAAAATGAAAGCAGCCGGCACTGCCCTCAATCTTTCATTTACCGGTTATTATAAGATCATCGGCTCAAGCCGTGTGTGCGTGGCAGGCAGAGCTATATCTCCGTGGACAGCACCCTGCCGTTGCGGTTTTGACGAGCCCGAACGCCGCGTAAACGTTTCTTTCAGCAACTCCCTGAGCCTGCAACCGGATTACCGGATCAAATTGGCCATCAAACGGAATGAGCCACAGGCACTGGACAAATGCGAAGTGTGCTTCTGGGGTCAGGACGTAACCAAACAGGTGATCAAAGGCCTGAAAGAAGAGCTTGATACCACCAAGGCCGTAATGGAACGGACTTATGGGAATGTGGACCTCCGTCCGCAATTCCAACTGCTCTGGGACCAATTGTCCAAAGCATACAGCGTATATGAAATGGGCTGGCTGCAGATAAACCCGCAGAAGATCCGGATCAATAATCTTTATGCAAAAGACGATTCATTGTATGTGAACCTGGGGCTGGCGGCAAGACCAGTGGTAAGCTTTGAAAAACCATCCGCCTCATCTACTCCTGTGCCCAACATGGGCGAGTTGGGCAGGCAACGCGGGTTCTCGATTTTCCTGGATGCAACACTTAATTATGATTCGCTGAGCAATATCATGAACCATCAACTGGCAAACAAGCAGTTTGACTTCAACAAAGGGCCTGTCAGGAAAAAATTCATCATCAAGGATTGCAAACTGTATGGTTCAGGCAATGAAAAACTCATTATCAAAATCGATTTCGGGGGCACCGACAATGGAACGATCTATTTAACAGGCAAACCGGTGTACACGCCCGAAACACATATACTGGAAGTAAAGAATATCGATTTTGACATTTACTCCAAAGATGCTTTGCTGAAAACAGCCGAATGGTTATTCAGCAGAAAGATCATCAATGAAGTGGCCAGGCAAACCCGGTTCGATCTCACTACCTATATAGACAGCGCCAAACTGAGCATTAATCAGCAACTGAACCAGGAATGGATAAAAGGCATCAGCAGCAAGGGCCGGATAGATGATATCCAACTGATCGGCATTTACCCGCTTGGGCAGGCACTGGTGATCAGAAGCAATTGCACCGGAGAACTGGCTATAAAAATGGATACTATTGATTTCAGTCTTTGATCTCCGGCGGAGTGCTGATTTTAAAGGAAAAATTGCGCTGTGCAATGTAACTCGTTACTACCACCACTATCACGGTAAACACCTGTGCAATGACAGGGTAGATATGGAATATTTCCACCAATATCTTCAGCAGGATGTAATTCAGTGCCAGGTTGAACAGGCAGACCGTGAAATAGCGGAAAAACTGCTTTCTTACAGGAATGTCGGAGTCGCTGAACACCACGAATTTCATCAGCAGGAAGCCAAAGAAAACATTGAAGACAAAAGAAAAGAATAAGGCGGCCACGTGGGCTTTCAGCGCATAAAACCCAAAATGAAAGGTCTTTTCCCGGAGAATATATTTATATGATATCAGGTAAAGCAGGAATCCCAGCAACATATTCACTCCTCCGCACACGGCATACCGGAAAGTTTGGAGGTTCATGATCTTACGGAAAGGCGGGTGGAAGAAATCAATGAGAGGCAGCAGGAAACTGGTAGCGCTATGAATATGTTTCTTCATGGTGGGCAAAAATATTACAAGTTTGCGGTTTAATGGTTCGCAGGCCCGGTTTTCATAAATTTGCGGCTAAAAATACAGAAGGATGGGCATTGTAAAACAGGTAAAGCCGCTGATAGTAAAGGCGCTGAAAGATTTATACGGTCACGATTCACAGGAAGCAGATCTCACCATCAATATCACTAAACCTGAATTTGAAGGAGATTATACACTGGTGCTTTTCTCATTTGTAAAGGTCCTCAAAAAGTCGCCGGAGCAATTGGGAAATGAGATCGGGGAATACCTGGCAGGCCGCCATGGTGAGCTTTTCACTGCTTTCAACGTGATCAAGGGCTTTTTGAACCTGACCATTGCGGATGCTTACTGGAAAGGGTTTCTGCAATCAGCTTTTAATGATAAGAATCTTGGGCATAAAAGGCCACTGGAAAAAACAGTGATCGTGGAGTACTCCTCTCCCAACACCAATAAGCCCCTGCACCTGGGGCATCTCCGTAATAATTTCCTGGGCTGGAGCGTAGCCCAATTATTAAAAACATCCGGTTATGATGTGGTGAAAACAGCGATCCTGAACGACCGCGGCATCCATATCTGCAAATCCATGGTAGCCTGGCAATGGTTTGCCAATGGGGCAACCCCTGATTCCACCGGTATCAAAGGCGACCATTTTGTAGGCGATTATTATGTGATGTTTGGTACCGAGCACAAGAAAGAAATGGAAAAGCTGATAGCAGATGGCATGAGCAAAGAGGATGCAGAAAAAAACGCCCCCATCATGAAAGCTGCACAGGGAATGCTGCTCGATTGGGAAAACGGCGATCCCGAAGTAAGAACCCTCTGGCAAAAGATGAACAGTTGGGTATACGAAGGATTTAATGAAACATATACCAAGATCGGCAGCGATTTTGACAAGAACTATTTCGAAAGCGAAACCTACCTCCTGGGAAAAGAATTCGTGGAAGAAGGATTGAAAAAAGGGGTATTCTATAAAAAAGAAGACGGCAGCGTCTGGATCGATCTCACAGCCGAAGGCCTGGATGAAAAACTCGTATTGAGAAAAGACGGCACTTCCGTATACATAACACAAGACCTCGGCCTGGCGGAAGAAAAATTCCAGGAGTTCCATTACGATCAGAGCATTTATGTGATCGCTGATGAACAGAACTATCACATGAAAGTGCTGAAGCTGATTCTGCAAAAGCTGGGCAAGCCCTATGCAGACGGTATCTACCATCTCAGCTACGGCCTGGTAGAATTGCCATCCGGCCGTATGAAAACCCGCGAAGGCACTGTAGTGGACGCCGATGATCTTATTGAAGAATTAAAAAAAGTAGCCCGTGAAAAAACAGAAGAACTTGGCAAGGTAAAAGACTTCAATCCCGGCGAATTGAACGAACTGTATGAAACGATCGCGCTGGGCGCACTCAAATTCTTCCTGTTAAGAGTAGATCCCAAAAAGAAAATGGTGTTCAACCCTGAAGACAGTATCGACTTCCACGGCTTCACCGGCCCCTTTATCCAGTTCATTCATGCAAGGATAAAATCAATCCTCCGTAAAGAATCACCCGATCATATCGGCGGCAAAGCCAACGGCCAGTTATTACCCAAGGAAAAAGAACTGATCGTACTGCTGGAACAATACTCCACCATCATAGAGCAAGCCTGCCAGGACCACAACCCATCACTGGTAGCGATCTATGCATACGATGTAGCCAAAACATTCAGTTCTTTCTACACTGACCACTCTGTATTGAATGCAGAATCCGAACAGAAAAAACAATTGCGTTTACAGATCAGCGCGCTCACCGGTAATGTAATTGCCGGAAGCATGGCGCTACTGGGAATCAAAGTACCCGAAAGAATGTAAAATGAGTCGGGAGTCGATAGTCGGCAGTCAATAGTCCGAACTACCTTAAAATATAAACAAGCATTACGGTATCGTAATGCTTGTTTGATAATATTGAGAACCGGACTATTGACTGCCAACTCAGCTACAGCCCCCCCGGTAATTTCTTCTCCTTCTTCAATGAAGCCAAACTCGGGTCCATCTCAATTGCCTTATCACAAAGCCGCTGGCCTTTTTCCTTCTCTCCTTTTTTCTGGTAACACATGCCGATCATGTATAAAGCAGAGGCATTTTCTTTATCGTAAGCCAGCATCTGGTCCCAGTAATCCATTGCCTGCTGGTATTTGCCTTTGAAATAATATGCTTCAGCCATCATGTTGAGGATATTCATATCACTGGGGCGTTTCTTCAATATTTCTCCGAGGATAGCAACACCCTGTTCCAGTTCGCCGGCATTCAGGTAAGCGATACCAAGGTTTTCCAGGTATTCGTTATCTCTTTTATATCCTTTTTCTGCAGCAAGCAGCATATACTTCAATGCACTTTTATCTTCATGAATAGCGTAGTAGATAAGGCTCAGTTCATATATCCAGTTATTCTTTGAAGGGTCCAGTTCGATTGCTTTCAGGAAAAAGGGAATGCTTTGTTTATAGTTCTGCATATCAGCATAGCAACGCGCCATCATATAGGGCACTTCCGCATTTTGCGGATCTTCCTTGCCGGCAGTGGTCAGATGCTTGATCGCTTCACCATAATTTTCCTGGTCGTAATTTATTTTACCAATGTAATAGCTCACTTTTTCTGAAGGATCAGCCTGTTTCAGTTTGGATGCATACTGGAGCACATCATCCTGCTGACGGAGATTATACGACAGGGTCATCAGTTGCTTGTAGGTAGCAGCACTGTTATCACCCAGTTCAACCAGTTTCTTGTAATACTCCCTTGCCTGGGGGTAACGGCGCAGGTCAACGCTGGCAGAAGCCAACTCTGTAATTACAGCTTTATTGTTGGGATTATAAGTGGCTGCTTTTTCAAATTGCTTGAAAGACTCCAGCCTACGGCCATTAGCTTTTTCTTGTAAACCTTTTTCGAGGAAATAAGAAGCACTATCAGAAGGCGTAGCAGAAGATTGTGATGCTGCCACCAAACTGCACAAAGACAATATACCCAATACGGGCAGGGTTTTAAGGATCATTGGAACGGATTTGATCTAAAATAGGATTTTAAATATAGTATGAACGCTGGTTCATGACTAATTGACATTAAAGATAGAGCATTTATTTGAGAATCACCGCACCAAGAGCCGGCAAATTTACCTGCAGACGATACCTTAACTTATCTTTATCCACCAGGCTGGCCCGGATATCGGGATTAAAAACAGTACCTGTACCCCAAAACGACGAACTGTCACTATTGAACAACTCCTTCGTATATAATTTTCCATCTATATATATTTCCCAGTCATTCCGTACCACCGGTGTCATATTCAGGATGATCAGCAGATCATCTTCCTGTTTTTTCCCTTTTCTGCAATAAACTATCACTGATTCAGCCCGGTGATTCAGGTCAACCCATTCAAAGCCGGCCGGGTCAAATTGCAGTTCATACAAGGCAGGCTCAGAACGAAGAAGCTGGTTCAGCCTGCTTACACAATCTTTCAATAACCGGTGACCATCATATTGAAGCAGGGACCAGCTCAGTTCCGTTTTATAATTCCATTCAGCAGTTTGCCCGAATTCGTCACCCATGAACAGCAATTTGGCACCGGGATGTGTCCACATATATGTATACATCAACCGGAGATTGGCAAATTTCTGCCACTCATCCCCCGGCATTTTATAGAGCATAGGACTCTTGCCATGCACTACTTCATCATGACTGAAAGGAAGCATAAAGTTTTCATCATAGAAATACATCATGCTGAAGCTGAATTTATCCTGCGAGCCAGGTCGCAGCAATGGGTCAAGTTTAAAGTAGTCCAATGTATCGTGCATCCAGCCCATCATCCACTTCATGCCAAAGCCAAGTCCATCCTGCCAGGTAGGTTTCGATATACCCGGCCAGTCAGTAGCTTCCTCTGCGATGGTTTGCACATCAGGAAAATCGCGGAAGATGGTTTCATTGAGATCTTTTAAAAAGGCGATCGCTTCCAGGTTGCCATCTCCCCCAAATTCATTGGGCTCCCACTCTCCTTCTTCCCTCGAATAATTCAGTTTGAGCATGGAACTCACTGCATCCACCCTTATGCCATCTATATGAAACAGATCAAACCAGAAACGGGCGCTGCTGATCAGGAATGATTTTACTTCACCTCTCTTATAATTGAAAATATAACTGTTCCAATCCGGGTGAAATCCCTTGCGCATATCGGCATACTCATATGTATGCGTGCCATCGAACATATACAGGCCATGCGCATCATAAGGAAAATGAGATGGCACCCAATCGAAGATCACGCCAATGCCCTGTTGATGAAAAGCATCTATCAAACGCAGCAATCCCTGCGGATCACCAAACCTTGAAGTAGCCGCAAAAAAACCGGTGCATTGATAACCCCAGCTTCCATCAAACGGATGTTCCATTACGGGCATGAACTCGACATGTGTAAAGCCCATTTCTTTTACATAGGGAACTAACAGTTCGCATAGCTGATCGTATGTATTGTAACTCTCTTCATCAGTAGGCACAGGTCTTTGCCAACTGGCAAGATGCACTTCATATACGCTCCAGGGAGCATCCAGCGCATTATGTTTATGGCGGGTGTTCATCCATTCCTGGTCGTGCCATTCATAATACATATCCCAGGTAATAGATGCTGTATGAGGTCTTTTTTCCCAGAAATTAGCAAGAGGGTCACCTTTCTCCGTTTCCCTTTCTTCAAAACCGGTGATATGATATTTATATGCTTCCCCAAGATTGAAGCCTGGTATAAAACCTTCCCATATACCGCTTTTATCCCAACGCGGGGTAAGGGGATGCAGGTGCGGTTCCCATTTATTAAAATGACCTATCACCGACACGCGGGTAGCATTGGGAGCCCATACACAGAAATACATCCCCCATACATTATTTACCTGCAGGGAATGTGATCCGAATTTCTTATAAATGGAATAATGTGTGCCTTGCTGAAAATTGATGATATCCTCATCATTCAGTAAGGAATAAGTCCAGACAGGCTTAGTCGTATCTACAAAATGGGTTTCCTCATATTTTGAAGGAGTGATATCTTCTCCGGATGGCGACAATAACTTTTCGTTATTTCTTCCATTTCCCTTTTTCATATCAGTTCCCATATCTTTTTTCTGGCTGGCCATATATTTTATGTATGGAATTTTATGAATTGTGCGTCTGATTACAACTTACATCTTTTTATTGAAATATTAACACGATGAACAGCTTGCTGGTTGCAATAAATAACCGGAAATCAGCATTTTTGTGTCGCTCATGTAAATATTGAATTGCGTACCCAGCTTAATCAATACTTTGCATCACCAACCATATAAACCGCCAATGAGAAAACTACTCTATGCTTTTCTGCTGATCTGTGTCTCACAGACAGCCTTCTCTCAACTATCATCTCTTAAAGGAAGCACCCGCGATACACTGGAAAAGAAAAATCTTTCGAACGCTGTGATTACCCTTTTACGCCCTTCCGATTCTGTGCTGGTGAAATATGTCCGCACTGATACAAAGGGTGATTTCACCATGGGGCGCCTGGATGGTGGTGAATACATCATGCTGGTCAGTTATCCCAAGTTCGCTGATTATTCCGATAAAATAACCATCCCTGCAGGTCAGCAACTGGATATTGGTACGATCCCTCTCACCCCTAAAAACCTTTTATTGCAGGAAGTGATCATAAGGGCCAACAATACCATCAAAATAAAGGGCGATACAACCGAGTTCAATGCCGACAGCTTTAAAGTGCGTGAAGGCGCTACTGTGGAAGAACTGCTGAAAGTAATTCCCGGCATGCAGGTCAACAGCAAAGGTGAAATAACCGCACAGGGGAAAAGGGTTGATAAAGTGCTGGTAGATGGTGAAGAGTTTTTTGGTGCCGACCCAACAATAGCTACACAAAATATAGGCGCCAAAGCTGTAGACAAAGTGCAGGTGTATGATACCAAAACAGAGCAGGACCAACTGAAAGGCATTGGTGCAGCCGGCGATGGGAACAAGACCATTAATATCAAACTGAAAGAAAGTGCCAAGAAAGGTTACTTCGGAAAAGCGGAAGCAAGCAGCAATTTCGATAAGCTCCACAATGGCAAACTGATGTTCAACAATTTCAAGGGCAGCCAGAAAATATCGGTATACGGCACCAAGAGCAACGTGAATACCGGAAGCCTGGGGTGGGAAGAGAGGAATAAGATGGGCGTTGAAGAAGATATGGAGTATGACGAAATCGGCGGTTATTATTACAGCTATGGCGATGGTGACAATGAATTCAACGACTGGAATCTCCGCGGCATTCCCAATGCGCATACGGTTGGTGCACTGTATGGCAATAAATGGAATGAGGACAAGCATAAGCTGAACCTTTCCTATCTCTACAACAGGCTCGGTACAAAAAATACCACTACTACCCTGTCACAAACCTTGCTGAAAGACACTACGCTTACCAATAATTCCACTTCCCGTTCAGAAGGCCTGACCCAACAACATTCAGCAAATGGAAAATACGAATGGAAACTAGACTCGCTGACTTCTTTTAAATACACTGTAGCGGGTTCTTACAAACTGAAAGACACTTATACGGATAGCTATAGCGAGTCTTTCAGAGACAGTGTTCTTTTAAATAATAACAGCCGCTTCAATCAAACCAACTCTACCAAAAAGCAACTGGACAATACACTTATGTATAAGCAATTGTTCAAGAAAAAGAATCGCCAATTAATGGCGACTTTGAGACTGGGCCTGATCGAAGATGAATCGACTGCTTTACTTACTTCTACTACCAAATTTTATAAGAACAATCTGCTTGATTCAACAGACCTTACCGATCAGCAAAAGATCAATACCGGCAACTCCACTACTTACGGTACCAAGATCACTTACAACGAGCCGCTCAGCAATGAATGGAACCTGGTGGCGGAATACAGCTTCAATAAAAATGTTTCCAATTCTCACCGCAATAGCTACGATAAAGACGTGGATGGAAAGTACACCGACTATAACCCTTTATTCAGCAATAATTTTGACCTGGATGCCACTTCTAACAGCGGAACTCTGACTGCCCGGTATATGGGTAAAAAACTGCGGCTGGTATTGGGTACAGGCCTTTCAGCCATCCGTCTTAACATGAAGAATCTCGACCAGAATACCAGGACGAGATATAACTTCACAGGCTTCACCCCTACAGCGCAGTTTGGTTATAAACTGACTAACCAGTCAGGTCTTTCCATCTCTTACCGCGGTAATACCGTGCAGCCAACCCTGAGCCAACTGCAGCCATTGCCCAATAACAGTAACCCATTGGATATCTACATTGGTAATCCTGATCTTAAAGTTGGGTTCAATCACAGTATCGGCCTTAGTTTCAACGATTACAAAGTGCTGAGCGGAAAATACACCTTCGCTAACCTGGGCGTTACTTTTAATAATAATGCTATCACCAATTTCAGTGATGTTGATCTTGAATCTGGCAAAAGGACCTATTACCCGATAAATGTTAATGGCAACTACAACTATTATTTCTGGAGCGTTTGGAATTCTGGCCAGGGCGACAAAAAGCTGAGCCATGAAATCCAACCCAGCGCAAATGGAGGCCGGTCTGTCAACTTTATCAATGGGGAAAGGAATGTTAACACTTATTCTACCCTTACACTGGGTTATGGCATCCGTTATTCTGCACAGGACAAATACAATTTTTATGTCGGCCCCAATATCAGCCGCAATCTGTCCAAATCATCACTGCGGCCTACTGCCAATAACAATTACTGGTCTTATGGCGGAAGGGTTAATGGATGGCTGAAACTTCCCTGGAACCTGGAGATCGATTCCGATGCAGATTTCAATCTCCGTCAGAAAACACCAACATTCAATGACAATGTGAGCATTATTGTTTGGAATGCACAACTGACAAAGAAATTCCTGAAAGACAAATCGCTTCGACTTAGCGCGATCGCTCATGATATCCTGAACAAGAATATCGGCTTTAACCGGACGATCAACAGCACTTTTATCAATGAAGAACGTTATGACAGGCTGGCAAGGTATTTCCTGCTTCAGCTTAGCTGGACATTCAATAAAATGCCCGGCTCTAAATAACTTCTAAAAGATATTTCATCCTATAACCGAAACAAGATGAGCAAACGAATTTATATCAGCCTTTTTATCCTTGCGGTTTCCTTTACAGCAAAGGCGCAACAGATCTTCCTTGACAAAGTGAGCATTGATTTTGCCAAAACCGTATCTATATGGCCACTGATGAAGGAAATAGAACCGCAGTGGTTTGAGCAGGTAAAAGATCATATGCCCAAAGAAACGGTCAGCTATTTCAATTTTACCAGTGATGGCAAACAATCGCTGTATAAACGCACGAAAGAAGCAGAAATGCCCCGAGGCATGTGGTGGCAGCCCTTTGCTGATGAGAACGTCATTTACAACGATTATACAGCAGGCACTACCACTTCTCAAAAACCTGTGTTTGAAGAAACTTTCCTGATACAGGACAGTCTTTCAACAATCAAATGGAAGCTGACACCTGATACAAGAATCATAGCAGGTTTTGAATGCAGAAAAGCGATCGGGATATTATATGATACAGTAGCGGTATTTGCTTTTTATACAGACGAGATCATGGTAAATGGCGGCCCCGAAAGCATTACCGGCCTGCCAGGTATGATACTGGGCGTCGGCATCCCGCGCCTGCATACCACCTGGTTTGCTACAAGAGTGCAGGCCCTCAACACTGTAACACCAAAAGCATTGACGCCTGCCAGCAAAGGGAAAAAAACAAATAAGACAGAATTCCTGAACTTACTGGATAAAGCATTAAGCCGTGGAGAAGCCTGGGGAAAGAAAATGGTATTGGCCTTTGTTATTTAAAATCATGACTGCTCAGGTCCTCATTTGTCCATTCATCACGATTCTCTTTTAATAGCACTGCAAGAGTGGTAGATGGATGGTCTCCCACACCGGTTATAATTATGCTTGTCAGAATGGGAATCCCATTAACAAGGTAGTTCACACTCTTCCATAATTGGCCGTCAGGATGATAATAGTTCCAGTTGTTTGCTTTAATGAAAGGGATCGTTCTCACATGATCTTGCTGTAAGGTGCAAAAAGAAAGACGGTACTTATCGGAAAGTTCGGTGCTGTCAATGTTTCTTACCTCAAACATTGCAGGTACTGTATGAGAATATGCGCCTGACTTAAAAAGAAACTCCCTGCCCTGCCCGTCATTCGAATAAAAGCTCCATTGGCCAACAGGCACTGAGTCCTTATCCAGCCAGCCTTCACCCCTGCTGCTGACGCTGATCACCGTATCTCCTTCCTTCATCTTATCTACACAACGGATACTGTTGAGCAACATTTCATTTTCCGTTTTGACGACCGCACCGCGGTTTATAAAATAGGTTGCCGCCGGAGGGCGATCATTGGATTTCAATATTTCCTTTTTACAAAAGATCTGTAATTCATGAAAAGCAAAATATGCTTCCCGGGCATCAGCTGCAGTCGCAAAATGTATAAGATTGATCTTATCAGCGTTAACATGAAACTGGATATACTTTCCATTCAAGATAGTATCCATACCTGCACTTTCATCCGTCTCCTTATATAATTTCAGCAGGTTGAAAGTTTGCGGGGGCTTATTATCCGAATAATAGAGAGTTACATCACCGCTGATAACAATCGAAATGCTGTCTACTCTTCGTTTAACAGACGGAGAAAAAGAGACGGAACAGCAATGGATTTTGCGTTGAATGAATCGAACGGTCTCTGCAAATCCGGTATCCTGTGTTTCCGGAAAAGCAGGCCCATCCTGTGAACTTACCTGAAATGTCATAAATGCAACAAACGTCGCAAGCAATATCCTTCTGATCATAGGTACACGTTCCCTGAAAAGTAATACTCCCATCGGTAAACCGCAATACCTCCTTTTAGGTACAAGCAGGAAGTACAATGCCGGTTCAATTCTGCATGCTATCTATTTCATCAGCTCAAACACAAAGCTTTCTTTTGGCTTGATCTCAAAACCTTCAAGAGGTTTTACCTCGCCAGTAACTACATTTTTAATCCTGGTGAAACCGCCAGTCCTTTCCTGATACACAGACCAGTCTGGCTTTGCAGGCTTATCGCCTGTATTGGCGATCACCATTACTGTTTGCTTTGCATCATACCGGAAATAAATATAGTTCCCGTCCTTTGGTACAAACTGCATGGTCTTCCCGCTGGTCAAAGCGGAAGATGTTTTGCGGAAACGGGCTAAAGCACTTAAGTAGTTGAATGCTTCTTTTTCAGGGGCTGTTCTTCCGGCATCCATGAATTTATTGACCGGATCTTCTTTCCAGCCGCCAGGAAAATCTTCACGGACCATGGCATCCGTTGTGGTCTTCATGTTTTTCATCAGCACTTCAGTGCCGTAGTACAATTGTGGGATACCGCGCAGGGTCATCAGCCAGTTGAAACCCATTTTCAATTTATCCCAATCCTCTCCTACCACGGAAAACACTCTGTCCATATCATGATTGTCCATGAAGATGCAATTGTTCATGGGGTTTTTATAAACAAGGTCCTGGCTCAGTGTCATGTATATTTTATTCACCCCTTCCGTCCAACCCTTGGAAAGGTTCATCGCAGAAAGCATGGCGAAGCAGCTTTGAAAATCAATCACACCATTGGCATTATGACTGAAAGGTGCGTTCAAATTGTTCTTCGTAAAATAAGCGTTGCCAACAACCGAGTTCACCCATGCTTCTCCAAAAACCGTAATACCGGGGAATTCTGCATACAGGGCATTGTTGACATTATTGAGAAATTGCTCATCGCAATATTTATAGGTATCCACACGCCAGCCATCTATTCCAAACATCTCGGTGCTCCAGATAGCATGCTGGATAAGAAAATTAGCTACAAAAGGATTGCGTTGATTGAGATCAGGAAGGTGGTCAGTAAACCAGCCGTCCAGCATGATCTTTTTATCATGCGCCGATGAATATGGATCAAACAGCACTTCTTCGCGGTGATGCGGAGTGGTGAATGTTGGCCAGTTATTCAGCCAGTCGCTGGAAGGCGGGTCAAGCACAGACCAGTGTTCCTTGCTCACGTGGTTGTATACGGCGTCCTGGATAATCTTGATACCTTTTTTATGCGCAGCATCACTGAGCTGCCGGTATCCTTCATTTCCACCCAATCTCTTATCTACTTCATAGTGATCGGTGAACCAATAACCGTGATAACCGGCTACATTGTTTCCCCATTCATGCATCAGGCTCACATTGTTTTCGATCACCGGTGTCATCCAGATGGCTGTAACGCCTAACTGGTTAAAATAGTCCAGGTGATCTTCCACACCTTTGAAATCACCACCATGTCGGGAAAATTTATTGGCACGGTCAATCGTTTCATCACGGTAGCCTTTGATGATATCATTGGAAGGATCGCCATTGGCAAAGCGATCGGGTATCATCAGGTAAATAAAATCTTTTGATGAAACACCAAGCACTCTTGTTTTACCATTGCCGGAATGTTTTGCTTTCAGCTCATATTTTACCTGCACCTTTCCCAAATTGAAAGTGCGCATACCCGGCTTTGCATTTTTATCGATCACCAGGTCAAGAAAAACATAATTGGGGCTTTCTACCCGGTGCACCATTTTAAGCGTAACGCCATCGGCCAGTTTCATACCTGCTGTTGAAAGCTTGTACATGGGTATTTTGTTGGCAATACCTTCCTGGTGAACGATCAACTGGAGCTTGGGATTCTTAAGGCCGGCAAACCAGTTTGACGGATAAAGATGCATCTCCTGGGCTATGCAGGCAAATACTACGAAATAACAAAGGATAAAAGCAAAAGCCTTTTTCATGTGCTTATTATTTATTGGTTTGGTCGGCTTATACCGAACGTTGTTCTTCCATTTCCAGCTTGATCGTTTCTTCTTCACTTCCCTTCGGGGTTTCTTTCACAAGCATGTAACACAATATTGCAGCGAATATCAATAACACCCCACCTACCTGGATAGCCAGCATACGGTCATTATGAAGCACATTCTTCATGATCCCTTTAAAGCCCAGGGAGGCAATGATCTCGGGTAATACAATAAAGAAATTGAAGATACCCATATAGATACCTACTTTATTACGGGGAAGGCTGCCGCTCAGCATCGCATAGGGCATGGATAAAATACTGGTCCATGCAATGCCAACGCCTGCCATTGAAACAAAAAGAAGGTTCTTGTTTTCCACCCAGCTTACACTGATAAGCCCTAACGCTCCTACCAAAAGGCATAAAGAATGTGTGAGCTTACGGCCAAGTTTGTCTGCAATAAAAGGAAGTATCAAAGCGAAGAAAAAAGTGACCACATTATAAAAAGCCAGTGTAAGGCCTGCAAAGTCGGCCCCCTTTGCATATACAGGATCATTGTTATCTACGCCATGAAATACATTGATGGCAACAGCCGTGGTATAATAAAACCACATTAAGAACAATGCGGGCCAGGTAAAGAATTGGACAAGGGCTACCCTTTTCATTTGCGAAGGCATATTAACAAGAGCACTGAATATTTCTTTCACGCCGCCGGCAAAGCCTTTTTTTGATTCTTTTTCCAGGTCTTTTTTCTCCTCCTCTGTGGGTGGATATTCGTTAGTGGTAAATACCGTATATAATACAGCAGAAAGAAAAAAGAAGGCACCCAGATAGAATGACCATTTTACATTTTCCGGTATCACTCCTTTTTCAGCTGTATTGGAAACTGCAAAAACATTGCGCATGATCCAGGGCAAGGCAGAAGCAATGCTGCCACCAATCCCCACCATTAGGCTTTGCATGATGAAGCCACGGTTTACCTGCGAATCGGGCAACTTATCTGTTACAAAAGCGCGGAAAGGCTCCATAGCGATATTGCCGCAGGTGTCCAGTATCCAAAGTAAGCCGGCAGCCATCCATAAGGCGCTGCTGTGCGGCATGAACACAAGCGCGATCGAGCTTAATATAGCGCCTATCATAAAATAAGGCCTGCGCCTTCCCCAACGGGGATGCCAGGTTCTGTCGCTCAAATAACCGATGATAGGTTGTACGATCAGTCCTGTAAGCGGAGCGGCCAGGAAAAGCAGGGGAACTTCTTCAGGATGAGCACCCAGGTTCTCGTAGATCCGGCCCATATTGGCGCGTTGAAGGTCCCAGCCGAACTGGATGCCGAAAAAGCCTACACTCATGTTGATGATCTGGGCCAGGCTTAACCGGGGTTTAACGCCGGTGAATGAAGTTGACATAAGCAATCGCTGTTTTTAAACGGTGGCAGGCGGCCGTCCGCCCGGGAGGGAAGATACAGAGAATATGTAACATGTACACATTTCATCTCAAATTCAAAAATTAAAAGTCAAAATTCAAAACCGCACTTGTTGGCCAGGAGCAATTTTGAATTTTGACTTTTAACTTTTGAATTAGCTTATTCGCCGCCTATAGAAAATCCATTGGGAAGGATCGCGCCTTTTTTGATCACCACAATGCCATCCTTGATGGTATAAAGCGGCTGATCTGTATTCTCCAGGT
Organism: Chitinophagaceae bacterium; assembly: GCA_036262095.1. Classification (GTDB taxonomy): domain Bacteria; phylum Bacteroidota; class Bacteroidia; order Chitinophagales; family Chitinophagaceae; genus Terrimonas_A. The sequence goes on along the minus strand of DATAJQ010000212.1, from coordinate 2,947 downwards.
GCGTACCGCCATTAATATTTACGTTATTACCAATGCGGCAGTTCTTATCGAGGATCGCATTCTGGATAAAACATTCGTTGCCGATACCCAGTAAAGGGATTCCTTTCGACTGGTCTTCTGCGATATCCCCCAGGGTTTCATAATAATCGCTACCCATGATATAGCTGTTGATAACAGTAGAACCATGCCCTACACGCGAACGGATACCAACCACACATTTTTCCATTCTTGCTGCATTGATAATGGAACCTTCAGCGATCACCGTCTTTATTAACATTGAGCCGCTTACTTTCGCTGGCGGAAGCATGCGGGCACGGGTGTAGATGGAACGGGTATTGTCAAACAAATTAAATTCCGGTATATCATCGGTAAGGCCGAGGTTAGCTTCGAAGAAGGAATAGATATTACCGATATCTGTCCAGTAACCATCGTACTGGTAACTGGCCACTGTGCATTTATTGATGGATTGCGGAATGATCTCTTTTCCAAAGTCTGTTGCTTCCTGGTAATCATTCTGCAGGTAATCAAACAACAGTTCCCTGTTGAATATATATATACCCATCGACGCCAGGTAGTTTCTGCCGGCCTTTCTCATTTCTTCTCCTGTATCGCTTGTCCAATCTGCCAGTACTTCGCGTTTGGGTTTTTCAATGAATGATTTGATCAGTCCTTTTTCTTCCTTAAGGATGCCAAACTCCGGTGCTTCACGGTCGCCCACAGGAATGGTCGCTATCGTGATATCTGCTCCCGTTCTTTTATGATTGTCCAGCATATCCTGAAAATCCATCTGGTAAAGCTGGTCGCCGGAAAGTATCAGCACATAATCGCTGTCAAAAGGGGCAATATGACGAAGACTTTGCCTTACCGCATCTGCTGTGCCCTGGTACCATGTCGGATTATCCGGCGTTTGTTCGGCAGCCAGGATATCCACAAAAGCTGTACTGAATGCGCTGAAATGATAGGTGTTCTTGATATGACGGTTGAGTGAGGCAGAATTGAATTGCGTTAATACAAACATCCGGTTAATGCCGGAGTTCATGCAATTGGAGATGGGTATATCCACCAGGCGGTATTTACCGGCAATAGGCACAGCGGGTTTGGAGCGGCTTGCTGTTAAAGGATATAATCTTGATCCGGCACCTCCGCCAAGGATCACGCTCACTATTTCCTTAGAGATAGACATAGGCAAACATTTTTAAGGGTCATGTGGTGGAAGTTAATTCAAAATTTAAAAGTAAAAAATCAAAATACCTGCTGATAAAAGAGTCTTTTTTACTTTTAAATTTTTACTTTCTTTTTAATTTATTGTTTTTGCAAAGACTGGTACAGATCAATGTATTGTTGTGCTGCAGAATCCCATGAATGATCAATGGTCATCATATGCGATCGCATCCAGGAATACAGGTCAGGTTTATGCATGTACAGATCGATCGCCCTTCCTACTGAATAAGTGATATCTCCTACAGATGCCTGATCAAAACGGATGCCGAAGCCCTGCCAGTCGCCGAAGTCAGTGATCGTATCTTTTAATCCGCCCACGCTTCTCACCATCGGAACTGTACCATAGCGTAATGCGTACATCTGGTTCAGTCCGCAAGGCTCCACGCGGCTGGGCATCAGCAAAAAATCAGATCCGGCATAAATGAGGTGGCTGAGTGCCTCACTATACCCTATATAGGAATTAAAATACCCATTGAAGCGGTGCTTCATCTGGTCCAACTGATCTTCAAGATCAGGTTCACCTGATCCCAATACTATAAAATTGGCTTTGCCATGATGCTGGTAAATGGACTGGCTGATTGCATCGGGCAACAGGTCTGCTGCCTTCTCCCCTACCAGGCGGCCAATAAAAGCGACCAGTGGTTTTTCCGGATCAAGCCCGAATTGTCCGCAGAGTTCTTTTTTATTTTTCTTCTTTCCTTTTTCTACCAGCTCCCTGTCATAATTCCGGATAATATAACTATCTGTTTCCGGATTCCATACTTTGGTATCGATGCCATTCAGTATGCCGCTGCTCTTGCCCATTTCATAATGGAAAAGATTTTCCAGCCCATTGGCAGCATAACGTAATTCTTCCAGGTAGCTATGGCTGACCGTGGTAACCTTCCAGGCGCATTTTACGGCAGAAGCCATGGGATTAATGGTATTGTCCCAATCCAGCATGCCCCAGTTCCAGCTATCATAAGCGGGAATAAAATAATAGCGGTCCCAGCCGATCCAACCCTGATACTGCCCGTTGTGTACAGTGAATACACTGGGCACTCCTGCAAGCTTGTCCTTAAAAGCATAGCAATATTTCATCATAAAGGGAATAAGTCCTGTATGATGATCATGGCAATGGATCACACCGGGTGTATGTTGCCAGTGGTTGAGCCAGTCGCAAACAGCTATCTGGAAAGCGACGAACCTTTCAGTATCGTCATCATAACCATATATCTTTTCGCGGTCAAGCAGTCCATTGATATCAACAAGGTAAAGATCGAAACCAAGCTTATTGGTCTTTTCCCTTATAATGCTGTAATGAAACCAGTGAGAGCCGAGATGCTGGCCACCTTCATGCACCAGTTCCCAGTTATTATCATACAGGAATTTGGTGCGGTACATGGGCATTACCACTTTGGCTACATGACCCAATTCTGCCTGGTACCTTGGGAGGGACCCTACTACATCCCCTAATCCTCCTGCTTTGGCTACGGGATAACATTCTGCCGCGACGTGTACAATTTCCATTCAAAAAATTTGAGCTGAGAAGAATTCCTTTCAAATTAAGTGGTTTTTTTCATTAAGGGCTTTTTATAATTAAAAATTTTTCGCTACCTGATTTATTTCTATTTTGAGGCCTAATTAATTTAAAATTCTTGATTGCTATGAATCAGCAAACAAAATGGTCGCAATTCGGAACCCTCGTTACCGTGTTCTTTTTCTGGGGGTTTGTTGCTGCCAGCAA